>JADJCA010000007.1:354469-708939 GCA_016703425.1 Myxococcales bacterium
TCGAGGCCAACAAGCTGAAGAACCCGAACCGCCTTCGCCCCGGCGACACGCTCGTCATCCCCGGCGTCACGCCGAAGGACAAGAAAGACGGCAAGTCGGCACTGGGCGCCGACGCGAAGGAAAAGGGCGCGAAAGAAAACGCGCGCGGCGCCAAGACCGGCGAGCACAAGGACGGCAAGAAGACCAAACCGCCGACCTACGCGATGAAGGCGAAAAACCCCGGCGTGGTGCACCTGGCGCGCCTCGCCACCACCGAAGACGCCAAGCTCCGCCTCGTCGACCGCCGTGGCCGCAACGTGCCACAAGCCGCCAAGCCCATCGAGAAGCTGCTCCGCAGCGCCTCCGGTCAATCGAAGCCCATCGAGCCGCGGCTCATGGCGCTCCTCGCCATCGTCTCGGATCACTTCGGCGGTCGTAAGATCGAGGTCATCAGCGGATACCGCCCCTACGCGCCGACGCAACACACGGCGCACTCGAACCACAACGTCGGCAAGGCCATCGACTTTCGCGTCGTCGGTGTCCCCAACGAAGTGGTGCGCGATTTTTGCCGCACGCTGCGCAACGTCGGCGTGGGGTACTACCCGAACAGCACGTTCGTCCACCTCGACGCCCGCTCCACGCCGGCCTTCTGGATCGACTACTCGCGGCCCGGCGAGCCGCCGCGCTACAACGACCCGAACGTCGAGGCCGACGAAGGCACGAGCGACGTGGGCGCCGACGTGCTCACGAGCAGCGACGGAAAAGACTCCGACACAGCCAACACGGCGCCGGAGAAGACCGACGAAAAGGGCGCGACGGAGTCGACGGAGCGACCGGCGAAGGCCGACGACAAGGCGAGCCCCGCGATCCCGACGCTTCCGCCCGCGACCCCGAGCGCAGCGCAGGGGGCCGCCGGCCCCGCCGCCGGAGGGACGCCGGCCGCCGCGCCATCGCCCCCGGCGAGCGGCTCCGTCCCCGCCGCAAAACCGTAACGAGGCCGGAAAAGCCGAATCATTCGGGCAACCGTTCCAAACCGGAAAGGCTGTTTTGGCCCTTCTGGATGTGGCGCGTCGTGGGCTGCCGACTAGACCGCCCCTTCGATGAAGCACTTCACGTTCGCCCTCGGATTCCTCGCGCTGACCGCCTGCTACGGAGGTGAGCCCACGCAAGAGGCTGTCCCGGCCGCCGCGGCCCCGACCAACACCGACCCGGGCACAACGCCGCCGCTCACCACGTCCGCGTCTTTCGAGAAGCTCAAGAAGACAGGCCTCAAGCTCGACCAACCCTTCGACAAGGTGATGAAGGCCGCCGAGGCCGCCGACAAGAAGGCCGGCAAGTCAGAGCGCGTCATGGCCGTCATGAAGTCGTTCACCGAGAGCTTGGGTGTATCCTGCAAAGATTGTCACGCGGCGAAAGTCGACGCCAAGGGCAAGGCGATCATGGAAGGCGGCAAGCCGGCCATGGACTTCCAGAAGAAGACCGAGACCATGAGCGTCGCCGAGCGCATGTGGAACGAGTGGGTCGTTGGCTTCCGCTTCGCGGAAGACGGCTCGCCGCTCTTCTGCGACTCGTGTCACCAAGGCGCCGCGAAGTTCCTCGACCGCAGCGAGCCCGACAAGCTCAAGACGTGGATGAAGACGAACTTCAACGCGAAGCTCCTCATCAACGGCGGCGAGAAAGACGGCGAGCCCGTCTCCTGCTCGACGTGCCACGGCAAGCCCTTCGAGGGAGAGTTCTTGAACGCGTGGAAGGCCGGCGAGTAACGCGCCGGGCGCTCGGCCAAAGCTACACGCCGGACAGCTGAAGCTCGCGACGAAGCTTCAGGTAGTCACTGAACGTGCGAGGCCTGAGCTCCGTGGTCGGGGCCTGCTCCCTCACGAGCACCGTCGGTACCGTCAGTCCCTCGCGGAGGCGCTGCAACAGATATTTCTCCGAGAGTTCCATGAGGCCCGACGAAGCACGGACGGTGCCAAGCGGCCAGGGCGCATTTCCCATGGCGGGACGGTGGCGAGGCCACGACGCGCCGGGCCCATGGAGCCGCTCGCTGGATCGGCCCACGTTCGGACGCGAGTTCGGGGCACGTCGCGTCATGTAGGCGCGGCGACGGTGAGCGCGGCCCGTGCCGCAAGAACTATCCGCCCTCGCTTGATCGCGTCGGTGCCATGAGCACCTGAACAGCGCCGCCCGAGCGTCGCTTCGCGCTGGGGCGATGCGCCTACTTCTCGACGGCCTTCGGCGGCGCAGCGGCCGCCTCGAAGCGGAACGCGCGCGGGCGGAGCGGCGTGGCCACGCCGTAGAGAGCGGTCTCGTCGTAGCGCGCCCGCGGAACGTCGGGGGTGCCGGAGCGATCGAAGATCGCACGACTCCCCTCCCCTCGATCGAGCAGCACGCCGCGTTGGCATCCGGCGCCGCGAAGGGCGTCTGCCAGAGCGCGATCCGTCGCGTCACGTCCGCGCGCCACCACGACGCGACCCGAGTCGGCGGTGCCCAGGGCCGAGCGCGTGGTGCCAGGCGGCCGCGCCGGCGAGGCGACCCCGACGTCGGCGCCCGCGAAGAGCAGCGGCAGCTCCACCGCATCCGCGTCGGCCAAGGCCGCGGCGCTTTCATTGGGGAGCTGGATGCGGAGGCTCGTGCCGCGGGCGATCACGAGCGCGGAGCCGGCGACGCCGCGCGGGGTCGGTTGTGAGACGCCGCGGACCACGAGGCCGCGGGCGCGCTTCTCGTGCGCCACGCCGAGCCCTGCCGCAAAGAGGACGCGCGACGCGTCGCCTTCGTCGAGCACGCTCGAAGCGTCGTTGGCGTTGGGATCTTTGGGTTCGTGCGCGCCGCGGCGAATGCGGTACGTGGCGCGCTCCGGCTCGATGTCGAAGAGCTCGATGCCGCCGCCCTTCGCCTCGGTCTCGAAGAGCCCCGTGAACCACGAGGGCGGCGGCTGCACGCCCTTCGCGGGCGCCCACGCCGGAGCGCCGCTCGTCGCCGGCGGCGATGGATCGCGCACGAGCACGTAGAAGAAGTCTTTCGCCGCGTGCTCGAGGTAGCGGTCCGTGGGGATCTCCATGTCCGGCGAGAGCAGCTCGGAGCGGTACTTGCGGCCGCGCAGATCGTCGACGTTCGTAAAGAGAAACCCCCTGTGGTGCGGGTTCATGTCGAGGTGCATGCCGAAGGTGCACCCGGCCATTTGCATGCCCTTCGCGAGCGTCATGCCGCTCACGTCGTCGCCCCACGCGTAGAGCATGTGGCCCGTCGCCGTCACGCACAGCCCCGAGCGCTCCGTCTGCATGCTCGTGCCCGGAAGCGTGTAGCCCCACTGCGCGCGCTTCTGCGGATTGACGCGCCCACCGTCCACCAGCGGGTCGAGGTTCTGACGGAGCGACACGATGTCGTCGGCGGCGTATCCGCCAAGATCGAGCAGCTCCTTGCCCGGCCCCCACGCGCCGAAGCCGGCGCGCCCGTCCTTCATGAGCACGACCGTCGCGGCGTTCGGTTGCGGCGGGAGCAAGACGCGCCGCTTGACCATCATGCCGTAGAAGCCGTGTTCGGTCTTGAAGGCGCCGTTGAAGGCCGCCACGACGCGCGTCGAGATGCGCGGGTCGCGCGGGATGCGTCCCGGCCCCGACGGCCCCGTCAGCGGCTTCGGATCCTCGCTGCCGGCTTCCATCTCGAGGTCGAGGCGCCGCGAGTCCATGGCCACGAGGAGCACGCGCGCGTAGGGCCGCTGCTCATCGGGCCGCACGAACGTGCGAAGGAAAGCCGACGGGGCGCCGGCGACGTCGAGGCGTTTGATCCAGGAGATCTTGGGAAGGGCCCACTCGCCTTCGCCGGCCTCCGGCGTCTTCCAAATGGACGCGATGGCCGGCGGAGGCCACGAGCCGTCGTCTTCCGAAGCGCGGTGAGCCGAGAGAAGCACGGGCGCGGCCGTGACCGACGGCGTGTCGGTGCGAACCTCCGCGGAGGCGCCGCCGAAGCGAAAGGCCGCCTGCTTGGCCGTGTCGCGGAGCGAGAAGACCCTCTCCTCGAGCCACGCGATGGGCGCCGGACCGATCCACGAGACGGCGCGCACCGTATCCACGGCCCAGTGGATGAAGCGCTTGGGTGGCCTCGACGAGAGCTCGGCGCGAAGTCCGCTGGCGTCGCCGCGCGCCAGCGTCTCGGGCGTCTTTGCGCCAAGCAAGTCGTTGGCGCCGAGATCGAGGATCGCGGTCTTGACGGCGCCGGCGGCGTCGAAGTCGACGCGGAGCTGGTCGGGCAAGAGCTCGAGCCCCACGCGTCCCGGCGGCGGATCCATGGTCACGTCGAGGCGCTTGATACCGGCGCCGTCGCCGGTCTCTTGAAGGCCCGTGAGCCACCGGAGAAGGCGATCAGTGCCGCCGGGCGCGTCGGGCGCGGCCTTGGGCGCGAGGTCCAGCACGCTGAGGCTTTGGGCCTGACCGAATGCCGAGGTGACGAACGCCGCGCGCGAGCCGCGCACCACGAGCGCGTGATCGTCGCCGATGGACGTTTGCGTGAGGTTGTGAACGCTCACGATGCCAAGCGGCCGGCCTTCGTGGGAGAGGCGCACCCGCGCTCGGTAAAGATCGCGCGGCGCGCCCGGCGTGGCCCGCGCCAAGAAGAGGACCTTGCGTCCGAAGAGCGCGTCGGAGATGAGACCCCCCGAGGGCTCCCAGCGAAGCTCCTCCGGTGCGACCACTCCGGAGGCGGCGTCGCCCAGCGCGGCGGCGAGCTCGCCGAGGTCGCGCGCGATGGGCGACGCACCGGCGAAAACGACGGCGGCGAGCCCCGTCATCGCGAGCACCCGGCGCACCTTGCGCGCGCGCGGCGGCGCAACGTTGCCGCGAGCGGCAGGCGCACGGCGGGCGGGTCGGGGACGCTCGGAGCTCATGAGCAACCTCTGGCGCTACAGCGCGCCGCTGGCGAGGTCAAGGTCTCGCCGGATCTCGCCGGACCTCGCCGGATCGCAGCTTTGGGACCATACTCTCGACCCATGCCGGATGTTGGGACGGGTTCCGCGACCGACTGTGACTCCCTCCTCGCGGCTTCGCTCGTCGCTCTTCCGTGGGCGTCCATCGAAGAGGTCCTCGGTGGCCTGGAGGACGCGTCGATGGGCGCGCCGCGCCGTGAGCCCGTGCGGCTGGCCGTGTTGGGTGGCTTCGCCGCCGATCGCGTGGCCTTTGCGACCGTCGCCGGCTACGAGGCGGCGCTCGTGCGATTGCTGGCGCCCAAGTCCCTCGAGCGCGTCGCCTTCTGCCTGTCGGAAGCGGGCGGCGGTCATCCGCGCGCCATCGAGACGCGCCTCGTGGAGGACGACGGCGCGTGGAAGCTCTTCGGGACCAAGTCCTTCGTGACGCTCGCCGAGCACGCCGAGTGGTACGTCGTCATCGCGAGCGCTGGCGAGCATGGCGACCGCAAGGACTTGAGAGCCGCGCTCGTGCGGCGCGGCGCGCCCGGCGCGAGCGTCACGCCGCGGGCGCCCCTGCCCTTCGCGCCGGAGCTTCCCCACGGCGCCCTCCAACTCGACGGCGCCCCCGTCACCGAGCTGCTCGAAGGCGACGGCTTCGAACGCTACGCAAAGCCGTTCCGCACCGTCGAGGACACGCACGTCACCTTGGCCATCGTGGCCTACGGCCTCGCGGAGGCGCGTCGCTGGCTTTGGCCTGAGGAGGCTCTCACCACGTCGTTGCGAGAGCTCTTCGCGCTAGCCCACGAAGACGCCGCAGCGAAGGAGACGCACCGCGCCCTCGACGCAGCGCTCACAGGCGCACGAGCGGCGCTGGACGCGCTCCCGTGGCCTTCGGCGCCGGCGGAGATCGCCGGCCGATGGCTCCGCGATCGGCCGCTCCTCGACGTAGCCTCGCGCGTCAGGCAGCTTCGTGCTGATCGCGCGCGCTCATGAAACGACGTCGGCTTCGGCGTCGGGGAGCCCCGCGGCCTTGCGCACGCCGTTGACGATGCGCCACGCGAGGTACGCGAAGGCCGGCGCCGCGAAGACATCGAACGTGTAGTGGACGCGCTGAAAGAGGATGAAGAGGACGACGACGACGGTCCCTACGGCGAAGACAACGCGCGTGCTCTTTCGCGTGCCCGTGAGCGCGAGGATGCACATGGTGCCGGTGTGGCCGGAGAAGAAGAGGTCTCGCGTGAGCGTGACGCTCGGGCCAAACGTCGTAACGAAGGGATCTTCGAGAGCGATCATGCCGACCGGCGGATCGAGCGGCACGAGGTACATGCCGATCCACCGGAAGCCGATCATGAGCGCGTGGGTCTGGAGGCTCGCGATCAGGCGCGACGGGTGCTTCGAGAGAAAGAAGATGCCGACAGAGAGCGTCACGTAGAGGACCGCAAAGGTGGCCCAGGTGAAGTCGATGACGGGCAGGCGACTGAGCACTGGGTCGGGCAAGACCACGCCGGGCCGCTTCTCGATGACGACCTCGCAGTAGAGCGCGAAGGACCGGAGGAAGACGGCGATGACCACCGAGTTCAGGGCGAGCTCGATGAGTCGCGCGCGGTTCCAACGGGCCCACATGGCAGGCCGGGGAATGTGGACCAACTCGCTTTCGCCGGGAAGGGGTCTTGATGCGGGATCGGTGTTCACGACGGGAGAAAATGCAGCAAGAAAGGAGGGGTATTGGGCTGAAGTGCCGACGACGCACCATTGTGTGATTCGCCGGAAAAGCAAGCGTTATCGGAGGTGGCGTCCACTCTTCGCCAAGTTCCAACGAGAAGGTCCGTCGCCGCGACTCGCGCCCCCCTGGCGTCCAGGTGAACAAGGGCACGTTCATCGTCGCAGCGCGGAGCCCCATGAAGAGTGGCTCACTTTCCCGGTGGCGCGGCCGGCCCCTGGGGTGGCGCAGATGGTGCACGGGAGGTCGAACATGCGCACCTCCATGTCGAAGACGTTGCTCCCGTTCGTGCCTGCCCTTGTCGCCATCGCCTGTTCCGGCTCGACCAGCGAGGCGACGCCAGCGACGAGCGATTTGAGCAGCATCGATGCCGCACCGGGCACGGAGGGTGCTCCCGATGGCGGTAGCAGCGGGGCCGCTCCCGACAGCGGCAACGATAGCGCTCCCGCGGCAGCGTGCAGCGCGGCGACGCTGGATGCGCTCGCCGCCACCATCGGATCCAAGCTCGATGCCGCCGCGAACGACCCCACCATCACCGCGAATCCGAACTTCACGCTGCTCATCGAGACCGAGGACGGCCAAGCGTATAGCCACTCGCAAGGCACCTCGTCCGCCACCACCGTCTACGAGTCCGCCTCGACGTCGAAGCTAGTCTCGGCGGTCGTGATCCTCGACCTCGTCGATGAGGGGCTGCTCTCCCTCGACACGAAGGCTCATGACCTCCTCCCGTTTTGGACCGAGACCACGGTCACGTTGCGTCACCTCCTCAGCTTCACGTCGGGCTTCTTCGACGAGCCAACGTGCGTCAACCAAGGCGGGGCGAACTTCGAAACCTGCGTGACGAGCATCTACACGAACAGCAGCGCGACGGCGCCGGCAGCCGGAACGCGCTTCCAATACTCGTCGACGCACCTCCAGGTCGCCGGCCTCATGGCGATGAAGGCCAAGGCGGCGGCCTCATGGACGGCCGTGTTCGACGCTTGGAAAACGAAGAGTGGACTGTTCCCCACGGCCACGTACGACCTCCCATCTGCGACGAACCCACGGCTCGCTGGGGGTATGCACTGGACGGCGAACGAATACCTCGGCTTCCTGCGCGCCCTCGCCAAGGGTCAGATCCTGAAGCCCGCGACCCGTACCGAGCTGTTTGCCAACCAGCGCGGGTCGGCGACGCTAACCACCTCGCCGGCCTGGAAAGGGCTCGCGGAGGACTGGTCCTACGGGTTCGGCAACTGGCTCGAGTGCCCCTCCGCGAAGCAGCTCGGCACCTTCAACTGCGGGGCTGGTCACAGGAACTCGAGCGCCGGCGCCTACGGCGCCTACCCCTTCATCGACTTCGAGAACCACTACTTCGGCATCCTGGCCCGCCAAGGCAAGGTGGGCACGGGGTTCGAAGGCGTGACCATCGTCCGGGCCGCCGACGAGGCCATCACCAAGTGGCGCACCTGCGGGAAGTGAGCTCGTGGCGTCGCTCGAGCGCGAAGGCGCCGAGCGGCGCCGCCATCGGAAGCGCGGCCTACCCCATCAAGTTCGCCAGCGCCGCTGGGAGCGGAGAGCTTACGTCGAAGGGATCGACACAGGCGCCGCCGCCGTACCGCACGCGCGACGCGTGCAGCGCATGGCGACCGAGGGAACGAATCGGCGCGCCGCCGTAGAGCTCGTCGCCGGCGAGCGGATGCCCCAAGGCGGCAAAGTGCGCGCGAATCTGGTGGCGCAGGGCCTTGGGCGCTTCGGCCTCGACGAGGGCCCACGCCTCTTTGCGCTCGACGACGCGGTACTGCGTGGACGCCGGCCGGGGCGCATAGCGAATGACGTCGCGCGGGTGGACGCACGCGTAGACGCGGCGCTGATCTTTCGGGTGGTTCGTGAGCGGAAACTCGATGGTGCCTTCGTCGGGGAGGCCCTCTTCTTTGACGACCACGAGGTAGGTCTTCTTGAGCGCCTCGGCCTTGAGCGACGCGCGGAGCTCCTCGAACGCGTCGGCCGTGCGGCCCACGACGACGAGCCCTGAGGTGTCCGTGTCGAGCCGGTGCACGATGCCTGGCTCACGCGGCGAATAGCCGAACGCGGCAAGCTCCGGGTAGTGCCCCACGAGCGCGTTGGCGAGCGAGCCGGTCTCGCCGGCGCGAAGCGGCGCCGTGGGCTGGCCTGCCGGTTTGTCGGCGACGATGACCTCCTTCGATTCGAAGCGAATCACCAGCGGTGCGTCGGGCTCAGGCACGGCGGGCGTGTCCGCGGAGGGGATCTGCGTCGTGTCGACGGTGATGCGTTCGCCCTCTTGGACCGGAGCGCCCTTCGGACGGCGACGGCCGTCGACGCGGACGAAGCCACCCTCGATGGCGTCCTTGAGGCGAGCGCGCGACAAACCTTTCGCCAGCTTGCCAACGGCGCGATCCAGCCGCTCGCCGGCAAGCTCGGGCGGAACAACAAGCTCAAGGATGTCTGACATCGGCGCCACCATACCTCGGCGCCGGCTCGTTCCCCGCAGCGATCGGTGATTCTCGGTGCATTTTCGTATTTTTCACCTTGGTCCGCGACGAAATCGGGCTAGAAGCGCCGTGTGAAGTCGGGGGACGTAGCGAAGCGGCTCATGGAAATGGCCCTCCGGCTGGACGTCCTCGCTTCCCGGCCCGAGCGGGCCCGCGCCTACCGAGCCTACGCCGCTCGCCTGAAGCGCGCCGGCGGACGTGCAGCCGTCCGGCCTTCCGCCACGCCGGCGGCCGGCGCGAGGACGGTGCCGCCGTGGCTCAAGCGCGACCTCGACGAGCTCATCGCGACGGGTAGCTTCGATGCCCTCGAAGACGCGCGCTCCGCCGTCTCGGACGAGCTCTTCGCGCTCGCCGAGGCGCCGGCTCTCGGGCCGCGGATCACGCGTGTGCTCCTCGAGCGCGCCGGCGCGCGCACCGTCAGCGAGCTCGCCGACGTCCTTCGCGGAGGTTTCTTGCCGCGTGTGCCGAGCCTCGACGCGATGGGCAAGGACGCCCTCCGGCGCTTGCTCCCCGAACCGCCGTCGATGCTCTTGGCCTCGGCGCGCGACGCCGGTCGGCTCGTGACGTGCGCGCTCGCCGCCGAAGGCGCCCTGGCGGTCGTGAGCGGCGATACACGTCGCGGCCTCGAGCGCGTGGGCGAGCTGTTGGTCCTGGCGACGGGCATCGGCCCGCGCGCCACCGCCGACGTGCTCCGCTCCAACGACGACGCGCTCCTCGTGCGCAGCGTGGTGGTCTCGCGCGACGAAGTTTATTGCATTCTGCAAGGACGCGGCCCGCTCAGGGTGCGCATTGTTCCCGCAGAGGACTTCGCCTTGGCGTCGCTGGCCGCCACCAGCGACCGAGGGCACCTTCGCTGGCTCGAACGGCACGCCGTCGGCAAGGGTGGCCTCGCCGCGGCGGCCCGCGGTGCCGACTCGGAGCAGGCGATCTACGAGAGCCTCGGCCTGCCGTACGTCGTGCCGGAGCTTCGCATCGGCGCGTGCGACAGCGGTGCTGTCGTGCTCGCCGAGCGGAGCGTGCGCGGCGCCTTTCATGTCCACACCGACTGGAGCGACGGCAGCGCCTCCATCGTGGCCATGGCCGAAGCGGCGCGCCGCGAAGGCTACGAGTACATCGGCATCAGCGATCACTCGCGCGCCGCCCCTTACGCCAACGGCCTCGACGAAGGGCGCCTGTTCGATCAGAAGAAGGGCATCCAGCGCGCCCGCCGCGACGTGCGAGGGATCGAGATCTTGCACGGCATCGAGGTCGACATCCTCCCCGACGGCACGCTCGATCTCGCCGATGACGTTTTGTCGACGCTCGACTTCGTCATCGCCAGCGTCCACTCCGACACGCGCATGGATCGCCGCGCCATGACGCAGCGGCTGCTCCGCGCCGTGCAGAACCCCTGGGTCACGATGCTCGGTCATCCCACGGGGCGCTTGCTCTCAGGCAAGAGCGGCTACTCGTTCGATCTCGAGGCCGTCGCCGACGCGGCGCGCGAGAACGACACGTGGATGGAGATCAACGCGAACGGCCACCGGCTCGACTTGTCGCCGGCGCTGCTTCGGCGCGCCCGCGCTCGCGGCGCGAGCTTCGCCATCAACCCCGACGCCCACTCGCCAGAGGGCCTCGCCGACGTCGCCCTGGGCGAGTGCATGGCGCGGCGCGCCGGTTTGTGCGCCGATTCCGTCAAGAACACGCGCGGTCGCCGCGAGATGCACAAACTCTTGGACGAACGAAAGCGCCTCGCGCTCCGTCACTGAACCTCGGCGCTCCACGCGGCGAGCGACGCCGCGTCCCCCTCCGGCAAGAACGGCGCGACCTCTTCGATGGCGCCGAGTCGACTCTTCGCGAGCCCCAGCGCGAAGCCTGACGCGCGCGCCGTGGCCGCCGTCAGCGGGTGCGGCGACGAGACGAGTCGAACGAGCTCCTCGGAGAGCGAGCGAAGACCGAGCTCGGCGACGAGCATCAACGTGAGCGGCCTCGGATCACGAACGCGTGCCACGCGATCTCGCAGGACGGCGCGCAAGCGCGCCACCACGTCCGCCGTCGGATTCGCCAATCGCCCACCGCGATATCCGGCGTCGTCTTGCGCGATGCCGAGCCCGCCACCGCGAATGAGCTGCCGCGACGCCATGAGGAGTCGCTCCGCTTGCGGCTCCCACGCCTCACCGGCGGCCTCGCGACCTTCGAGGTCCACGGCGGCCACGTGCTCGGCTTCGCTCGCGTAGGCGTCGCGGTGCGCGAGCAAGCACTCGAGCGGTGCGTCGCCGGTCACGTGCCCCACGAGCCTTCCTTCCGGGGTGGCCACGAGCACGACGCTGTGCCGCGTGGTGTCGGAGGCTTGGTCACGCGTGAAGACCGTCTCGACCTCAACGCCTGACACGGCGCCCCATCGCAAGATGCGTGTCTCGGCGCCGAGATCAACGACCACGCCCCAAGGCACGATGTCCATGCGCGCGGGTCGCGCGGGAGCGTGTGGCGCCACCTTGCGCCGAAGCCGCGCCCACGCGAGCGGCGTCGCGACGGCAACGCTCGAGAGCGCCGCCGCGCGCCATCCGCCTCCCGCATAGACACCGGCGGCGAGCCCTGCGGTGCCCGCGAGCGCCGCGGCGAGCGAGCCAGCCATGGGCTGACGACGACCGGCGACGACCGTGACGAGACGGAAGTTCGGCTCCGGTGCCAGCTCCTTCGGGGCACTCGCCATCGGCTCAAGCATAGCGTCGCGGTCCGGCAGCGGTAGCGGCGACCGTCGTGCGGCGCTCGGACGCGCCTTCTCCGGCATCGGCCGACGCCTTCGGTTACGCTTCATGGCGCGAGAATCGGGAGGTCGCGCGCGGTCTTAGCGCCCGAGCGGCCCCGCCACTTCCCAGCAATGGAGACTCTGGTTCCTTGTCCGCTGTCCTGCCCGAGCGACCCCCCAGTGCCTGCGCCCAGTGCCGCTCGGCGATTTCGCCCGGCGCGCGCGTGTGCCCGGTCTGCCGTGCGCTTCAGCCAGCTACCATAGGGGCGCGGGCCTTCGAGAGCGGTGTCACCGTCGACCGCAAATACGGCCGCATTGTCGCGGGGCCGCGCATCGGCGAAGGCGGCATGGGCATCGTGCTCGAGGGCTGGCTCTTCTATCCGCCGACCGATCCGCGGGCGTCCGCGCCGGTGCGACTCGCGCTCAAGGTCCTCCGCCCCGACTCCCCGCTCAAGGTCGAGCTGCGCCACTTCCTCGAGCGCGAGGCGAACCTCTTGCTCCGCCTCGATCACCCCAACGTCGTGCAACGCTTCGACGCCTTCGACTGGCCCGAAGGCGACGCCTCGGCCGATCGCTCCCTCGTCTTGGCGATGGAGTTCGTTGACGGCAGCACGCTGGCCGACGTCATCGCGCGCACGGTGGCGCGCGCCGCGCTCGCGGGCCCCTACGCGCTGCCGGGCATGCCGTTCCTCCGCGCGTGGGCCTACTTTCAGCAGCTCCTCGGGGCCTTGGCGGCCACCCACTCGCTCGGCATCGTTCACCTCGACGTCAAGCCGTCCAACGTCCTCGTGCGCCGCGATGGCCTCGTGAAGCTCACCGACTTCGGCATCGCGCACAGCACGCTCGCGCCGGCGTCGATGGAGGTCTCGGCGCTCGCGCCCGGCAGCGGCCTGTACATGTCGCCCGAGCAGGTGCTTGGCCAGAAGGTCGACGCTCGCAGCGATCTGTATTCCGCGGGCGTCGTGTTCTACGAGATGCTCTCGGGCCGAACGCCCTTCCTAGACGGCGGCCGCGGCGAGCTCGCCGTGCGCCACGATCAAGTCGCCGCGATGCCGCCCCCGATACGGAGGTTCTTGCCGCAGGCGCCGCTCGTCGTCGAAGCGCTCTTTCAGCGCGCGCTGTCGAAGACGAAGGAGGATCGCTTTGAGAGCGCCATCGCCATGGGCGACGCGTTTCGCGAAGCGCTCTCGCTGCCGGACTCCCCCGAGTGGCGCGCGCAGGCGGAGGTCGCCAAGATCGCCAAGAGCGGCGACCGCACCGACAAGATTCGCATGGGGACGCTCCGCGACTTCCTCGTGGAGAAGTACAAGACGGTTCCCATCGCGCAGCGGTGACGGGGCGAGCCCGCCGAGCCCAGCGCGCGCGCACGCTAGTCGCCGCGCAAGGCCTTCAGCTCCGCCGCGGCTTCTTTGCCCTTGGGATTGACCCGCAGATGCTCTTCGTAGTCGGCGATGGCTTCGCGGACCCGGCCTTGGCGACGCAGCAATCGGGCGCGATACAAGAGGACGCGCGGGTGCGCCGGCAGCTCGACGAGCAGATCGGTCAACGCGCCGATGGGCGCGCCGACGGCCTCGGCAGGCGCTCCCTGGGCGCGGATCCAAATGAGCGCGGCGCGGTAGTCGATGGGCTCGGGATCAAAGTCGCAGGCGTCGACCACGAGCCCCTCGGCAGCGTCGAAGTCACCCTTGAGCATGGCCGCCTCCGCGCTGCGAAAGCTGGACATGGCGCTCAAGGTTCGGTCTGCCGCGTCGAGCGCGTCGCTGGCCATGCGCGCGCGTTCGCGGACCGAGTTGGGCGTGCGCGACGACGGCGGAGCCCCCGCCAACTTCGACGACTCGGGCGGACGCTCCCGCGACGGCGGAGGCGCGTGGCGCGAGCTGCTGGACCCTTCCTGCGGCGGAAACGACGCGGAGGCCGGAGGCGCGGCCGCGCGCTGCGAGCTCGACGGCGAGCGAGGCGAAGAGAGCGGCGGCGGCAACGCCGACCTTCGGCTGGAGCTTGAAGGCGCGCCCGACGACGGCACCTTCGAGGAGCTGATCGGCACCTTGGCGGAGCTGACGGGGCCCTTCGCCGAGCTCACCGGCGCTTGCGTCTGCGACAGCGGGCTCTTCATGGATTCGGGGACGCGCGCCGCTTGCGGCACTTCAACGGCGGGCACGCTGTGCGAGCCCGACGGCGGCGAGCTCAGCGCGGTGGCGATGGCCTCCGCGATTTGCGGCGCCGCCGACGCCTGCGGAACAGCCGGCAACGAAGCCGATGAGGGCGAGCGCGGCTTCGCGGGCACGCCACCGGGCATCGTAGAGGGGCGCGCCGGCGCCGTCGGGAGGCTCGCCGCGCGAACCCCCATGGGCGCCTTCTTTTGGCCCGGCAGATCAAGCTGCCGCGTGATCGCCAACGCGTAGACGAGCGACTGGAGCTCCTCGGGATCGGCGAGCCGCTTGTGCGTGAGCACGCTGAGCGTCGCCTTCTCGGCGCGCATCACCTCGACGACGCTCCGCTCGTCGGGAGACAGCTTGAGGCCGCCGACCTTCGCGTCGGGGCGCACGATGAGTGGGTGCTTCGCGATGCGCGCCAGAGCAGCGCGCACGCGAGCGCGATCGTGCCACTTGCGAACGACAGAGTGAATGACGTGAACGGCGTCGGCGGCGACGGCGTCGGCGCCGCCAAATCCCTCGAGGAGATCGACGTCGCGGTAGAGCGAATAGGCCGTCTCGACGGGGAGATTGGCCAGCCGCTCGAGCTTCAGAGGAATCTGCAGCTCGAGCGCCGACCAAAGGTGACGCCGGTTGACGAGGCCCTTCATGATGAGGTGTTCGCCAAAAAGCGTCCCCGCCTCCTGCGCCCCCAAGACCAGCTCCGGAATGCGCTCCGCGAGGAGCTGCCCCGACTGCGCGAGCAGCTCCCCAAGGGGCGCGAGGAGTCGACCGGTCTTCACCTTCACTGGCGCGCCGCGGCGGAAGGAGATCACGTGGGCGATGCCCGCCGGTTCCAGGAGCTCGACGGAGCCGCTGATGCCGTGGTCGAGGACGTAGATGAGCACGTGCACCAGCGGCGTCGTTTGGAATGTGCCCTTCGCGCTCGGCACGAGGCGCTTGGACCGACCGCCCTCGTCGCGCGCCGCTTCGCGCGGCGCTGTGCTCTTGGCGGCGTCGTCGAGGCTCGGCGAAGACCGCTCGCGCGGAAGGACCTCGGCGAGCTGCTCGGAGATTTCGTCGCGGAGCGCCTGCACGTCGGCGGCGTTCGAGGGTCCGCCTTCGATGAGACCCGGCGAAATCGATGGGAGCGAGCCGCGGAAGGGAGTTGGTGCGCGCGCGATATCGGCGGGGCTCGTGGCGCGCTCGAGGCGCCGCCAACCTTCGACGCTGCGGACGGCGACGATGTGGCGGCGCGCGTTGTGGGTCTCGGTCGACAGATCGATCTCAATGGGGCGAGCCAGCGGTTGCCCCTTCGGATCGACGGTGACGCGCACTACGGGCGCGCCGTTGCCGATCTCTTGCGCCGAGACGACCTCGGCGATTTCCCCGCTCGCGAGGTCGACCACGGTCCCCACAGGAAAGAACCGCAAGGTGGCGACGAGGAGGCGAACGACGGCGAGATCGCTCGGATCTTGCCGGTCTTCCAGGAGCGCGGCGACGGCGTCGTCGATGGTCCGCGGTCGCATCGCGCCCTTGATGGCGCGGAGCCGCGCCCACTCGTGCGCCACGCTCACGATGCGCGCCTGGAGCGTCATCGGCTGGGTGCCTTGGTAGAGCGCGCCGAGCGAGCCCGTGAAGCGCGTCCATTGCGACTCAAAGGCCACGACGGCGCGCGGCATGGACCGCTCTTCGAGGCCAACGAAGGTCGCCAACGTCGCCGCCGTCCCAGCCGGGAGCTCCGTGTCAGTCTCCGGGGCTTCGTCGCTGCGTCCCGTCTGCTCGACAGCGCGCGCCCGCATGCGCGGCACGGCCACGTCGTAGAGGAGCGCCGAGAGCACCATTTCGAGGGCGCGTTCGGGATCGGCGCCGATCTCGCGCGCCATCGCCGCCGTCAAGAAGGCCGCGTTGACGGCGCAAGCGGCCTCGTCGTGGGACGCGTGTTTCGCCTCGGTCACGCCCACGAGGAACGGATTCTGCGATTGCGCCAAGGTCACGATCTCGAGCGCCATGCGCTTGAGCCGGGCCGGCATGACGTAACGCCCGGCCAACAGTTCGTCGAAGAGGCGACGCAAGGCGACGACAGCCTGCGAGTAGATGCGGGCGATGTGGCGGTCGACGGGCAGCTGTTCGACGGCCAGGCCGCGCGTACGGGCGACCTCCGAGACACCACGGACGCGAATGCGCGGCGAGCGCAGCTCCGTGCCGCTGGTAATGAAGCGCGCGAGGTCGAGCAAGTCTTCTTGCGCCACGTCTTTGGTGATGACGAGCTCGGCGACGCCGCGAACGCCGAGCATGGAGCCGAGCTCCGACGCGGCGTCTTGCGTCACGCGCCCTCCGCGCACCAGCTCGCCCCCTACGAAGGTGCCGTGGGGCGTAAAGAACGCGCTGAAGAAGCGCCCCGCGCGCGCCGAGTAGTCGAGCAGCGCTTGATGGGACTGGTCGAGCTGCCGCACGAAGGCGGGATGCGACGGATCGTGGGCCGCGGCGATGCGACCAAATCGGCACAGCGACACCAGCGTCTCGGCGCCCGCGTCGAGCGTCTGCTCGCGACGCCCCGGCTCCTCCCGCGCGAAGTCGGCGCGCATCGTCACGACGTCACCTCGCCTCGACCGCGACGAGCAACGATCTGCGTCGCGGCCATTTGCGCCGCCGCGCGCGTCTCCTCGGAGACGCCCCAGCGGGCCTGCGAAAGCTCGCGGAGGCTCTCGACGGTGCCGTCGGCGGAAGAGAGCTCCCCGAGCACCTGCGCCGCCACCGTGCGCGACACCTCGCGAGTCTGGGCCGTGAACATGCCACCCTTCTTGACGATCTCGAGCACCGCGACCTCGCCATGCTCCGGCGACAGGAGCATCAACGTTCGAAGGAGCTCGGCGCGCTCATCGGTCGCTAGCTCGTGGAAGGTGGCGGCGCGCACCTGACGCGCAACGGCCGGGTAGGCACCGCGAAGCGAATGGCGCACCAAGGCTCGGAGCGCGGCGAGGCGAATGGCCGCCGACGCGTTCTCGAGCTGACGGCCCAGCTCGGCGAAGGCGTGCTCCGGCGAAGGCGCCAGGAGGACCCGCGCCTCGGTCTGGACGGAGAGGTCGTCGACGGCGACGAGACGCTCCAGCGCGGCGCGCGCCGGCGGCGTACCGGCCCGGCCGAGCACGTTCGTCAGTCGCAGGGCCATCTCCGGCTCGGCCGATGCGGCCACGTCGGCGACGAGCGGCTCGTGACCCGGGAGCACGCGCTCGACGAACTTGAAGAGCGGCTCGCGAAGCTGGGGCGGAACGCCGGCGCGCAGAGCGCCGAGCACCGTCATGAGCTCGGTGTCGGAGAGGAGCGCGAAGATCGACACCGCGCTCGCGGCAGCAGCCGGGTGCTGCCGCAAGTAGTCGAGCACGAGCTCGAGGAGCTCGCCTCCGAAGAGCGTCGCGTGGAGCGGCGTCGTGAGGCGCGCGACGTCATTGCCGGAGAGGCGGGAGGCAATCTTCTGAGTTAGCTCGCCGTGAAATGCGAGGACCGTCGTGAGCTCACCGCGACCGATCAGCGTGGCCGCTGAGCGGCGCAGCCCCGAGAGGAGCAGGTGCGCGTCACGATTTCGCGCCGCGTCGATGTACCCCTCCACGACCGCTTCGATATACCGCGCCCGCCAGCGGTCACGCGGCAGCTCAAGCTGCGTCTGGTACATCGCCCGAACGACCTCTTCGAGGGCAAGCGGGTGCGCGGCGTTGGCGTCGTCGCGCGCCTCGACCCGCTCGGTGAAGTGTTTGCCGGCGGCGAAGGCCAGCTCTTCGAGCTCATCGGCTTCTTCGTAGAAGGTCTCGCGCTCCGTCGCGTCGCCGCTGGTGAAGGCCTCGGCGACGTCGAGCGAGAGGTGCGAAATATTCTTTTGCCGCAAGACCGTGACGAGATCGTCCTCCGACGACAGATCGCGTTCTGGATCCATGCACAAGACCCCGCACAGCTCGCGCAGCGCCTCGAAGGGCATGCCCACCTCGAAGACGAGGGAGCGAACGCCAGCCACGTAGAGGTTGTACGCGATGGCGTCGTGGGGGGCCGCCGGCTCCCACACGAGAGTCCGGCCGGCAAGCCAACCTTGCGGGCGGATCTCGAGGCGCAGCGGCTCGCCGGTCCTGGACATCTCGCCGAGGGTGTCGTGCGCAGCGCGAAGCGCTCGCTGCGTGTTCACGTGGTCGAGGCCGCCGGCGCGCGCCGACGTCAGCGCTTGCTCGAGCTGCCGCAGGAGCTCGCGGGCCGCCTGGCCCCGCGGCTCGAGATCGAGCGCCGACGCAGCCGGGCGGCTCTCCTCGGCGCGGCTCGGCGGGATTGACTGGATGAGGGGCGTGCCGCCCTGAAGGATCTTCTCGAGCGCGTCGAGCACCGCGGCGCGCATTTCGGCGGCGTTGCCGTGACGGTTGCGCCGGTCCCACGCGAGCGCCTTGTCGATGAGCGAGATGAGCTCGAGCGGCAGGTCGGGCGCCATGCGCGCCACCGACGGCACCGGCGTCGTGGCCGCCATCATCAGCGACTCTTGCTCGCTCTTTCCGTGATTGATGCGCCGTCCCGTGCAGAGCGCATGGATGATGGCGCCCACGGAGAAGAGGTCGGTGCGGCCATCGAGCTGATCGGACAGCCCCATGGCCTGCTCCGGCGACATGTACGCCGGCGTTCCAACGGCCGTCGGCGCACCTTGCCCCTCACTCGTCATCGCGTAGCGGAGCTGCGCGACGCCGAAGTCGAGGAGCTTCACCTGACTCGCCTTCGTGAGGAAGATGTTCGCAGGCTTGAGGTCGCGATGGATGACCCCTTGCTGGTGACAGGCCTCGAGGCAGTCGAGAATCTGAGCCGCGATGCGGAGCACGTCGGGCGGCGGGACGCGGCGTCCGATGCGCTTCCAGTAGTCCCGCAAGGTCTCGCCCTCGAGCAGCTCCATCACGAGGAACGGCTCGCCGTTCTCCGAGGTGTCGTCGTCGAGCACCGAAACGCAGCCGGGGTGCCCGACGCGGTTGGCTACATAGCCTTCCATGAGGAAGCGCTCGGTCACCTTCGGGTCGCGGGCGAACTCCTGATGAAGGATCTTGATGGCCGCTCGCTGGCCGTTGCGATGCGTCGACGCATAAACCGCAGCCATTCCGCCCAGTCCAATGAACGCGTCGAGGCGCCACTTGCCTCGCAGCGTGGTGCCGACGCGCTGCATGTATTGCTGCTCGTCGGGGCGCGCCTCGCGGGCGCCCTTCTTGCTCGAGGGGTCGGCCATGGATGCCTGATTACGCATGCCAAGCTATCGCGGCGCGGGCAGATTGACTACCGCTCCAGGCGCCAGTGCGCGAGGCCGAGGCCCAAGCCCCCGGCGGCCGGGGCCAGCCAAGCGAGGTCAACCGGGACAAGGCCGGTCGAAAGGCCCAACGCCACCAGCGCCCCGGGGAGGGCGGTCACCGCCAGGGCCACGCCGGGGACGTCTTGGACCGACTTCGCCAGGGTCACCGCCTCGGCTGCAAGGTCGGGTTTCCTAGCGGCCAAACGGATCGACCATTCGCCTTGCGCAGCGCCGGCAGCGCCGAGCGCGATGGCGACGCCTGCCGCCCCAAGGGCCGCGTCGTCGTCCTCCGCGGTGCCTATGACACCTACGCAAGCACCGGAAGTAGCGAGCGCTCGCACCTCCGCGCCACACTCGTCGCGCAACACGTCCGGGCGCACGTGCTCGATGCCCAAGGACAGCCCGAGCGCCTCGGCGGCGTCGCGCGAAGACCCTGAGAGCAGCACCGGTTCCACCTCCGCGCGAAGCGCGATCTCCACCGCCGCGCGAGCGCCGTGCGCGAGATCGTCTTGGAGGACGACCCATCCGAGCAGGCGCCCCCCTTCGGCGACCAACACAACGTGCCGCCCCTTCTTCTCAAGCCCTCGGATGGCGGACTCTTGGGCCGCGACGCTGACACCTTCACGCATGCAAAGGGCCTTCTTGCCGACGACCACGCGCTCGCCGTTGGTCGCCTGCGCCGTCACTCCGAGGCCGACGTGCTGCGTGAGCGCCATCAACGCGAGGCTCGTTCGCTCCCGTGACGCGAAGGCGAGCGCGGGACTCAGCACCGCTGGGCCGACCGCCTGCGCTGCCGCCCTCGCCAGCGCCATGACGCGTGCTGCATCGCCTTCGCGTTGCGTTTCGATAGAAACGATCTCGGGGCGCCCCTCGAGGGCCGCCGTGTCGGCACAAAACACGAGGCGCTCGACGGAGGCTGCGGTGTCGAAGGCGGCTGGATCGCGATAGAAGATCGCGCGCGAGAAGGCCTCGTCGCGCGCCCGTTGTACGCGAAGGCTCGCGAGGGCAAAGGCTCCAGCGAGGGGAACCGAGGCGAGCACGGCCAAGAGAACGAGCGGCGCTTCGACGACCGACAGGGGCCACAGGGCGAGGGCGCCCATGGCGAGGGCGAGACTCGGGGCCCCAAAGACCGCGACGGGTCGCCAGCGGAGCATTCGGCCCGTGTGGTGCTCCCGGTTGGTGAGGCGACAGAGCACGCGATCGTTGCCTACGAAGGTCGCCTGCACGGTGAGCGTCCCCGAAGCGAGGCGAGCGCCGGCGATGACCGACTGCCCGACGCGGCGGGGCTCCTCGAAGGTCGCATGCGGATACGGCCTGACGGTGCCCTCCCCCTCCATGACGACACCATCGACGGGAACGGTCTCGCCGGAAGACAACGTGAGCCGCTCGCCAACGTCGACCTTCGTGCTGGGAAGACCGTGGCCCGCAGCGGCGGCGCGACGCCGCGCCGCCTCGCCTTTGCGCGCCATGCGCTCAGCGAGGACAACGGCCACGACGAGCCCAAGTATGCCCATCGTCGCCGCGCGAAGGGCGGGCACGAGGAGGCGCGGAGCGAGCAGGCCGGCGGCGCAAGCAAAGGCGGCCAAGAGCGCTGGGGGCAACATGAGCGAGGTCCAGCGATTGGGACCGTGAGCTTGGAGCGACGGCCCGCGCCGCAGCGCCACGAAGAGAGCGGCCACGGCGGCGGCGCTGACCGCGAAGAGAAGAGTCGGCGCGCGGAGGAAGAGCGCGAGCGTGGCCGCCGCGACGCTCACGGCGAATGCTTCGCGGAGGCCGACGCGCACCGCGATGGGCGCGCGCCCTCGGGCGACCGTCGGTCGTTCGGGTTCGCTCGCGGGCGCCGGATCGCTCGGAGCCGACGCGTCCACACTGCCGCTCGCGCCACGCAACGGCTCCGAGCTCTCGGTGAGGGCGGCTGGCTTCGGTTCGGGCTTCGGCTCTTGGTGCTCGACGCGCTCGGCGGCCGCGGCGACGACTGGCGCGAGCACCTCGGGCGGCGCCACCGCGCGCTCTCGCGCGGGTGCCCCGGCGTCACTCCCCGTCACGACGTGCGGCGATGCCGGGGCAGGCTCTCGCGTGACGCTGTCCGAGAGCACCGCCGGGGTCGAGGTCCGCGCGGATGGCGGCCGAGGCGACAGCGACGGCGCAACGGCGGGCGGTTCGGCCGTGTGGCTCTCGAGCGCGGCGCGAGCGCCTCGAAGGTGCGACTCCTTGCACGCCTTGTCGCAGTAGTACGTGAACTTGCCGGAGACGATGGCCACCTGCCCGGCGCGAAGCGCGTCGATGCCGCGTCCGCAGGCGGGACAACGGAGCTCGGCGCCTCCGGTCAGGAGCGCCCCGCGGCGGGCAGCTCGCCGAGCACACGGCGCACGGTCGCGACGCCCTCTTTGAGCTCACCCTCGGTGACGACCAACGGCGGCGAGAAGCGAAGCACGCGTTCGCCGGCGGCCGTGAGCAAGACGCCGGCGGCCTGCAGCTTCGGGAGCACGTCTCGGGCGACGAACCCGGGCTTGAGCACGAGTCCGCGCAAGAGGCCCAAGCCCCGCTCGCCTTCGCAGACGGCGGGCAGGTCCGCGACGACCCGCTTGAGCTCGTGACTCAAGAACTCGCCCTTTCGCGCCGCACCGGCGATGAGGTCTTCCTCGTCGAGGGCGGCGAGCACGGCCAACGCCGCGGCGCACGCGAGCGGGTTGCCGCCGAAGGTCGAGCCGTGGGTGCCCGGCGGCAACGCGCCGCGGAGCGCCTCGGTCGTGAGCATGGCGCCGATGGGGAACCCTCCGCCGAGGCCCTTGGCGAGCGAGATGGCGTCGGGGCAAACGTCGGGACCGTCGCTCTCGTGGCCGAGGAACGTGCCGGTGCGGCCCAACCCCGTTTGCACTTCGTCGATGAGGAGAAGCGCGCCGTGCGCCGTGGCGAGACGTCGCAGCTCCGTCAGGAAGCCACGGGGCGGCGCGAGCACGCCCCCCTCCCCCTGAAGCGGCTCCACGATGATCGCGGCGACGTCTGGTCCCATCGCGTCAGCCACCGCTTTCGCGTCGCCGTAGGGCACGTGCGTCACGGCCCCGAGCTCGCCGAAGCCCTCGCGGTATTTCGCCGTGCCGGTCATCGAGAGCGCGCCGAGCGTGCGCCCGTGAAAGGCGTTGAGGAACGCGACGACGCGCGTCCGCGCTTTGTCGCCGCGCGCGAAATGATGATGGCGCGCCAGCTTCAAGAGCGCTTCGTTGGCTTCCGCGCCGGAGTTGCAGAAAAACGCGCGGGCCATCTTGGTGCGCGCCGTCAGGGCGACGGCGAGCTCGATGTTCCGGTCGTTGTAGAAGTAGTTCGAGACGTGCATCACGCGCGCCGCTTGCTCGGCGATGGCCTGCGTGAGCTTCTTGTGCCCGTGACCGAGCGCGCACACGGCTACGCCGGCGCACAGGTCGAGGTAGCGGCGCCCCTCCACGTCGTAGAGCGAGGTGCCTTCGCCGCGGGCCATGACGACCGGCGCGGGGCGGTAGTTTTCGTAGAGGTGTTGGGCGGCCTGGGCGAGCAACTCGGTCTGCGACATCGGCCGAGAGGCTAGCGCGTCATTCGCGTACGCGCCTCACCGAGTTTCGCGCAACGAGGCGATGCGCGCGCCGATCTCGGCGAAGCCGGCCCCCATCTCCTTTGACGCCACGAAACGGGGCGGCACCACGAGGCGCGGCACGTAGGCCGCGACGTTCGCGACGCCGAAGGTCGACGAGAACGCCGCGAAACACGAGGCGTCGTTCAGACTGTCGCCGAGGTATGCGTAGCGATGAAGCGCGGCCCCCGCGTCTTCGCCGAAGCGAGCCGCCAAGAACCGAACGACCCCCGAGGCCTTGTCGACGCCGTCGTAGGTCGCGTGCAGGTGAACGCTGGAGCGCGTCGTCTTGGCCCCAAAAGACTCCACGAAGGTCGCGAGCTCATCGACGCGCGACGCCGGCACCTTCACCCGCTCGCCGATGTCCCACGCCATGTCGGTCACGCGCCCGGCCACGTCGTCGGCGAGGGTGAGCCCGGCGAAATGCTCGGCGACGCGAGCCACGAGCCCCTCGAGCCTTGCGCGGCGCTCCTTCCTTAGGTCCGCTGAGACAAAGTCCGTTCGCTCGACGAAGCGGCCTTCGCGATAGAGCCCCACGGCTCCGTTCTCCGTGACGGCGCCGTCGATGGGCCACTGCCTGACGACGAGCTCGCCCCAGAGCGCCGGCCTGCCCGTGACGGCGACGAGGCGAAGGCCGAGGGCTCGCAGTCGAAAGAGCGTGCCAAAGGCCTCTTCCGTCAAGGCGCCGTGCGAGAGCAGCGTATCGTCGAGATCGAACAGCACGCCCTTCAGGCGACGGGCCGCATCTTGGTTGAAGCGGGCCAGCGGCATCATCGCGGGTCAATCCTCGCGAGCAGCGCCTTCAGGTAGAGCCCTTCGTTGAAGGCCGCGTTGACCGGGTGATCGGCGCCCTGAAACGCACGGTCCCAAACCATCGCGGAGACGTTCGCGCGGAGCGCCCCCGTCGCCAACGCGCGCGTCAGCGCATGAAGATCGATGGCCGCCGAGCAGGAGCACAGGACGAGGACGCCGCCCGGTGCAACGGCGCGGCAGCCCGCCTCGGCGAGCTTCGAGTAGGCGACGAGCGCCGCTTCGCGCGCGCTGCGCGTGGGCGCGAGGCGCGGGGGATCGACGATGACGAGATCGTAGCCGCCGGCCTCACCAGCCTCCGCGAGGGCGCGCTTTGCGTCGCGCTTGACGTACTCGATGCGTCCTTCCAACCCGTTCATGCGCGCGCACTCGGCGCCGACCTCAAGGGCGAGGGCGCTCTCGTCCACGGAGCGCACGGAGAGCGCGCCGCCACGCGCCGCGGCCATCGCAAAGGAGCCGACGTAGCTGAAGGTATCGAGCACGCGCTGGCCCTTGGCGATCTGCTCGACGCGAGCCCGGAGGCCGCGCTGATCGAAGTAGAAGCCCGTCTTCTGCCCGAGTTCGAGCGGCAGCCGGTAGTGGAGCCCTCGTTCGTGGAACGCGAGTTCGGCGACGGCCTCGCCTCGAACCACGCCCCGGCCGGGCTCGAAGCCCTCCTGTTTCGCCACGTTGGCCGGCGTCCGATCGAGGATGACCTTCGCCTTGGTGACGTCGAGCAGCGCCGACAGGAGCAACGCTTCGCGGTGCTTCATGCCCACCGTGAGGAGCTGCATGACGAGCGCGTCGCCGAAGCGGTCGACGACGAGCCCTGGCAAGCCGTCCCCTTCCGCGTGAATCAAGCGGTAGCCGTCGGTCTTGCCCTCGCCCAAATGGAGGCGTTCGCGGAAGGCTGCGGCACGGTGAATGCGGGCGCGAAAGAACGCCGCGTCGAGCTTGGTGCTGTCGTCGCGGACGAGGATGCGTACAGGGATGGCGGACCGGGGCGAATAGAAGCCGCGTCCCATGAGGTTTCCGCGTGGGTCAATGACCGACACCTCGTCGCCAGCCGTCGCGCCCCCTTCGACGCGATCGACGGCCTGGGCGTAGACCCACGGGTGACCGGCCCAAACCGGCTGAACGTGTCCTGGTTTGAGGCGCACAACGGGCATCGGCCGCACCATACATGAGCCGCGCTCCGTCGAGCGACCGGCGGGGCGGTCGTTGGGGTTCCTTGGCGTTCCCTGCCCCCCGCCCCGCGATTTTGGCAGGGCTCCGTGAAGCGGCGCGTATCGGCAGAGTGAACCAGCGGTCACAGCCCCCAAAAAAGGATGCGGATCTTTCGACGGTCCGCCCCTCGGAGGATGGCATCTCGGTTGCTAAACTAGTCCCCGCGGGCAGGGCGATGGCGCCAGCAGCCCGCTGAGGTTCTCCCCCATGACCTTCTCGAAGATGACCGTCTCGGCCCGCCGCACGTGCGCAACCTTCATCGCTGCCGCCGCCGTCGCGGCCGCCGGGTCGGCCTCTGCGCAACAGGCTGCGTGCCCTCCGGGGAGTTGGTTCTGTGAGTCGGCGACCCCGGCAACGCCAGCGCCCGCGGCCCCCGCGCCGGCCGGCTCGTTGCAACCACTGCCGCCGGCCGCGCCGGCCGCGGCGCCCGCAGCACCGGCAGCCGCCGCTCCGCCCGTCGTCGTCTATCAACCGGGACCGCCGGTGGTGGTGGTGCAAGGCAAGGCCGAGAAGCCGGCGCCCTATCCGTATTCGCCGCGCGATCCCGATGCGCGGCCGCGGCGCGAGTGGGGCCTGAACCTCCACATGCAGGGCGCCATGATCGGAAGCGGCAAGGACAACGACGCGGGCATGGGCGGCATGGGTCTCGGTCTCCGCTACCGGCCCCACCCCGTCGTCGCCATCGAGCCCTCGATCGATTTCTACGGCGGTCACGACTACAACGGCTACCGCCGCGGCGAGACGGCCTTTTCGATCAACACGCTGCTCTTTGCGACGCCCCGCGCGAAGGTCGTGCAGCTCTACTTCCCCATCGGCTTCGGATGGGCGGGAGCCCGCGTCCGTGACGGCCAAACGGCCGGCGGCGACTCGAGCTACAGCTACTTCGGCATGTCCGCTGGCATCGGCCTCGAGTTCCGCGTGGCGCGACACTTCGCGCTCAATACGGACCTCCGCGGATTCGTCCGGGGCCGCACCGACCAAGAGGCGGCGGCCCGCCCCGAATTCGTCGACGGGTCTCGTCGCACCAACACGTCCGGTGGCGGCCTGTTCACGCTCGGGATGACGTTCTACTTCTGAGTCGAGCCATCGACCCCGTCAGGCGGCGCGCTGCCTACGGGTCGTGACAACCTCGTCGGCCAAGTCCGCAGCCGCCACGGGCGCGAGCCATCGACGCAGGGCCCGCTCGATGCGGGCACTCCACGAGGCAGCCCATGGCACGAATGCAGAGAGCCGCTGACGAGCGCGCTGTGCAACTCGCAGCGTCATGTGACCCTGGACGTACCGCTGCTCGCCAGCGAACGGCGTCAAGAGCGACGCCAAGAGCGCTGCGCTCCGCAATCGCTCCGCGGGCTCCTTCGCGAGGCATGCGTCGACGAGCCGCGCGAGGGCCACGGGTACGTCGGGGCGTCTCTCTTCCAGAGGCACGTGTTGGTCGAAGAGCAGCGCGCCCACGATGCTCGCGACCCCTCGGCCTGAAAAAGGGCTGACGCCCGTGAGCAGGAAGTAGAGCGTCGCGCCCAAGGACCAGACATCGGCGCGCTCGTCGACGTCGGGCGCGTGGGTGGCCTGCTCCGGCGCCATGTAACCGAGGGAGCCCAAGAGTTCGCCCACGCGAGTGAGCGCCGTCGTGGCCTCCTCGATGGGCCCGTCGGTGCGCTTTGCGATCCCAAAGTCGATGAGCTTGACGCTCAAGCCGGCGGTGCCCTCCGTCACGAACAAGTTGGAAGGCTTGATGTCGCGATGCACGAGCCCCTGCCGATGAACGGCGGCAGCCCCGAGCGCCGCCTCCCGCAAGAAGGCGCACGCAACCGAGACCGGCAAGGGTCCTCGCTTCCTTGTGTACGTGGCGAGATCGGTTCCCTGAAGCCGCTCGAGGACGAGAAACGGTATCCGCTTGTGTTCGCCGATGTGTTTCACCACGACGACCTGAGCCGATGCAGCCGCGGAGGCCGTCTGGGCCTCACGACGCAGGCGCCGCGCACCAGCCTTGGTCGCCTGGGCGCGACGCAGAACCTTGACGACGACGGTCTCGCCGCAAGCGATGTCGACGGCTTCGTACACGAAGCCCATCCCGCCGGAGCCGATGACACGCTCGAGGAAGAAGCGCTCCTCGAGAAGGTCTCCGCAACGAACGACCGGTCTATCCAAGGGCGACACGACGCGAGACTACGCAAGGGGCACACCAAAGCTCGGGACCGCTCAGCGTTCGTGCGCGGGCGTATTTTTCCCTGCGAGCAACGGGGACTCCTCGGAATTTGGGCCCGCGCGGCGCGGGGGCGTCGGCCGCTGATCACGATGTAGGAGGCCGCCGCCCGTGGATCGACTCGATCCGTGCTGGATCAACGAGCCGACGCACTAGGTGGGAAAGAGTGCGCCGATCGTGAAACGTTCTGGATTCGGACCCAAGGTCTCCGGCACTCTGGAGCCTTCCCATGCTCTGCCTCCCCCTCCGCTCGGTCCGCTCAGCGCTCTTCCTCACCAGCGGCCTCTTGGCCATCGCCCTCGCGGCCTGCGCCGGTGAGACGGTTCCGGCGCCGGGCGCCATCATGTTGGCCGTTCATACGGACCTCGTAGCGCCGCGGGATGTCGCGAGCGTCGGCCTCTTCATCACCTCCGACGGCCGCCCGATCTTCAGCGACACGCGCGACGTTGCGCCGACCGGCGAGGTGAAGTTTCCCGCGACCATCGCCATCCTGAGCGACGACAAGCGGGCTGGCGCCGTCATCCGCATCCGCCTCGTGGCCTTCACGTCGGCGGGGACCGTGCGCGTGCTGCGCGACGCCATCACGACGGTCCCCAAAGATCGGACGGCTCTCTTGCGACTGCCGCTCACTTGGATCAACGAAGGCTCCGGGACCGGGACGCGAACGGAGGCGACGACGGCCATCGACGGCCTGATGCGCCTCGCGTCGAAGTGCACGGCAAAGGACGAGACGGTCATCGACGGCGTCTGCGCCGATGCGAAGATCGACTCATCGACGCTCCTCCCGTACATCGAGAGCGAGGTCTTCGGCGGCGGCGACGCGAACGGCAGCGGCGGAGCGTGTTTCGATGTGAAGGCCTGCTTCGGCGCCTCGACGGTCGTCAAGCTCAGCGCCGATTGCACGGGCCAACTGGACGCGTCGCTCAAGGCCGATGACGCGAACCTCTCGCTCGGCGTGGCGCTCAAGCAACCGGCGACGGGCGCCGAGCCGGTCGGCGAATGCCTTTCGAACGGCGTTTGCATCGTGCCCCTCGACAAGGGGTCAGGCTGGAGTGTGGAGGGCGGGAACGTGAAAGTCTTGCCTGCCATTTGCGCGCGCATCGCGAAGGGCGAAGCGCTCGGCGTCGTCGCCACCAAGAGCTGCCCCACGAAGACCGTGTCGACGTCGGCGTGTGGTCCCGCTTCCGCGGTGCCGGCCTCGAACGCCATCGTCCCCGACGGCGGCGCCACGACGGCGTCGCCGCTCGACTTCGACGGGGGACTCAGCGACGCAGGCCCCGACGCCTCGCCCGACGCGGGCGCGGACGCCGGCTTCGACGCCACGGTGCAGCCGGACGCGGGGCCCTTGCCGGATGGCGGCGCCTTGCCCGACGGCGCCCCCACGACAGACGGCGGCCCTCCGTCCGACGCGAGCACGCCGGCCGATGGCGGGCCCGACGGCGGCCTGTTGCCCGACACTGGCCCGCCGGGGCCCGCCTTCGGGCCTGTCGTCGACTACCAAATCGGCGAGCCCTCGCCCGCCAACTTCCGCTTCGACGGCTTCAACCTTTACGTTGGGCGCGCAGCGAACGGTCCGCTTGAGGCGAACGTCCTCGGCTTCGCCCTCGGCCCCCTGCTCGCGAACCCGACCACGCCAACGGCGCGCTCGGTGTACTTCAACCCCGCTGACTCGACCGGCGGTGTCGCGCCCATGTGGGATCTCGGCCTCGCCCCCGGCGGGCAGCCGATCACGATCGCTGGCTCCTTCAACCTCGGGATCAAGTACCTCGGCTGCAACGTGAGCGGCGACGGCGGACCGCCGTGCGCTCAGACCGGTCCCTTGAACGGGCCCTTCCCTGCGGGCGCCACGAGGGCCGTCGCGGCGAGCCCGCATCGCCTGTTCGTCGCCGTCGATCTGCTGACCCCGTCGCTGTCGACCTACAGCTTGCAGTCGAACACCTGGACGAACTTCGAGATCAGCGGAACGACCGGTCCCATTACGGCGCTCCACTACCAGCCCGACACCACCACGCTCATCGTAGGCTTCGGCAACGGCGACATCTACCGATGCACGGACACGGCCGGGGTGCCGTGCACGGGAACGAGCGGAGCGTTCTTCACGCCAGCCCCCACGGGTGGAGCCGTACGCGTCATCAGCGAGGCGGGTCCCGAGATGATCTGGGCCACAGAAGGCGTCGGCGTGTTCCGCGAGAACGGCGGCACGCCGGTCCTCCTAGGCACCGCGGTGGGCGCCAACACGACCTCCCTCGGCGTAGACCCGGGCTTCGTCTACGTGCCGTTCCAAAACAACGTCAACGCTCTGCCGATGGACGGCTCGAACACCGCGGGCTTCGTCGTCGCCAGCGGCCCGTTCCCCATCTTGAGCGTCATCTCGACGCCTGAGCACGTGTTCTTCTCGGCACCGCCCGACAATCAGCCGGGCCCCATCAAGGCGCGCTGCAAGCGGTTCCTCAACCCCGGCTGCAACTGAAACGCTGGTGACAGAGACGGCGCGAGAGGGCTTCGCACAAGCGGCGGCGAGGCCAGGCGCTGCTGCGCGCGATCACGCCGTCGGCGCGGCCCTCGGCGCCGTCTACGTCGCTTGGCTCCTGGGAACGGCGCGAGGGCTGGGCTTTGCGCGCGACGAAGGGTTCTATTTCCAGTCCGCCACGACGTACGCCGCCTGGTTCAAGAAGCTCGGCGAGCTGGGCTTGGGCGCGTTCTCAAGGGGCGTCGTGGACGCTCACTGGTCGATGAACCACGAGCATCCGTCGCTCATGAAGAGCCTCTTCGCACTCTCGTGGATGCTCTTGCACGAGAAGTTCGCCGTCTTTGGCGACGCCAGCACCGCCTTTCGGTTTCCCGGCATGGTCATGGGCGGCCTAGCCCTCTGGGTCACCTACGTCTTCGGCGCGCGCGTGTTCTCGCGGACGGCGGGCTTCGTGGCGGCGCTCTTGCTCGCGCTGATGCCGCACCTCTTCTACAACGCGCACCTCGCGTGTTTCGACGTCCCCATCATGACGATGTGGCTCCTCTCTGTTTACGTCTTCTGGCGCGCCGACACGGAGGGCGGTCTCGGGTGGGCGGCGGCCTTCGCGCTCGTCTACGGCTTGACGCTCGAGACGAAACACAACGCGTGGATATTGCCGGCGGTCTTCGTCCCGTGCGTGGTCTTCCGCTACGTACGCGCGGCGCTCGGCGGCCGCGCCAAGGCGTGGGCGGAGCCGCAACACCTGCTCTTGATGACCGCCGTGAGCCCGCTCGTCTTCGTGTCGCTGTGGCCGTGGCTGTGGTTCGACACGGCGGCGCGCATCAGCCGCTACGTGCGCTTCCACGTCCACCACGACTACTACAACATCGAATTTCTAGGACGAAACTACTTCGGTCCGCCGTCGCCGCCCCACTACGCGCCCGTCCTCATCGCCGCGTCGGTGCCGACGGTGACGCTGCTCTTGTTCGCGGTCGGCGCCCAGGGCCGCGGCAAGGAGAGTTGGGCGAGGCTCCGCGCCTTCCTAAAGAGCCGCGCCGAACACGCCCGAGAGCCCGCCCCAGACAGACCGGCGGGACCCGACGCCGCGACGGATCTCTTGCTCGCGCTCGCGTTCGCCGCGCCGCTCGCGGTCTTCTTCCTCCCACGAACGCCCATCTTCGGCGGCACCAAACACTGGCTCCCCGCGTACCCGTTCCTCGCCCTCTTCGCGGGCCACGGCTTCGAGCGCGCCGCGACGGCCATGCTCTCACTGCTCGAGCGCGCGCGAGCGTCCGCCGCTGCGCGGAGGGCCGCACCGTATTTGCTTGGCGCCGCCGCCGTGGCGGGCCCGCTCGCCGTGACCGTGCACTCGCACCCCTTCGGGCTATCGACGTACGTGCCGCTGGTGGGCGGAGCGCAAGGCGGCGCCGACCTCGGTCTCAATCGGCAATTCTGGGGCTACACGACGGAGAGCGTCGCGCCTTGGCTCGCCGCAAAGGCTCCGCCCAACGCGACCGTCTTCATCCACGACACGGCGTGGCCTTCGTGGGAGCGGCTCATCAACGAACGACGGCTAAGGCCCGACCTTCGAGGCGTCGGCACACCCTCGGAGAGCGCATTTGCGCTGATGCAGCACGAACTTCACATGAACAAGATCGACTACTCGATCTGGGTCGACTTCGGCGGGGCCGCACCGGTGCACGTCCTCACGCACGACGGGGTTCCCATCGTCAGCGTCTACCGGAGACGCTAAACAGGGCCACCTTGGCGCGGATTGGAGCGCGACTAGGCGTCGGGCGGGGCGTCGATGAACGAACCGTCGGGCATCGGGTTCTGCGGCCCATCGACGAAGGAACTGTCGGGCATCGGCTGCTGCGGCGCATCGAGGAACGAGGCGTCCGGAGCGAGCGGCGCATCGAGGAAGTCGGCGTCTGCGTAGGGGGCGTCGACGGCGCCCGCGTCGAGGAGCGCGTCGGTGGCGGCGGCGCTGTCGTTCGCGGCGTTGCCATCGGAGCCCGGCGCATCGGCGGCCAGCGGCGCGTCGGTGCCCAAGGGAGCGTCGGTCACCACGGCGGAGTCGCCCTCTGCAACCGAAGCGCTGTCCGCGCGGTTCGGGTCCGGCGCCGCATCGACAGCCTCGGCCTGCGGATCGGAGGAGGAACAACCCGGCATCGACGTAAGCAGGTCGAAGTACATCAGCCACAGGCCCGATGAGATGAGCAAGACCAGGGTGCGCGAACGGGGCTTCTTGGAGGCGGGCTTCGACGGCATCGGAGACGACAGCTTAGCAGAGCCACCGCCACGCTCAAGGTTTTGGATTTTGTTCGTATTTTCTCGCCTGGGCGAGCGCCCACGGCGCAAATTCGGCGGGGCCCGTAGAGGCTCGCGAGCTCCGCGAGGGCGCGGTAGGCCGCCGCGTCGCCGGTGAGATCGTAGACGACGATGGAGTGCCCGAGCTCCGCCACCGGCCGACGCCCCTCGAGAAACCGGTACGCGCGCGGGTCCGGAAAAAAGGCACCGTGCAGGTGCATTCGGCTGATCGCCAGGTAGTCGCCGGCGCCCGGCGACGCGGTTTGCGGGGCCTCGTCCCTCCGGTCCCTTCGTCGCGCCGGGTGCGGACAGGAGTGGGGCGCGGGCCGCCAGGAGGTGAGGCCATGGGCATCCGGCGAGGCCGTTCCGAAATACGCGACCATGAGCTCCGCGGGGTTCGCGCGGCGCGACCATTGGGCGAGGCCCGTCAGGTCTTGTCCCCAATCGAGGTTCGAGTCGCTGAGATAGAGGTGACCACGCGCGGGGCCTCCGATGGCGTCGGAGAAAAAGGCGAGCGAGTGGGGCGCGATGCGAGCGGCCGCCGACGCGTGGTGCAAGAGCCCCAACGACAACGCCGCGACCAGCGGACGTGTCGGTGCTGCGACGGCCACGCGGCTCGCCACAACGGCCAAGAGCGGGAAGATCGGGAGCGCGTAGCGCACGCCAATGGCCACCTTCGCGAAGACGAGCGCGACGACCCAGAGCGCCACCGGCAGCACGAGGACGACGATGGGCAATGCCGGAGGCCACGCAAAGGCTCGCCCGTGCGCCATGAGGCGCTTCGGCAAGCACAACGAGACCGCCGCCAAGACGAGCAGCAAGGGTGGCGCCTTCACGAGGATCGCGACAGGAAAATACGCTCGCCAGCCCTGGCGCGAGACCTCTCCCAGAAAATAGGCCGGATGGCCGTGGGACTGGTGGAGCCACTGAGCGCGGAGGCCATGCCAATAGGGCTCGTAGCCCCGCGTCCCGTAGGCGAGTCGCACGACGAGGAGCGCGAGGGCCAACGCGAAGAAGGCGTTGAGCGCCGCGGAGACGACGCTGCCGAGGCGCGACACCGGTGCTGGCCGATCCATCCAGACAACGGGCGTGCCCCCGACGACGAAGGCGTGAGCGAGGAGGGCCAGCCCAACGCCGCCCAAGACGAGCACGCCGGAAAACTTCGTGACCAGCGCGAGGCCCGAGAGGACGCCCACGACGGCCAGCACCACAAGGCGTGGACGGAGGAGGAACTCGGCCGTCGCGAAGAGCGCCGCCGTGGAGAACAGCGCCAGCGGACCGTCGTGCGACGCGATGGACCCGTGGGCCACGAGGTTCGGGTCGAAGCACACGAGGGCGAGGGCGAGGAGGCCGGCGCGCGCCCCGAAGAGACGCCAGGCGAAGAGTCCCGTGAGGCCGACGAGCAAGAGCGCGAGCACGACCATGGGAGCGCGGCCGAGCGTGAGGAGCTCGCTGTGGGGAACGCCACCTTCGTAGAGGAACATCTGACCGAGGCCGAAGGGGCTCTCGCGGCGTGCGTGCCAGAGGTCGAGGTCGATGCGCGGGTCGCGAAGGAGATGGATCGGCAAGGACGCCAGCCTTCGCGCCAGCGGCGGGTGTTCGCCGTTCACGTCGGGCCCGCCGCGCCACAGGAGCTCGCCGGAGACGAGCGTGAGGCCCTCGTCGTAGGTTGGGCTGTTCGCCCAGACGAACCAGGCGCACTGAACGGCGAAGGCCAGGAGGAGAGCCGCAGCGACGGCGATGCCGGCGCGCGTGAGCGGTCTCACGGGAACGCCTCGAAGCGATGCCGAACGAGCACACGCATGGCTTCAAAGCCGTCCTTCCAAGTGATCTTCTTGCCTTGCGCCGCGCGCCGCGCTCGGTAGCGAACGGGCACCTCGACGATGGGCACGTCCATGCGCCCCAGCTTGGCCGTGACCTCGGGACAAAACTCGAAACGCTCGCACGTGAGGTTCATGGAGCGGAGCACGGACGTCTGGACGAGCTTCAGGCACGTCGCCTCGTCGGTGATGCGATGCCCATAGAGGGCGTTGGCGGTCGCCGTGAGCACGCGATTGGCGACGAGATTGGTCGGCAACATGCCCTCGGGCCAGGGTTGCTCCAAGAATCGACTCCCGTACACCGCGGGATGGCCTTCGGCGAACGCCGAGAGGAGCGCGAGCGCGTCATCGGCGTCGTATTCGAGATCGGCGTCTTGGATGAGCACGCAGTCGCCGGTCGCGTGGGGCAGAAGTGTGCGAATGGCAGCGCCCTTTCCGCGATTCTTCTCGTGGGACATCACGCGAAGGTCGGGCACCAACCTGGCGACGTCGGCGATGGCCCGAGCGGTGCCGTCCGTCGAGCCGTCGTCGCAGAGCAACACCTCGCGTTCAAACCCGACGCGCTCCGTGGGGCAGGCGAAGACACGACGAAGCGTCTCAGCGACGTACGCCTCTTCTTGGAAAACCGGGATCAGGATCGACACACGCACGCGGCGCGAGAGTCTATCCTACGGCGCCCATGACGGAGACCTCCGAAGGCCAGGGCAGAGCGCGCCTCGAAGGGGCGGGGCCGCGGACGCGCCTCTCCGTGTGCATCGTCGTCCTGATGGCGCTGCACCTCTACGCCTTTCCCTACTTCCCCAAGCTCAAGCACGCCAACGAATTGCCGCGGGTCCTGACGACCCAAGAGATCGTTCACAAGGGCACGTTCCAGCTAAACGAACGCCTCGACGAGCTTGGCTCGCGCGCAGACATTTCGACGACCCCGGCGGGACGCCAATACCAAAACAAGGCCCCAGGCCTGACGATCCTCGCGACGGCGGTCTACTGGCCCGTCGCGGTGGTGGCGCGAGCGTTCGGCGGGACGCCATCGATGGCGCTGACGACGTGGTTGCTTCGCGTCACGATGGTGACGCTGCCGGCGGTCCTATTCCTCGGCCTCTTTCGGCGCATGGCGGGGCGGTTCGCGCCAGACAGCGACGCCGCCAGAGACGCGGCGCTCATCGCCTACGCCTTCGGCTCACTGGCTTTTCCTTACGCCCTGCTCTTCATGTCGCATGTGCCGGCGGCCGTCGCCGTCGGCGCCGCGTTCGTCGTCGCGAGCGATGAGGCGCACAGCCCAGCGCCCACGCGATGGCGCGGCAGCTTGCTCATCGGCGCAGCCTTGGGCCTCGCGATGTTCGTCGAGTACCAAGCGATCTTCGCGGCCTTCTTCATCGGGGTCTTCGTGCTGGCGAAGAGCCCTAGAGGCGCCCGCCTCCGAGCGGTCGTCGGCATGGCCTTGGGCGCACTTCCTTTTCTCGTGGCCCTCGGCTTCTACCACCAGGCGTGTTTCGGCTCGCCCTTCCGAACCGGCTACGCCTACTCGGTCGACGAAGCCAACCGCGTGGGCTTCATGGGGATCGTGGGCCCGTCTGCCAAGGCCGTCACGCAGCTCTTCACGCGAGGCAACAACGGCCTTTTGGTGTTCTCGCCGTGGGTGCTCTTCTCCGTGGTGGGTGCCGTTGCCATCGCACGGAGTCGTGAACTCAGGGCGCGCATCGGCGCCGAGGCGCTCGTGGCGTCGGCCATCGGCCTTACGTACCTGGCCTTCGTGGGCTCCTTGGCGCCGGAGTTCGGGCGCGCCGGTTGGTCAGTGGGTCCGCGCTACATCGCCGTGGCGATCCCATTTTTTGGGTGGCTCGCGGCGGCAGGCCTCGCCGTCTGCCGCAAACACGACGAACTCTGGGTGCCCGCGCTTGCCACCATCTTCGCCGCCGTCCTCGTGAACGTGCTCGCGGCGACGACCTACCCGCACTGGCCGACGCAGTTCGCGAACCCCGTCTTCGAGATCTCCGTGCGGCTCCTCCGCGAGGGGCACGCGCCCCACTCCATCGGCACGGCCCTAGGCCTTCGCGGCCTCGCTTCGCTCTTGCCGCTCTACCTGACCATCGGGGCGGCCATCACGTGGGGGCTGCACCGCACCGGCGCGCGTCTCGGACACCTCGCCCTCGCGCTGGTCTTGGGCGCGCTCGCCCTCTCGCGCTTCGAGAACTTCTCGCAGACGAAAGAGCCAGTACGAAGCGAGATGTGGAGCTACGTCACGACGACTTACGAGCCGTAGCGCTCTTGTGCAACGCGCACGGGGCTCAGCGTGGGATCCAAAGCTCGCCGGCGCGGCACAGCGTGCCGGTCTTCATGGGCGGACCACCCAAGGACTCGCTTCGTCGATAGTAGCGCGCGACGACCGGCGGGACGCCCATGCCGTCGTCCACGTCGATGACGATGGCCGCCCACTCGTGACGCGCGAGGCGCCCTTCGAGATCGGGGACCCCACCCATGCTCGCCAGGTCGGCGATGCCCATGCCGTGCAGGTGCTCGCCCTGGCCCAGCTCGAAGGACAGCCGCGGGTGCCCCAAGACCATGGTCGCACCGGCGACCTTCGCGAGCCGAAGCTTGAGCGCGTCCCATGCGGCGCGATCGCCGGCCGACGGGGTGAGGTGCGCTGGGTTTTCCGCGAGCATGGCGAACTGAATCGCGAAGGCCAACGCCACCTGGGCGCTGACGCGCGGAGCGCCCGCCGCGACGAGCTCATGGGCGGCGACGAGGACAAAGGGCACGCCCAAGGTCGCGAGGGGAAGGAGCGAGTTCTTGAAGGCCCATTGCGTCGCGTGCCCCGTCGCCGACGCGAGCATGGCGGCGACGAAGAGCGAGCCCCAGTAGCGCGACGCCGGCGAGAGGGCAGCTTCGCCGCTCGCTCCCGCGCCGCGTGCCGCTAACCCCATGACGAGGAGCAGAGCCACGGGGACGACGCCCCACGCACGGTGCGGGTACCAGAGATCGCGGAAGTACATGTGCGGCAGGTCCGATGTCGCGACGAACCGTTGGACGACCGTCGCGCCAAGGTGCGCGAGCAGGAGCCACGGGAGCGCGGGAGAGAGCTTGGCGCGCCACAACCACACGAGCGGCACGACCAGCAGCAACGGAGCGAGGTGCAGCGCGTCTCGGTAGAAGAAGAACCCGAAGTTGTCTCGGTAGAAGCGGTGCGCCTGGTGCCCCTTGACGACGTAGAACGAGAAGAGCCCCCCGGTCGCGGACTCCCACCACGCGAAGGCCAAGAGCCCCGTGACGAGGGCCGCCGAGGCGACGACGGCGAGGGCCCGCCGATCGCGCGTCAAGTGGACCGCCATCAGGACGCCGAGTCCGATGACGAAGGACGTCTGCTTGGCGAAACAAGCGGCCGCGACCAGCGCCCCCGCGAGGGCGAGGCGCCACGTGGAGCCTCGCTCCGCGAGGACCGCCGCCGTCATGCAGAGCGCCATGGCCAACGCGTCGGGCCGCACCAGGTCGTGGAACGAACCGGCGAAGCTGTAGAGCGCTGCGCACAAGCCGACCGTGAGGAGCGCGAACTCCCATCGCGCCGTGTGGCGAAGGACCACGCGAAGCGCGAGCGCGGCGGTGAGGGCGCTCGCGAACGCCGACACGCCGCGCGCCAGCGCGTAAGAGATGCCGCCGGTCACGTTGCCAAGGGCCGCGACGACCCACGAATAGAGCGGCGGATACAGGTACGGAACGTAGGTGGCGCTCGGCGGCGGATAGGCGCTCGCCCCCCGCGCGAGGCGCTCCGCCTGCATCAAGACGCCGCCCTCCATCCATTCGACGTCGTAGGGAAAGGCGAGGCGGCGCCACGCGATGGCGAGCACCCCGACCACAAAGACGAGGCTGAAGCACGCGACGAGCCGGAGCGGGAGACGGGCGCGATCCATGGCTACTTGGGCAGCGGCTCCACGTCGGGGCGCTGGAGCACGCGCTCGGCGCGGTCGGCGCGAACGAGGAGCGTCGTCAGAAAGCCGTCGGTGCGAACGCGGATCCATACGTACCCGCGCTCCTCCCACCCGGCGCGCTCGCCGGGACGCCACTCGATGTAGAGGAACGCGGGATTGTGCGCCTTGATCTGCTCCCACGTGGCGTAGCGCGCGTGGCCCGGACGAATGCCCAGACGCTTGCCAGAGCGCGCCACCTCGGGCGCGGCCAAGCCCAGGAGGTCGAAGTTCGGGAGGCCGGAGAAGAACGGCATCGCGCCCGCCGCGCCCGTCGCGAGCGTGTCGCCCGGCAAGGCGGCGCCCTTGAGCCACGCCCCCACGAGCGACCACTCAACGGCCGCGCGCTTGGTCCAACCGATGGGCTCGATGCCGAGCTTGGCGCGCGATACGTCTTGCACCGCGAGTGCGCGGGCGCCGAGCGAGAGCTGCTTCGACGCATGTGGAACGAACGCCAAGACGCCCACGACGAGGCGCACCGCGTTTGACGCGCTGTAGCGATCGAAGGCCCGCGACGCCGCCGCCGTGAAGGTGACGAAGAGCATCGGGAAGAGCGGGACGAAGAAGCGGTACAGGTCGAGGAAGTCACCACCGATCTCGATCACGTAGGCTACGTAGAGCGGCACGAAGGCCCGCGCCGTCCAGAGGGCGGCGGACCGTGCCACAAGGAATGGACTCGCGACGAGCAGCAGCGAGAGGAAGAAGCCAAGCTCACCGATGCAGAAATAGCCGTAGCCGAAGCCGTGTTTCACCCGCGAACCGGCCGAGCCGGCGGTCTTCGCGTAGAACGTGTGCGGGAGCGGCAGGCCGTAATATGCCACGCGGAAGACCGTGAAGAGCGCGATCGGCGCGAAGGCGAGCCACGCGACGCGGCGGAGCAGCTTTCCGTCGATGCGGCGCAGGAAGAGCAAGACGAGCACCGTCAGGAGCAACACCTCGAGGCGCACGAGCGCGCCGAGGCCGAGCGTGGCGCCGAGCAGCGTCGCGGCGCGGGGAGAGGGCGAACGTTCCACCACGTCGACCTGCGCGAGGGCGCTCGTGATGGCGGCCGCGGCGAGCGCCGTCTCGAGGCCGCCGATGCTCCAGGCGGCCACGGGAGCGGCGCTCACCAGCGCGGCGAGGGCGAAGGCTTGGGCAAAGAGGCGCTCCGGCAGCACGCGCCGCACGAGGTGCCAGGTCGCAAAGACGAGGAGCACGCCCCCGGCGAGGCTCGCGCCTTGAAGCAGAGGCACCGGCGGGATGCGGAGGAGGAGACCGAGCGCCAAGAGCGCCGCCCAGAGCGGGCTCGTCGCCGCCTCGACTCGCTCGCCGAGGTTGTAGACGGGCGCACCGTGAAGCGCGAGGTTCTGCGCTTGCCGGAGCGCGATGAACGCGTCGTCGCAGACGAAGTCGAAGATCTGCGCGTGCACCACGAGCGCGATCGACGCGAGCAGCGGCAGCGCCCAAGTCGAGGCGGAGAAGCGGCGCGCGCTCACGGACCGTTCATACACCGAAAGAAGGCTCAGGAGCCTCGTCAATCGAGGGCGGCGAGCCGGAGGCGATGAAGGGTCACCGCCGCCTCCCCGCGCCGACGCACCGTGAGGACGTTGACGCCGCGGGCTAGCTCCGAGACCTCCGCCGTCGCGACGCCGTCTCGCCCATCGGGTGTCAGCGCGAGCGGCCGCCCGCGCCATAAGAGGTCGACGGGCCCGCTCGCGGACAGCTCGACGCGCACACGTGAACGTCGTTCGTTGAGCGACAAGAGAAGGTCGCCGTGGGCAGCTCCGCTCGCCGCGAGCATCAGCCCCTCGGCTGCCGGCGCGAATCCCAACGCGTAGGGCGGCACGCGACCGTGGCCAAAGACGAGCTCCGCGCGGCTCGGCGCCTCGCGGATGTTGAGCCCCGGGAAGAGCTCATCCAAAAGGTAGACCCCGACAACCGCGTCGTAGGCCGAAAACGAGGCCCCATGGCGAATCGCGAAGGCTGCTCGCGGGAGCGCCATGACCGCGTCCGAGGAGGCAGCCAGAACGCCACCGACACGCGGCCCGATGCGCTCTCGCATGATCGCCGACGGCGCTTCGCCGCCGTGGATGCGAACCGTGCTCGACGCGTAGCTCCACGCGAGAGCGACGTTGCCGGCGGCGATAGCCGCCGTTGGCAAGAGCGCGAACTGCGTCCTCAGCGACACGATGTCGAAGCCGCCCGGGGGCCGCAAGCGCCGCCAAAGGGCCGCCGCACCGAAGGCAAAGACGACGTACGTCGAACAGAAGCGCCGCCCTCCGAAGGCTCCCCCGCCCCACCAATCCCACGCGGCGCCGTTGACGAAGATCTGTAGGAGGAGCGCCGTCGCCAGAACGATGCCGGCGCGCGACCGAAGCTCGAGGACGAGGCCCGCGAGCCCGATGGCGTAGAACGGCGCCCATGCGAGGAGGCCGTTGCGCGCCGAGAACAAGGCCTCGCTCATGGCCGGCTCGCGCCAACGCATGAAGCCCTGCCCCTGGGGGATCAGGAAGGCCGAGCCGTAGACGACCCGCCACGCCAAGAGCTGCGGCGCAAACACCAACGTCGCCACCAGGGCCGCGCCAAGGATGCCCAGCGCGAGTCGGCGCCACTCGAGCGCCGAGCGAACACGCCGCGCGTCATCCACGGCCGCAGCGATCGGCAACACGACCCACGTCGCGAGCTGAGGTCGCGCCAAGACGACCGCGCCGAAGAGCGCGCCAAGGCCGAGCCATGTGGCAAGGCGACGCGGCCCTTCTTGCTCGTAGCTCTCATCCCAGTGGTCCACGAGCCAGGCCGCGAAGAGCGAGCCGAAGGGATGCGCGTAGCCAGGCTGCCGGACCGCGTAATAGAAGACGGGCCCGGCGAGGAGCGTCAGGAGCGCCAGCGCGTCTCCCGAGGCGCGCGGGCCGAGGCGCCGACGAATGAACCGCGACGCGAAGACCATCGCGAAGACGGAGGCGAGGACCGACGCGAAGAGCGTGGCAACGATTTCGGGTCGCGAGAAGTCGTCGCGCAAGCCGGCATTGGCGGCGAACGCGACGAGGCGACCCACGGCGAAGAGCGGCGCCGCAAAGACCGCCGGTCCGACGCCGAACACGTTTCCCGGGCGACCCGCCGGCGTTGGACCAAAGCCGTACCAGTTGCCGTAAGCGGCGTATTGGTTCGAAAAGTCCAGGTCGCCGTCGGTGGCGAGCGAGGCCAGCGGCAAATACATGTAATACGCATCACTATCGAGGCGCGCCGTCGGGCCTCGCGGCTCCTTGCCCACGGCGAAGAGGACCCCGAGCACAAGCGTCGTCGCGAGGATGAAGAGGACTCGGCGACCGCGGGTGCTCTGAAAGAGCGCGGCGGCGCGAAGCCGGTGGGCCATCATCACGCGCTCCGACGACGCTCGCGTCGCAAGCTCACGGCGAGCCAAGCGCCGCAGACTGCGACCCACAGTCCCAGCGGCAAGAGCGACAGGTGGCCCTCGAGTCCCGCCTTGTGTCCGAGGTTCCACGCCTGCCGAGGCGCGTTCGGCGGGTTGTCGAGCATGTCGATGCTCTGCGTCGACACGCTGAGCTGTCCCTTGCGAAACTGCGGCCAGATGAACTCCCCGTAGGGCCGCTTGTGTCCGGTGGGAATCTCGGGCTTGACGGCGGTAGCGGCGAACATGTTCGCGGCGCCGTAGAGCACGAGTCCCGCCAGGCCCAGCGAGAGCACGAGCCCCGCGGCCCGCTCGCCTCGCTCCGGCGCAGCCAGTCGCGCCGATATCTCCACGATGGAGCCGCCGGCCAAGAGCGCGGCGAAGGGCAACATGGGAACGAGGTATCGCGGCCCCGCGGCCCAGCCGCCGTCCCAAGGCGGAATGGACGCGTTGAGCCACAAGAAGAGGTAGACCGCCGCGGTCGCGACGAGCACCTCAGCGCGACGGCTTCTCCAGAGGACGAGGGCGCCGGGCACGGCGAGGGCGAGCCAGGGCGCCGTCGAGACGAGGCCCCGGTACTCACCCACGAGGATGTTCCGAAGTGAGACGAAGTTCGGCTTCCCGATGCCCATGAACCAACCGGTGTGCGGCGTCTGCCAAACGGAGAAGTCATAGGGAAACGCCAGCGGGCTGCCGAAGGCGACGGCGTGGTAGGCGAGGAGAAGCGATACCGGGACGAGGGCTCCGACCCCAGCGAAGAGCGCTGCGCGGACGCCCGCCACGTGAAGGCCGTAGAGCCCGACGGGAATGCCGATGAGCGCGGCTGGATACTCCGTCGCAACGGCGAAGCCGAGCAGCGCACCGACAGCCGCGAGACGAAGCCGCTGAGAAGAAGTCCCGCGCGGCGGCCCGTGTTTGAGCTCGATGAGGAGCGCAAAGGAGACGATGGTCGCCGAGGCCGACAGCTGGTTGCCGTAGAGCAGCGTCGAATAGGGAAGCGCCATCGACGCGAGGCTCCACGCGAGTGCCAAGACGATGCTCTCGCCAGGGCGCATTCCGAGGCCGCGCGCGGCGCGCGCGAGGAACGTCGAGGCGATGGCCGAAGGCACGCCGATGGCAAAGACGATCGACAGCCAGGCGCCCCAGGCGAGCGTGCCGGGCGGGACGGGCCTGGGCGCGCCGGCGAGCGTGAAGACGGCGGCGTAAGCCGGGATGCAAAGCAGCGACGCGCCCGGCGCCTTGTCGCAGTAGTAGTGACCGTTGCGAATGGAGTCGTCGCCGGTGTTCTTCTCGTAGCGATCGATGACGAGGGTCCGCTCCTCCACGACGGCGCGCACGAGATCGAAACGTGAATTCTGGTTCCACCCTCCCGCTTGGTAGAAGTAGGCGTAGACCCCCAAGAGCAGCACGAAGAGCGCGAAGGCCGGCGCTCGAATTCGCAAGAGAAGCCCGCCCGTCGTCAAGGGTCGCCTAACGCCTCGGTCACCGCCGTCACGACGTCGTCGACAAGCCCATCTTCCATGTCGGAGTAGAGCGGCAAGCGAACGAGACTCGCGCTCGCCGTGTCGGTCACGGTCAAGCTGCCAGCGGTGCGACCGAAGCGCAGGCCCGCCGGCGACGAATGGAGCGGCACGTAGTGGAACGCGGCGCCGATGCCGCGGGCCCGGAGCCGCGCGAGGAGCGCGTCACGACGGAGCGCGTCGCGCAAGACGACGTAGAAGATGTGGCCGTTGTGGACGCAGCCGGGAGGGACCACCGGCCGCCGCAACCACTCCCGCGCCTCAGCGTCAGCAAAGGCGGTCATGTACCGCTGCCACAGCCGAAGCCGCGACGCCACGAGCGCTTCGGCGCGCTCGAGCTGGGCCAAGAGGCACGCGGCGATGAGCTCGCCGGGGCCGAAGGACCCGCCCACGTCGAGCCACGTGTAGCGATCGACCTCACCGGCGGCGAAGGCCCCGCGGTTGGTCCCCACGTCACGAACGATGGCGGCTCGCGCCTTCAGGGCGTCGCGGACGAAGAGCGCGCCCCCCTCCCCGGACACCACGTTCTTGGTCTCGTGGAAGCTGAAAGCCCCGGCGTCGCCGAGCGTCCCCAGAGCTCGCCCTTTGTAGCTCGCGAGGATCCCTTGCGCTGCATCCTCGACGACGAAGAGCCCGCGACTCTTGGCGAGCGCGAGCAGCGCATCCATCTCGCAGGCGACGCCCGCGTAGTGGACGGGCACGATGACCCGGGTACGGCTCGTGATGGCGGCCTCCACGAGGCGCTCGTCGAGGTTCAGCGTGTCGCTTCGAATGTCGACAAACACGGGCGTCGCCCCCCGCAGAACGAAGGCGTTCGCCGTCGACGTGAACGTGAACGACGGCAAGATGACCTCGTCGCCGGGGCCCACGCCGGAGAGGATCGCGGCGAGCTCGAGGGCGCCGGTGCAGGAGTGCGTGAGCATCGCGTGGGCCGCGCCCGTTTGCCGAACGAGCCACTCGGCGCAGCGCCGGCTGAAGGCGCCGTCGCGCGCGAGGTGGCCCGAGGCCAGCACTTGCCGCACGTTCTCGAGCTCGCCTTCGGCGAGACTGGGCCGATGAAACGGGACGGCGAGGGGCACCTTTGAGCTCGGGTGACGATCGGTCATGGGGCACCGGCTCGACGGAAGGGCATCGAGGCCTCGAGGAGCACGTGACTGTAGGGGACACGGAGCAAGTCATGGTGAATGTGAACGTCGACGCGGCCGAAGGACGGCGCCGCGAGGCGACGGTACTCCTCGGGCGCGCGCACGTGAAGGCCGCGATCCCATCGCGCGAGGAGGGCGCCCGCGGGCTTGGTGTCCGACGTGATCGTCCCGTCGAGGGTCACGACGCGGCCCTCCGGCGCGAGCAGCGGGGCGACATCGTGAAAGAGCCGCGTCGCGCTCGCGTCACCGAGGTGGTGGAGGAGCCCCGTCAGCACCACGACATCGAAGAGCGCGTCGCCGAGACCAGCGGCGGCGCTCCAATCGGGACGAGCGACGTCGACGAGGCGGAACGTGGCACCTTTGCCGAAGCGCGCGCGCGCCCGCGCGAGGTATCGCTCGTTGGCGTCCACGCCGACGTAGGCAACGCCCTTGAGGTGCGGGAAAAGAGCCCCCGTGCCGCAGCCGACGTCGAGGACGCGAAGCTCGGCGCCGCGGCGGGCCGCAGCGAGCACGTAGCTCTGGGCGACGCGACGTCGGGCGCCGTCGGCGCCGAGCGCGTCTTGCAGCCGATCGTAGACGCCGGCGAGGCTTAGCGCCCGGAAGGCGCCGCCCGTCCTTTGCCCTTGCGTCGCCGCGTGTTTCATCCCGCGAGCAATCCCAAGAGGTATTGGCCGTAGGCCGTCTTTTCGAGGCGCTCGCCGAGGCGCCGGAGCGACGCCTCGTCGATCCAGCCTTTGCGAAAGGCGATTTCTTCGGGGCAAGACACCTGGAGCCCCTGCCGGCTCTGAATCGCGAAGATGAACTGGCTGGCCTGAAGGAGCGCCTCCGGCGTGCCTGTGTCGAGCCAAGCGATGCCCCGCCCGAGCTTCTCGAAGTGCAGCGACCCGCGCTCGAGGTAGAGCCGATTGAGATCGGTGATCTCGAGCTCGCCACGGGCCGACGGCGTGAGCGTCGCGGCCAACGCCGTCGCGTGCTCGTCGTAGAAGTAGAGCCCGGGAACGGCGTAGCTCGACTTGGGGGCACGCGGCTTCTCCTCGAGTCCCACGACGCGGCCAGCGGCGTCGAGCTCGGCGACGCCATAACGCTCCGGATCGCGCACGTAATAACCGAAGACGGTCGTGCCCTCGGTGCGTGCGGCGCAATCCATCAGGAGACCGTGGAGCCCGTGGCCATAAAAGACGTTGTCACCGAGGACCAACGCCACCCGCTCGCCGGCGATGAACTCGCTTGCGATGGAGAAGGCCTGCGCGATCCCTCCCGGCTCCTCTTGCACACCGTACGAGAGCGTCATGCCCCACTGACTGCCGTCGCCGAGGAGCCTCTCGAAGAGCGGGACGTCGTGCGGTGTGGAGATGACGTGAACGTTGCGAATGCCCGCCAGCATGAGCACGGCGAGCGGGTAGTAGACCATGGGCTTGTCGAAGACCGGCGTGAGCTGCTTGTTCACAGCCAAAGTCAGCGGGTGCAAGCGCGTGCCTGAACCGCCGGCGAAGACGATGCCCTTGTCAGTGCCTTTTCCCATAGTTCTCTTCGATCCACGCAGCGTACGCGCCGCTCTTCGCCGCCGATAGCCAGGCGGCATCGTCGAGGTAGAAGCGCACGGTCTTCTTGAGCCCTTCGTCGAGCGAGTGTTTGCAGGTAAATCCACACTCTCGCGCGAGCTTGCTCGCGTCCGTCGCGTAGCGGCGATCGTGCGCCGGTCGATCGGCGACGAACGTCAGGAGGTGCTCGAAGGCCTCTTGCGGCCGTCCCATCTCCAGGGCCAGCGCGCCGAGGACGCGCCGCACCATGTCGAGGTTCGCGAGCTCGCGCTCGGCACCGACGCCGTAGGTCTCGCCGGGCCGCCCCTTCTCGATGACCGCCCACAGCGCGTCGCAATGATCGTCCACGTAGATCCAATCGCGCACCTGCTTGCCGTCTCCGTAGATCGGCACCGCCTTGCCCACGAGGGCGTTGGCGATGACCAACGGCACCAGCTTCTCGGGGTGTTGCCGCGGGCCGAAGTTGTTGGTCGACGTCGTGATGCGCACCGACAACCCGTACGTCGCCGCGTAGGCGCGGACGAGATGGTCGCTGGCGGCCTTCGTCGCGGCGTAGGGATTCTGCGGAGCGTAGGGCGACGACTCGGTCGTCTTGGTGCCAGCTGCCGCGGGCCCGTAGACCTCGTCGGTGGTGACGTGATGAAAGACACCGACGCCGGGGCGCCAGTGCTTGCGACAGGCTTCCAAGAGCGACGCCGTGCCCACGACGTTCGAGGTGACAAAGTCGCGCGGTCCGAAGATGCTCCGGTCCACGTGGGTCTCGGCGGCGAGGTGCACCACGAGTTCCGGCCGCTCGCGCTCAAAGAGCGCGTCAACGAAGGCGAAGTCGGCGATGTTCCCCTCCACGAAGCGATAGTTGGGCGCGCCCGCGATCGGCTCGAGGCTCTTTGGGTTTGCCGCGTACGACAAGCAGTCGACGTTGATGAAGTCGTGTTCTCGGCGCCTCGGCACCGACGCGTTCAAGAAATTAGAACCGATGAACCCGGCGCCACCGGTGACGAGGACCCTCATGGAAGAGCAGGTCCGATCTTGTCAGAAGGGTGGCGGAAGCGCACGGCTATCGTCGAGCGTCATGCGTTCGAGGGTGACGGCCGCGCTCGGGTCAGCGCGAAAGCCGAGTTCGACGAGGCCCGAATCGAAGCAGCCTGGCGGCAAGGCAAAAGCGACGACGCTTTTGCCGACGGCGAAGCGGCGCTCGCCGAGATCGCAGCGACCGAAGAACGAGCCCAACGAGACGCGAAGCGAGCCTTCGCCATCGGCATGCAGCGCCAGCGTCGCGCGGTCGGCGAAGGGCCAGCCGGCGGTCCAAACGACGACCGCCTCGGGAGCAACGAGGAGGAGACCGTCGGACCTCGCCGCGGTGCCGCGCGAGGCGGCGACGAGCGACGGGTGCGTGAAGGATAGCGTGTTCGGCTCCCAGGAGAGATCGCGGTACGAGCGCCGGTAGTGGAGATCCGTCGTGGCGAGCCCGAAGGACGCCATAGGCATGCCGAAGCGCGTCGCGTAGACGACCTTCGCCGGCAGCACCGCGACGTCACCGATGGCCGCGACGGCGCGATAGGCGGCGCCCGCGGAGGCGATGCGCAGCGGCGCTGCATCGAGAGGCGTCTTACCCTGGGTCGTTCCCGCGACGGCGAAGAGCACGGGCACTCCGAAGAGGAGAACGGCACCGACGGAGGTGACGGGAAGAGCGGCGCGAAGGGTGGACGGCACGCGCGCCGCGAGGGCATCGAGCGCGAGAGCCCCGAAGACGACGAACAGAGGCACGAGCACCACAAGACGACGCGCCCCGAAGGTTGCCTTGGCGTGCCAGTCGAGAGGCGACGACGCGACGAAGAGGCACGCGCCAACGACGAGCGCGCCGGCCAGCGCAAAGGGGCGGTGACGTGGCTCGCGGCGACCCAGGGCGATGCCAAAAAGGGCGAGGTAGGCGACGGGCGTTGCGAAGAGCAAACCGCCTTGCGGCGCGAAGAGCAGGAGCCAAGGGTGTGCATGCGCGAGGTGCACGAAGTGGCGTCCTTGTGGCAGGACGAAGGGCGAGCCGTAGAGATACCGGTAGAGGAGAAGCGTAGCGCCGAGCCCCAAGAGCGCCCCCGACGCGACGACCGCAGCAAGGGCCAGCTTGCGCGCCGGTGGCGCGGAGCCGCTCAGGATCACCACAAGGGGGATGCACGCGTACGCGGCGTCGGGCATCCGATGCAACGTCAGCGCAGCGAGCGCCAGGGCGACAACCCACCAGCGGCCAAGCGCCTCGCCGTCGCCCGCCCAGAACGAGGCCCAGAGGACCGCGGCCGCGAAGAAGCACTCGAAGGCGTGGGAATTCGAGACGAAGACGCTCGCGTATTGCGGCAAGCTACTCGCCGTCGCGAAGAGCACCGCCGCCACGAACGATGCGCCGACGCTCGCCCATCGCCGCGCAACGCTGAACGCGAGAGCGATCGAGAGCGCGGCGAGCGGCAAGGCCGACGCGAGGGCGAAGCGCGCGATGGGGCCGCGACACCCAGCCCGGACCGCGAGGGGCGCGTCCTTGGCGACGGGGACGAAGACGCGCGCCGCAAGCAGGAGCGGCGTCCACACGAGCGCGGGCCCGGCGTACGCCGGGTTGTCTACGCGCCCGACGCCGCGGTCGACACCTTGCGCGTAAGGGTCGCCGCAGAGCGCGTAGTCGTTTCGGAAGTCGAGGTCGCCGTCGAAGGCCAGCGAGCGCGCATAGAGGAACGCGTAGTGACCGTCAGCGGCGCCGGGATCGCGGACGCCGCTCACCAGGTAGAGCGCCGAGTAGTGACGAGCGAGCGCGAAAACAAAGCGCCTTCACCCGGTGCACGGCGAGTGCGACGGCGGCGAAGGCGCGCCCCATACGCACGGGTCAGAAACTCTCGAGGGCCTGTCCGCAGAATCCACCGCCGGGGTTTGTGCATTCGAGGTTGAGGAGCGGCGCGCCGGCTTCCAGCGCGATGCACTTGAGCGTACAGGTGTGGCTGCCGGCGTCGAAGATCGTCAGGCCCGTAGCCGTCGCCTGCGCCGGGGCCCCCGCCTTGGCCGTCCACGCCACCGATGCGTTCTGCCCGAGGGGCGCGGCCGTGATGACATCACCCGGCGTCGAGATCTGAGTGCTCAGGATGCCGCAGTTCGCCGGACCGGACGATGAGTAGGACTTGCCCGAGGCCGCCTTCCAGCAGACGTCGAGCGCGACGACTTGCGCATCGGGGGTCGGGGTCGGGATCGTCGTTGTCGTTGTCGCTGCCGGGTTCGTGTTTGTCGTCGTCGCCGTCGGCGCGGCCGCGTCGGCGAAGTTGTTGCTGTCGTCGTCGGGGCAGCCCGCCTGGAACAGCAGGGTGGCGTAGAGCGCCGTACCGATGACTGGCAAGCCGATGCGGGCGAACCGCGAGCGCGGGTTTTTCTGATCCTTCATGAGCCTCTCCCCTGGCTCGCGAAGGCCTGCCCCCCGCAGAGCGCAGGGAGAGTACGAGGGTTTTGGGCCAGCACCTCGAAAAAATGCAGCCAGGCCGGTTCGCGGCGACGCCCCATCGGCGGACGCTACTTCACGACGACGACGGCACCGCTCGAGACGGCGAGATCGCCGTCCGCGGTGCACGGTGTATCGGTGCAGTTGGCGAGCTTCTTCTCGACGTAGGTGTAAACGAGGGTGTTCGTCGACAAGTCGCCCTTGATGGTCTCGGTGCTCTGCCATTGGCACGCGTTGAACATGAACGGCTCGACGAGGCGGAGGCTGATGACGTCGCCCTTCACGGTGCCCTCAAACGTCTTGCCCGCGAACTCGACACTCGCGTCGCCGCCCTTGCAGGGGAACCGCAGCTTGCCGGACTGATTCTCAACGTGCTCGTTCACGAAACAGGTGTTTGACGAGAGCGTCAGCGCGCCGACCTCGAGGTCGCGCTCGCACCCCTGCGGGGCGTCGGCGTCGGGGTCGAACGCTGCGGCGGCGTCGGCATCCTTGGGGCGCGACGACGCCCCGGCGTCCGCCGCGGTAGGCGCCGCGGCATCGGCGGCCGAAGAGCCGACGCCGCGGCCTGCGGCAGAGCATGCGAGGAGCGAAAGGGACAGGATGCCAACGAGCGCACGCATGCGAGAGGTCTGGCACGGGACCTTGGTCGTTCAAGGGACGCGGCGAACTAGTCCCTGAGAAATCGCCTGATTCGACCACTCCTCACGACCACCGCGGCCCGCACCTTGCGCTAGAGTCGCCCCGATGGCCGAAGGCGACGCAAGGACTTCGTTCGTACGGCCTGCGTTTGCGGCCCACCGAAGAGCTGTCTTGGTACCGGTCGGCATTGGGGTGCTCGTTACGAGCGCGTCGCTTACCACCACGGCCCTCGGCGACGCTCCCGCGGTCCGCGAGTGGCGTTTCGTGGCCGGCAAACACTGGCAGGTCAAGAGCGACCCCGGCGAAGCGCCGGCCACCACCGACGCCCGCGAGGGCAACCGCGGCAAGTGCACCGAGGGCATGGTCGAGGTGCGCGGCCAGTTCAAGCTCATGCCCAACGGCGACGGCCTCCAACAGACGACGTGCAAGAAATGGATCTCGCGCACGTTCCCGGAGCGCTGCGCCGAGTTCGACCGCGACAAGTGGCTCGCGCTCTCAAAGGACGTCAAGACGCGCGAGATGGCCTTCTGCATCGATCGCTTCGAGTACCCCAATCGCAAGGGCGAATACCCCGTCATCTTGCTCGACTGGAACGAAGCCGGTGCACTCTGCAAGCAAGAGAAGAAGCGCCTCTGCACCGAAGACGAGTGGACCTTCGCCTGCGAAGGCGAAGAAGCCGTCCCTTACCCCTACGGCTACACGCGCGACGCCGACGCCTGCCTCGTCGATCGGCCGTGGCGCCCCTTCGCCGGCACGTGGATCAAGCACGGTCGCGGCAGCGAGCAGACGAGGCGCGAGCTCGACGGCCTGTGGCAGGGACTCCCATCAGGCGCGCAGCCAAAGTGCCGCTCACCCTTCGGCGTCTACGACATGGTCGGCAACGTCGACGAGTGGACGCGCTCGGTCTTGCCAGGCCGCCCGTCGATCTTGAAGGGCGGCTATTGGGGTCCGGTGCGCACGCGCTGTCGGCCCTCGACGCGCGCCCACGGCGAGACGCACGTCTTCTACCAGGAAGGCGTGCGCTGCTGCACCGACGCAGTGAAGTGAGGGCTTCTACGGCGGTCGAACGCGGGAGCAGCGTCAGGGCCCGCCCGCGTCGAGCGGCGCCCCATCACCGGAGTCCAGCGTTGCCGTGTAGATGTAGGCGCTGCTGGCGGAGACGGGCGCAATCTGATCAACGCCCCAAGGGTTAAGCGGCACGATGACGGTGTTCCCTGCGGGGTCGACAAGGGTTCCGCCCACCGCATACGCGTGTCCGTCCTGTCCATAGACCTGGGCGACGGCAACGGCGTCGGGCGAGGGCGAGTCCCCCGCGAACACATAGTTCAGCCCGAGCTGCGCGAGGGCCATGCCGGCATTGCCGCCCTCATCGCGAAGGACCCCCGTCAGCCCGTCGGCGTTGTTCGAGTAAACGATGGCCTTTTCAATCGCCATCATGAAGTCGGGCCCGCTGCCGAAGACCTCGCCGTCGTTCAACACCACGCCGACGGTCGTCGGGCCGTCGACCCCCTGGAGGGTCACGTTGTAGACTCCGTTGCCGAGCGGGGTCACCAGGCTCGCGAGGTGTGCCTGCCCCTCCGGCGTCTGCGCGACAGAGTTTATGGCGGCGACCGCGTAGCAATTGGCAATGTCGCCTTGCACGAGCTCGGGCTGGCTGGCGGCGTCTCGGTAGTTCTGGATGAGGTCGACCTGCTGATCGAAACGTTCTTGAGCGGACAGCTCGCGAACTTCGACGCCCGTCGTGTCGACGTCGGCCTCCGTCGGCCAACGATCTCGCTCGCCCGGCGACATGTCTTGGATCAGGTCTTCGACGGAGGGCCCGCCACCGTCGTAGCCGCCGCCGTCGTAGCCGCCGCCGTCGTAGCCGCCGCCGTCGTAGCCGCCGCCGGCGTAGCCGCCACCGTCGTAGCCGCCGCCGTCGTAGCCACCGCCGTCGTAGCCGCCGCCGCCTCCGCCGTCCTGACTGGCGAAGAAGGGGTCATCGCTGATGGCGACGCCGCCGACGCAGAGATGAAGGTGCGCGACGTCGAGTGCGAAGATTGCCATGGCCCATGCCCAGGCAACGCGTGTGCCGTTCAAATTGCCCTTCGTTCAGGCAATTCGAGCGGCCGCGTCTTGCCTCATCGTGCAGCACCGGCGCCCCCGCACTCGCGCGTCAGTGCGGCGAGCCGCCGGGTGAAGGCGCCCCGATGGAGACAAGCTCCACGTCGAAGACGAGCATGCCAGCCGGGGCCCCGGGACGCGTGGGCTTCTCGCCGTAGGCGAGCTCGCCGGGAATCCAGAAGCGCGTCTTCTCGCCCTCGACCATGAGCTGCACGCCCTCCGTCCAGCCTTTGATGACGTTGCTCAAGCCGAAGGTCGTTGGCTCACCGCGCGTGACGGAGCTGTCGAACATCTTGCCGTCGGGCGTCCAGCCTGAGTAGTGAACGGTGACGCGGTCCGTGGCCGCTGGCTTCTTCTTGCCGGTGCCGGCCTTCAGCACGCGGTACTGGAGACCCGAAGCGGTCTTCTTCGCGGTCGCCGGCGCGGCCTTCACGTCCTCCGGGGTCGCGGGCGGTTTCGGGCCGACGGTGATTTCGATGAGCTCGACATCGAAGACGAGATCGCCGGCCGGCGCGCCCATCATTCGGGGCTTCTCGCCATACGCGAGCGCCGCGGGGATCCAGAAGCGACGCTTTTCACCGGCGACCATGAGCTGAAGGCCTTCGGTCCATCCGGGAATGACCTCGCTCACGCGGAACGTGGCGGGCTCGCCGCGCGTCACGGAGCTGTCGAACATCGCGCCGGCCTTGGTCCAGCCGGTGTAGTGCACCTTCACCTTGTCGGACGGGGACGGGCTCTCCTTGCCTTTGCCCGGCGTGAGCACCACGGAGCTGAGCCCCGTCGCGGTCTTCTTCGCCGTCGCCGGCGGGGCGGCAACGTCCGCAGGCGCCGGGAGCGCGTTGGCGCTCGCGACGGGGGCGACCTCACCGGGCGGCGGCGTCAGGGCCGCGGTCGCCGCGTTGGTCGCCGCGGGCGCGCTCCCCTTCCCGCTCCCAACGGCCGAAGGGCCAGCAGGATCGGCAAGCGCGGGGGTCTTGTCGCAGGCGGCCACGAGGGAAAGGAGCACGAGCAAGGAGGTGGTTCGCATCGGGCGCCATGCTGCCAAAGTCGCGTCGCGGGGGCCATCCCATTAAGCGCGGCCCGAAAGGGCGGCGCGAAAATGTCGGGCGCGAAACGGCGCCGCCTAGGTTTGGTCACCGAAGCCGTTCATGGCACGCTGCGTGGGTGACGCTACGGCCATCGCAAGCGCTCCTCATGGCAGCTACCGGCGGTGTGCTCCTCGCCGTGGTGGGGCCACCAACCTCGTTCGTGCCTGGCGTTTGGCTCGCGCCGGCGGCGCTCTACGGCGCCCTCGTCCTCGCGGCGCCGCTCGGCGAAGGGCGCGGGCGGTTCCGGCGTTTCGTCGGCCGCGGCGCCATGGGCTTCGCCTTCGGCTTCGCGTGCAACGTGATGACGTTTCGCTTCGTGCCCGACGTGATCGTACGCTTCACGCCGCTGCCGTGGGTCGCCGGCGCCCTGGCCGTTGTGCTCTTGGCGTGGGCCCAGGGCCTTCGCTATTTCGTGCTCGAGCATCTCTATCGGGCGATGGCGAAGAGACGCGTGCCGCCGGTCGTGGCCTTCGGCGTGGCCACGTACCTCAGCACCTTCGTGCCGATGATCTTTCCGTGGACGCCGGCCGGCGGCGCCACCGCATGGCCGGTGACGGTGCAGCTCGCAGAGCTGTGCGGCGAGCGCTTCTTGACGGGCCTCTTCGCGGTCCTCTCGGCGCTGCTCGTCGAGGCGCTCCGCCATCGAAGGACACCAAGGCGCGCGACGTACTTCGCGGGCGGTGCGGCGCTCATCGCAACGGCACTCATGGTCTACGGCTCTGTCCGGATTCGGGCCGTGGAGGCAGCGCGCAAAGGAGCGCCGGCGGCGGCCGTAGCCCTCGTGCAGCCTTCCATTGAGGCCCGCGAGCGATGGGAGAAGGGCCGTGCTGCCGCCATCTTGACGAAGCTCACGGACCTGACAAAGCGCGCGGAGGCCGCCGGCGCCGAGCTCGTCGTGTGGCCCGAGGCGGCGTACCCATATTCGCTGTCGGCGACGGGCCGACGTGCGCCCGTTGGTTCGTACGCACCGTTGCAAGCGGGCGTTCGCGGCCCCGTGCTGACCGGCGCGCTGACCCACAAGGAGCGCGACGCGATGAACTCCGCTGTGGTGATCCACGGCGACGGCACCGTCTCGGAGCCGTACCACAAGATGCATCTTCTCTGGTTCGGCGAGACGGTCCCGCTCGCCGACGTTTGGCCGTGGGTCCGCAAGACCTTCGCGCGGGGCACGGGGCTCGTGCCAGGCGAAGCGCAGCTCATCCTCCCAGCGGGCAACGTGCGCGCGGCCGTCCTCAACTGCTTCGAAGACACGGTCCCCGCCGCGGGCCGCGAAGCCGGCCTCGTTTCGCCGAACTTGCTCGTGAACATCACGAACGATGCGTGGTTTGCGGGGAGCCAGGAGAGCGCACTGCACCTGCGTGTGGCGGTCATGCGCAGCGTCGAGACGCGCCGCGACATGGTACGCGCCGTCAACCACGGGCCCACGTCGTGGGTCGCGGCGACGGGACGCATCGCAGGGGTCATCGAGCCGACGGTGCCTTCGTTCTTGATGGCGAAGCCAGCGCTCTTGGAGCTGCCGGCGACGGTGTACGTGCGCTTTGGCGAGACGCCGTGGGTGCTGCTCTCGCTGGGCGCCGCCGCGCTCCTTGTCGCGCGCGGTCGCCGCTCTTCGCGACCAGCATGACCGGCGGCAAGCCGGGCTGATCGCTTGGCGATCCGACACGACCGCAAATCGCACAGACCGTCAGCTTCGGCCGCGGCGCCCAACGCCGCGAAAGGTCAGTTGGATTCGCCTTTTGCGCGAACTCCGCGTCGGTGGCACATCGGGTGCACCTCAGGGTGAAAACCGAACCGTTGAGGCCCCCATGCGATCGATGTTTGCCCTGCCACTCCTTCTCCTCTCCTTCGTCGTCGGCTGCGGCGAAGCCGCGCCTTCCTCGACCAACGGAGAGAGCGACCAGGCTGCCCTCAACGTGCAGCACGTGGTGCGGATGCACATCGCGAAGGGCGCCGCTGCCGACGCGATCCTCGACAAGGTCATGATGGAAAACCCTGAGCTCGTTCGCATGGACGAGGGATTTCTCGGGGTGCACACGGAGGGCTACGTCCTCGAATGCACCGACGGGCTCTGCCTCTTGTCGTTCGAGAGCAACGCCGACCCGTCGCTCGGCGCCCCCTTCAGCGTCCTCGTCGGCGAGGAGCACGAGCAAGGCGCGCTCTTGGCCTCGCTGCTCTTCAAAGGTCTCGGCAAGACCACAACGGGCGGCGTGAAGTGCAAAGGCAGCGCCCGGTCGCCGGCGAAGGCGACCTGCGAAATTGAGGGAACGGTGACCGAGGTTGAGCGCGCCGGCGCGCGGGCCGGTGGCGGCGGCTACCGGGCCACGGGCGGGCGCTAGGCGGCCACTCGGCACACGCTGGCTCACGGCGGCGTGGTGCATGCTGCCGTTTCCAATGGGCGCGCACGGGCACGGCACTTGCTCGGCTTGCTGGGATGACCCGCGCGCACCTCCTCGCCGCCCTCACGCTCTTCGCCTGCGGCGAGGCGAGCACGTCGTCGGACACCGTTGACGCGGGCGCCTGCAACCTGTGCGAGGGCAGGGGATTCTTTTCCGTCCTCAAAGTCGTGTTCACCAACCGCGGCGGCGCGGAAGGACTCCGCGACCTCACGGTCACGCTCTGCGAGGGCGCGACCTGCGGACAGCGTCGCCCTTCTGCCTGACGGCGGAGCTCCGCTGTTCGCCGGCTCCCTTCGCACGGACATCACCACCGACGCCCGCGTCGTGACGGCCTCTTGGACCCGCCCGACCAACATTCAAGCCGCGAGCCCTTACCGAGTGAAGGTCGACCGCGCCGGCGTCACGGTCTTCGACGAGACGCGAAGCCCCGTGTTGACGCCCTCAACCGAGGGCAATCGTTGCTTCCGGGCGGGCGGCGCGCGCAGTGTGGCTTCCAGCGGCGCCCGACCTCGCGGTCATCGATCTCTCTTCTGTTGACGCGGGCTGACCGGCGGCCGGTCCGGCGAGCGCGCACCAAAATGACGAAAGGCGCCCCCCTTTCGGGAGACGCCTTCGCCAGTCAGCACGACGCGGCGAGAGGCCGCGCCGCGCTCGCGCTCACTGGATGAGATCCTTGAGCGACTTGAGGGCCGTGGCGCGGATCTTCTTCGAAGCCGGCTTGCCCTTGATCGTGATCGGCTGCTTGGTGAAGGGGTTCACGCCGGGGCGATCCTTCGTGGCGGGCTTCTTCACAGCCTTGAGCTTGAGGAGGCCGGGGATCACGAACTCGCCGGGACCGCGCGAGCTGAGCTGCTTCTTGATGAGCTCGGTGAGGCCGTCAAACACGCGGTTGACGCTCTTCTTGTCGAGCTCCGCGAAGTCAGCAATCTCAGAAATCACTTGAGACTTGGTCATGCGCTTTCCAGACATCGTGCATTCCTCCTGCTAAACGAATCAGAAATCTCTGCCGGGCTCGTACCCGAGGGCTTCGGACACACCCCCGCCAGTCACCTCTACGTGGTCCGGGGTTCCGGATCCGCAGGGCGTCGTCGTTGCGTTCTCCGAACTTGCGTCCGGCTCGGCGAAAACATGGGTAGCACCCGCGAAAAGCGGCGCGCAAGCGAAAAAAATAGATGTTTTGGAGAATGGCGCCTCCGCGGAGGCCAAAATCTCCGGGAAAGAACATCCATGCCCCGTCGCTAGCGCGTGTTTTTACTTGGACTTTCGGCGGAGCGGTCGCGCCCGCGGCGACGCCGCGCGGGGCCGCCGATCGCCCTGTTTTTTGCGTGTGGGAGACGTCTTTGTTGCGGCCTTGGGCGCGCTAGCCGCGGCGACGCAGAGCTTTTTGGTCTCTTTCGTCATGGCCCGCTCCTTCGCGTCGGTGTCGTGATCCCAACCGAGCAAATGCAGGAGGCCGTGCGCCAGGAGGAACGTGACCTCCTCCGCCGAAGAGCGAGAAAACTGGGGCGCCTGGCGCTCCGCGGTCTCGAGGCTGATGATCACGTCCCCGAGGACGCGGCCCGCGAGGTGCCCGCCGCTGCCCTCGCGCATGGCGAACGCCAAGACGTCCGTGGGGCGATTCTTCTTTCGGTAGTCGCGGTTCAATATCTTTATTTGTTTGTCATCCGTTAGGAGGATTGAGAGCTCATGATCTTCGATTTGAAGAGCTCTCATCATCCGCCCCGCGCGCACGGCGATGGCGCGGGGGGTCACGATGGCTGAGGGCTTACCTTGGAAGGCGACGTGTATCGGCACGGCGCGGGTGCTATCTGTTCGCTACCTCCCGGTCAATGCCGCGTCCGTCCTTCATCGTCCTGATCCCTGCCTATCGCGCCGCGCGCCACCTGGCCGACGTCATCGCCGACGTCATCGCGTCGGTGCCCGAAGCCGCCGGCCACGTGCTCGTCATCGACGACGGCTCCGACGACGAAACCAGCAGAATCGCCGAGGCCGCCGGCGCATCGGTGCTCCGTCACGGAAGGAACCTCGGCAAGGGCGCGGCGCTCATGACGGGCCTAACCGAGGCCCGGCGGCGCGGCTACCGAGCGGCGCTCACGGTCGACGCCGACGGTCAGCATCCGGGCGACGCCTGCGCCAAGGTGCTCCATGCGCCGGCCGGCGCACTGGTGCTCGGCGTTCGCGACCTGGCGGGCGCGGGCGCGCCGAAGAAGAACCGCTTCTCCAACGGCATTTCGAACTTCTTCTTGTCGCGCTTTGCCGGCATCCCGCTGGCCGATACGCAGTGCGGTCTGCGCCGTTACCCCGTGGACGAAACGCTCGCGCTCATGCCCCAGGAAACAGGCTACGCGTTCGAAGCTGAAATCGTGCTCCTCGCGGCCGCCGCCGGCCTCGCCATCGAGCAAGTCGACATCCGCGTGATCTACCCGCCGGAGAACCAGCGCGTGACGCACTTCGACGCGGTCAAGGATCCGGCCCGCATCATCTTGGCGGTGTTGCGGACGGTTCGGCGCACGCGGGCGGCCGGTCCGCGCTCCGTCGCCGCGAGGCGCACGTCGGCGGCGGACCCGTAGCGATGCGCCGTTGGGCCCGCGTCCTTGCCTTCGGTCTCGCGGGGAGCGCCGGGCTCGCGCTCCTTCTTGCCGCGGCCCTTCACCTCTACGTCGGCCAGAGGTCGATGACGCCGCCGGACGTTGGCGACGTCGGTGAGGTCGGTGGGCCGGCGCGCAAGCGTGAGAACGGCTTTATCCGGATGCGGGGCGGCGTTCGCGAGGTGCACTTGCGTGGGTCACCCAAAGAGCTTGGTGCGGCCCATGGCGCGTTGCTCCAGGACCGCATGATGGAGAACGAGGGGGAGCTTTGGGGCACCTTCGAAAAGGTGGTTCCCCTAGCGCCGGCGCGCTTTCTCTTCCTGGACCTCGCGCGACTCCAGTACCGCCACGTCGACGGAAACCTGCCGAAGGCGCGCGCCGTCGAGCTGTCGGCAGAGGCGCGAGCCGTCGCGAACGACCGCTTCGCTTCGAAGGTCCCGACCTACGAGCGCCTCGTCCTCTTGCACGCCCTCTACGACATCGCGCTCAGCTTCGAGCAGTCTCGCTTCGTCGGTTGCTCGACCTTCGGGCTCGGGCCCGCCGCCACGCGCGACGGCCACACGCTCTTGGCGCGCGCCTTCGACTTCGAAGCCGGTGAGGCCTTCGACCGCGACAAGGCCGTTTATTTCGTCGCGGGGGACGGGACCATTCCCTTCGCCAGCGTCGCTTGGCCGGGCCTCGTGGGTGTCGTCAGCGGAATGAATCGCGAGGGCCTCGCGGTGGTCGTGCATGGAGGGCGCGCCGGCCCCGTCCATAAGGCGGGCGTTCCGCTGGTGTTTTCGATGAGAGGCGTGCTCGAGCAAGCAAAAGACGTGGACGAGGCGGCCGCGATTCTCTCGCGGGAAGCCGTGATGGTTTCGCACATCGTCATCGCGGCCGACGCGAAGGGACACTTTGCGGTCGTCGAGCGGGCCCCCGGCTCCCCGGCGACGGTGCGCCGCGACTTCGCTGACCCGTCGCGCGTGGCCGTCACGAACCACTTCGAGGGTCCGCTGGCCGCCGATCCGAAGAACGATAGCGTGCGCCGGAACACGACCACGCTCGCGCGACGTGCGCGGCTCGATGAAATGCTGGCGACGCTAGGGCCAAGCGAGGGCGACGTGCCCCGCGCCGTGGCGATGCTTCGCGATCATCGGTGCGCCGGCGGCGCCGCGTGTGCGCTCGGCGACCGACGCGCCATCGACGCGCTCATCGCGACGCATGGCATCGTCGCCGATACGACGGCGAAGGTGCTCTGGGTCAGCGCCGGGCCCGGCCTCTCGGGACAATTCGTTGGCTTGGACTTGAACGAAGCCTTCACGGCGACGCCCGACGCGCCGCCGTCGCCAGCGCCAACGGTGGCCGCCGACCCGGCCGCCGAGTCGGCCGAGTACAATGAGGTCCGCGCGCGAGCGCGCGGTCTTGGGCAGGCGCGAGGAGACAAGCGATGATCTGGACGAGGCGCGACGTGCTGTCGATGGCGATTGCGGGGGCCACGACCGGTCCGCTGCTGCTTGCGGGCCGGCGCGCGCGCGCTGCGTCGCCGCTCGCGGAGGCGCTGCAGAAGGTGGCCGGCGCGCGCTCGGGCCTCACGACCTTGGCGGGGCCCTTCGAGCAGGAGCGGACCATTGGCCTCCTCGCCGCAAAAGTGAAGAGCACGGGTACGCTGACGATGGTGAGGCCCGACCGACTCCGGTGGGAGCTCGCGCCGCCCGACGCCGTTGTCTATTGGGTGACGCCGGCTGGGTTTGCGTTTCAGAACGCGCGCGGCGAAAAGGGGCGCGTGCCCGCCACCCACGCGAAGATCGCGGCGGCCCTCGACGACCTCAAGATTGTCTTGGGCGATCGGTTGGACGGCCTCGCGGAGCGCTATTCGTTGACCCTCGAGAAGAGCGACGGGCCCCTCGTGTCGTTCTCCGCCGAGCCACGCCCCGGCGCCGCCGCCGGCCGTCTCAAGCGCATCGAGTTCGACATCGACTTGGCCGAGGGCGGGTCGCCGCGGCGCGTCGTCCTCATCGACGGCCCGAAAGATCGGACGCAGATCGTCTTTGGCAAGCTTGTGCGCAACGGCGCCGTCGACCCAGAGCGCATGAAGGGCCCGTAGGCCTCTGCTTTGCGCGCCTCGGTGCTCGCGCCCGATGGCGCCCCGTGAGAGCGTGCGCGCATGAAGTCGCTCTTCGAACCGCTCACCCTCCGAGCTGGCCTCCGAGCTGGCCTCCGAGCTGGCCTGGCTGCGCACAATCGCCTCGTGCTCGCGCCCATGACCAACAAGCAGAGCCACGAAGACGGCACGTTGTCCGATGACGAGCGACGCTGGCTCGAGTCCCGCGCCGACGGCGGCTTCGGAACCGTCATGACGTGCGCTGCGCACGTCGCGAAAGACGGTCAGGGCTGGCCCGGGGAGCTGGGGATCTTCGACGACGCTCACCTCCCCGGTCTCCGCTCCCTCGCAACGGCCCTCCGCGAGCGCGGGGCCCGGGCCATCGTGCAGTTGTTCCACGGCGGCGCGCGCGCGGACGCCGCCGTGTCAGGCTCACAACCATGGAGCGCGGTCGCCTCCGTGAGCGATGGAAAACCTATCGCCGCGGCCACCGAGGCCCAGCTTCAAGGTGTTGTCGCTCGCTTCGCCGACGCGGCGGCACGGGCAGCGAGCGCCGGCTTTGACGGCGTCGAGATCCACGGTGCTCACGGATACCTGCTCACGCAGTTTCTAAGCGCCACGAATGTGCGCGCCGATGGGTGGGGCGGCTCGCTCGAAGATCGCGCGCGCTTGATTCGTGAGGTGGTGCGCGCGGTGCGGGCGCGCGTCGGCGAGGAATTTACCGTCGGCGTGCGCCTCTCTCCGGAGAACTTCGGCAACGCGCAGGGGCTCGACCTCGACGAAAGCGTGCAAACCGCACGATGGCTCGCCGACGACGGCGTCGACTTCGTGCACCTTTCCCTTTGGAGAGCGCAGGAGAACACGCAGAAGCGGCCAAGCGAGCATGCACTGCCGCTCGTGCGGCGAGCCCTACCTTCCGACGTCGCGCTCCTCGTGGCGGGCGGCGTCTGGACCCGCGCCGAAGCCGAACGCCTCCTGGCGCTCGGCGCCGACGGCATCGCGCTCGGCCGCTCCGCCATCGCGAACCCCGATTGGCCGCGGCGTGCATCGGACCCGGCCTGGGAGCCGAGGCGCCCGCCCCTGACGCGCGAAGAGCTCCAAGCCCGCGGCCTAAGCCCCCGCTTCGCGGAGTACATGAGCCAGTGGAAAGGCTTCGTGGTCTGAGCTCAGGCTGATCGCGCCGCTTAGCCGCTTATTGAAGCGATTCGTAAAATTTGGCCACATCAACCTACCTCGGCGACGCTTTCGCGCATGAGCACCGCCGCCGTCATGTCCTCGGGTTTTCCTGGCCCGGACCGCCGACGCCACCGCGTCTACGTCACCCGCAACACCGAGTATCACTTCCGCGATGGCTTCTGCGTGGCCGTCCGCGATCGGCGCACCGGCGACTTCTTGCGCGGGCACCTGGCGCTGCGGCGACGCATCCACGGCGGCCTCAAGTTCTACCTCAACGGTGCCATCGTCCCGAACCCGGGCGATCCGCAGCCGGGCGAGGCGCTCTACTTCGCGTACGAGGGCCGCGATCTGGTGACGAGTCCGCTCGAACGCGTTGACCGGCCCGAAAAGGTCCTCGTCGAGTCGTACCCGCCGCTCTCCTGAGGACCGGCGAGGCCGCGCAGCCCGGCGGGCGATGGGCGACCTCGACCTCGACCTCGACCTCGACCTCGACCTCGGGCACGGGCACGGGCCCGGGCACGGGATGTGAGCGGATGGGTGCCTTAAGGCGCAGGCCTGTTCGACCGTCTTTGGAGTAGCCTCGCCGAGCGATGTTGGCCGTTCCTACCCGAGCCGAGCTTCGCTCGCGACCGCTAACCACGGCTCGCCTCATGCTCGCCCCCATCGAAACCAAAGACGCCCATGACCTCTGGTACGCGGTCGAAGGATCGCGAACCGAGCTTGAGCGATGGCTCCCCTGGGTGCCGTTCACCGTCGACCCGGAAGCGAGCTTTCGGTACGCCGACGCGAGCGCGCAAGACTGGGACGCGGGCCGCGCCTGCCGCCTCGCCGTTCGCGATCGCGAGACGCAGCGCTTCCTCGGCGTCGTGAGCCTGGAGTCGATGGCTCACATCCACCAGAACATGGACCTCGGCTATTGGCTCCGCACCGACGCTGTCGGCGCCGGGTACATGACCGAGGCCGCAACGGAGACGCTTCGGTTCTGCTTCCGGCAGCTCTGCGCTCACCGCGTTCGCGTCGCCGCCGCGACCGACAATCATCCTTCGCAGGCCGTCATAAGGCGCCTCGGGTTCACCTTCGAGGGCGTGGCACGCCAAGCCGAACGCGTGAGCGGACGGTGGCTCGACCACGCCATCTTCGGGATGCTCGTCACCGATCCGCGAGCGGTGTCCATTGCGTCGGGAGGCGCTCGCTGACCCATGCGCCTACATCGATGCACGCTCCGCGTCGCGCTTCTGGCGGCGATGCTCACTCCTGCGTCCGCCGCCGCGGAGCCGCCGCGCGTGCACGCCACGGCTGGCGTCGCGCACGCCGTCTCTGAGCCGCAGAGTCGAGAGCTGAGCTTCGGCGCCGCCGGCGACGTGGGCTTCGAAGTACCGGTCACCAACGTCCTCGGCATCATGGGCAAGGTCGGCGGCGTCGTCCTCGCCGATGGCAAGTCGCCCGCGAACCCTCGCCTCGCCGATCGAACGGCAGGCATGGCCGCGAACGTCTTTGCCGGCGTGCGCGTCTCCCCACCGGAAGGTGGCCCCTATCTCGACCTCGGCCTCGGCCTCGTCGCCACGGGGGTCGCGCGTTTCGGGTTCGATGCGCACGTCGGTTGGGACTTCGCCGTCGGTCGGAGCGAAACATGGCAGGCGGGCCCCAGCATCGGCTACCTGCACGTCGTCCAGCCCGACGACACGCTAAGGCCAGAAGACGCGCGCCTCTTCACCGTCGGGGCGCATGTGGCGTGGGGCCAGCGCTCGGGGACCTGCGGAGACCAAGACGGCGACGGCATCTGCGATGCGAGAGACGCGTGCCCCGGCGTCGCGGGCCCTGCGAGCGGCAACGAGGCTATACACGGGTGCCCGCGAAGCGATCGCGATCGCGACTCGATCTACGACGATGAAGACGCGTGCCCCGACGAATCGGGCCCGCGCTCGTCGGACCCGAAGAAGAACGGCTGCCCCCGCGCCGATCGCGACGGAGACGCCGTCTACGACGACGAAGACGCGTGCCCCGAAGAGCCCGGCGTGCGGACCCACAATCCGAAGACCAACGGCTGTCCCCCGAGCGATCGCGACAGCGACGGCGTCTTCGACGACGAAGACGCGTGCCCCGACGCGGCAGGCGTTCGCACCACCGACAAGGCCACCAACGGCTGCGCGCCGCTCACGAGCACGATTCGCCTCGTCGGTGATCGGCTTGTGTTGGATGACCGGATTCACTTTGACACCGACAGTCCTCGCGTTCGCTCCAAGAGCTTTCCCCTGCTCCGTCGCGTCGCAGAATTTCTGAACGCGTCGCCGGACATCCTGCACGTCGACATCGAGGGCCACGCCGATCGCGTCGGCGCAGACGACTACAACCTTGGGCTCTCGCGAGCGCGCGCAGCGTCGGTGAGGACGCTGCTCATTGGGGCGGGCGTTTCCGAGTCACGCCTCTCAGCGCGGGGCTACGGCGAATCGAGGCCCAAGACGAAGGTCGACACCGGCAGAGGCTCAGTGGAAGACCGCCGTGTGGAGTTCTGGGTGGTCCGCAGCAGCCCGCGAACCGAGTCGGTGGGAGAAAAGCCGTGAAGCCAATGGTTGACGAGAGCTGCCGGTCGACGTCCCCAAAGAACACCTTGCGTACGCTCGTCACGCTCGGCGCCACGGCCCTCGCGGTGGCGCTCGCCATGTCGGGCTGCGGTGAGAGCACCGGCCTCGTCGGCGGCGCGTGCCGCTTCCCTTACGTGGAGTGCAACCTCGCCTGCGTCGATCTCGACACCGACCCTGCGCACTGCGGCGCCTGCGACGTCGCGTGCAACGCCGGCGTCGCCTGCATCGGCGGCAGGTGTGACGGTCCGAGCACCGTGAGCCATGACGCGGGCGTAGACCGCGAAGCTGGCGTCGATGGCGCCGGCTCCGACGGCAACGTCGGCGATGGTCAACCGAGCGATGGGACCGTCTCCGACGGACCGGTCGCCGACGGAACGTTGAGCGACGGCGCCGGGCCCGACAGCTCGAGCGTGGACAGCGGGGGCACCGACGGCGCGCTCACGGACAGCCCGACGGGCGACGACGGCGGCGCGAGCGACGGCGCCGGCGGATCGAGCGATGGCGGCGTCAGCGACGCTGGTGCCACCGACGCTGGTGCGAGCGATGCGCCGGCCGGCGACGCGTGCCTGCCGCCCTACACGACGGAAGCGCACTGCGGAGACTGCTTTACGCAGTGCGTGGCCCCCAACGACGCGTGCAAGTTCGACGGCACGAGCTACGCGTGCGCGCCCTTCTGCCTGGCTCCGCTCTCTCGCTGCGGCGACACGTGCAAAGACCTCCTGACCGATGGCGACAACTGCGGCGCGTGCGGCCGCGTCTGCGCTTCGAACATCTGCGTGCAGGGCGTTTGCCAAGGCGCCGCCAGCGGCGACATCGTTTACATCGGGCACGACTACGCGACGACGCCGCTCCGCACGGCTCAAGCGCGCATCTTGGAGAACGCCGTGCTCATGTCGCGCAGCGATCCGGTGCGCGTGCTCTCGTACCAAAGGTACGCGGGAGCGGGCGCGATCTCGCGGGTGGGAAGCATCTTCGCCGACGCCAAGACGCGCACCGGCCGCAACATTGTGGTGACCGCAACGGCGAGCGACGCCGCGGTGGCCGGGGCCACGACCGCGAACTTCGAGGTCGTGCTCGTGCACGACCAGACGACGGCGCCGAGCGGGGCCTTGAGTTCGCTGGGTCAGTCGTGGGCCTCCGGTCTCTCTGCCTTCACTCATGTGAGCGGTGTGCTCGTCGTCCTCGACGGCGCAACGGGCACCGCGCAGATGCCGCAGCTCATGACGCAAACGGGGCTCTTGACCGTGACCTCCCATCAGGCGGCCGCCACCGGCGATCTCATCGAACTCCTCTCGGCCACCGACGGCGTCGGCGGCGGCGTCATCTCGCTCTTCGCCGTGCGGGCCAACTCGGCGCGCTTCGTTTCGGAGCCCAACGGCGGCTCGGTGAACTGGGTCACGCGACATCAGGCGAGCGGCACGCCCAACGTGATTCACAAAATCGCGCCGTGAGCAGGGGCGGCGGCGACGCGGTTTGGGAGTAGCAAGGCGAGCGTTCACGCTACAATCGGGCCCTTGGACCTCCCGGCCCACGTCATCCTTCCCGCCCCCGGGACCGTCGTCGGCGGCAAGTACACCATCGACCACCTCATCGGTGCCGGCGGAATGGGAGCCGTCTTCGCGGCGACGCACCGGACGCTCGGGCACACGGTCGCCATCAAGGTGATGTTCTCCGATCCGCTGCTGCCGAACAGTCGGGCACGTTTCCTCAACGAGGCCCGGGCCGCGGCCAACATTCGCAGCGACCACGTCGTGCGAGTCAGCGACGTCGACGAGGAGGATGGCTTCGCTTACATGATCCTCGAGCTGCTGGAAGGCGAGGATCTCGCGGACCACCTGACGCGTCATCGTCGGCTACCGCCGCCGCGCGTCGCCGCGTTCATGACCCAAGCGCTCCGCGGCATCGGCGCCGCGCACGCACTCGGCGTCGTGCATCGTGACCTCAAGCCGGCCAACATCTTCTTGACCGCGCGAAGCGACGGTTCGCCACTCGTCAAGGTCCTCGACTTTGGCATCTCCAAGGCGACGGGCGGCGCGCTCGCGGCCCAACCGTCAATGACCAATTCGCAAGCGACCTTGGGCTCGCCCAGGTACATGTCGCCGGAGCAGGTGCGCAGCTCGAGCACCGTGACCCCCCTGACTGACGTTTGGGCGGTTGGCGTGATTCTCTATGAGCTGGTGAGTGGGCAGCGGCCCTTCGATGGTGAAGATCTCGGCGGCCTCCTAGCGGCGATACTCGAGAAGGAACCGGTGCCTCTCCGCGCAGTGGCGCCGGACGTGAGCACGGACTTTGAGGCGGTGGTCATGCGGTGCTTGCGAAAGCGACCCGAGGAGCGATTTCAGTCCGCCGCGGAGGTCATTGACGCGCTCGCGCCGTTCATCACCCAGGACGAGGCCAACGCGCCCTTGTCGACGCCTGCGCGGCCTGCGCCGCCGGCGACGCCACCAGGGCTCGGCGAAGTGTCGGCGACGAGCGGTCAGGGCTTTTCGACTTCCACTGGCGATGCTCCGCACAGCCGCAGGGCGAGCCCCGCATCTCGCCAGCGCGCGAAGGTCGTCGCGACGGGTGTCCTGTTTGGTATCGCCGCGACGGCGAGCGCATTTTTCGCGGTCCGTAACCTGCGGCCTGCACCGGCGGTAAGCCCTCGCGCCGCGGCACAGGCCGCACCAAGCGAGAGCGCCGAGCGAGCCGCGTCGACCGCACCCACGCCATCGGGCGCGACTTCGGGCGTCGACCCGATCGAAGTCCCCGTGCAGACGCCGGCGCTGCGCGCCAGCACCGACGACGCGACGCCCATGGTACCGAGCTCTTCGTCGCGCAAATCGCGCTCGGTGGACTCGCCCGGCGCGGTCAAGAAGACGAAGCCGCGCCAGGTGCCGACCGCGGCAGGCAGCGACAACGGGTCCGCGGTCGACCCACTTCGGCCCGACCTCCGCTAGTCCCGACTTGTTGGTGATGGTACCTTCCGCCGGCCGATGGCCCTGCGACGCCCCCTCACGCTCGCCAATGCGGTCCTCTGCCTGTCGACTTGGGCCGCGCACGCGTCGGCCGATGCAGGCGCCGCCGAGGGCTTGTTCCGCGACGGTCATGCGGCCATGGGCCGACAGGACTACGCCGCGGCTTGCGCGGCCTTCGCGGCCAGCCAGGCGGCCGAGCCCTCCGTAGGCGCGCTCATCAACCTTGGCCAGTGCAACGAGAAGCAGAACAAGATCGCTTCTGCGTGGGGCCACTACAACGCGGCCGCCAGCCTCGCCGAGCTGAACAAGCAGGCCAGCCGCGCGCAGGCGGCGCGCGCTGAAGCCGAGCGCCTCACGCCGAAGCTCCAACGCATCGTCGTGCGAGTCGCGGGGCAGCCGGGCGCGGAGATCACGCGCGACGGCACGAAGGTGCCGGAGGGAGCGTCGGTCCCAGCAGACCCGGGACCGCATGTTGTTTTGGTCAGGGCCCCCGGCAAGAGGCCGCTTCAGAAGACGGTCGTCGTCACCGCCGGTGAGAGGCCCGTTTACGTCGTCGACGTGGAAGGACTGGAGGACGCGGCAAGCCAACCGGTCAAGGCCTCACCTCCCCTCGCGACGAACCCAAGGGCAGCGGAGACGCCGTCGGGCGGCGGTCGCACGGCCGGATGGGTCCTCGGAGCCGTCGGTGTCGCGGGGGTCGCAACGGCCGCCGGGTTCTTCATCTTCGACGCGGTCGTCACAGCCCCGGGTCGCGACGACATCAAAGGGCAACGCGACGACGAGTGCGCGGCACAAGCGGGCAGCAACCGATGCACGAGCCTGCAAGCGTCGTATGAGTCCAAGGCGAGCGCCAGCGACACCAATCGATGGGTCGCTCTCGGCGCGGGCGGCGGTGGCCTCGTGGCGCTCGCCGTGGGTGGCATCCTCTTGGTCACGAGCGGCACAGGCACGTCACGGGCCTCAGCGGTCCACGTCGTTCCGACCTTCGTGGGCCACGGGTTGGGGCTCAGAGGCACGTTCTAGCGTGTAGCTGGCCCCCGGATGCCATCCTGTGACGGCGGCGATGGTATGGTTTGCTTCATGCGCGTGTCCTCGCTCGCCGCGGCGATTGCGGCCTTGCTCGCTGGGTCGTTCGGCATGGCGGTGGCTGGTTGCGTTGGCGACGATCCGGTCTTTCTGACCAACGACACCGACGCGACCGTGAGCGACGGGGCGGCTGCGGAGGACGGCGCCCGCAGCGACGACGGCGGCGGATCGGCGGACGGCTCGGCAGCCGATGCCGGCCCCCCCGACTCTCCGACGCTCGAGGCCGGGGATGCCGACGGAGCGAGCGGCGACCCCGCCCTAGAGACGGGTTGCGTTTCCTTCCACAGCAACGCCACACGTTTGACGAGCGGGCACCCGCACTGGTCGGTGAACCCGCCCGGCGGTTGTGCCTTTGGACTCGATGGGATGCGTTGCAGCGTTACGGGTCCCTTCGGCGATACCTACGCGATCTACCAATACGATCCGGCTGCGGGACTCGACGCGGTGGCAAAGCAGTTCCGCTGGGTCCTGATCTTCGACTTCGTCGTAGAGAATATGCCCATCGGCATGGACCTCGTCGCGGCGCAGGCGGGCATCAATGGCTATACCAACGCTCAGGTGGTCTTCGCGACGGAGCAGTCGAACACCGTGGTGTTCGTGCGCCCAGACGGCGTGAAGGCGGGAACCCCACCCGTCACCTTGACGGGAGCGGGCCCGCATCGCATGCGCCTCGAGCTCACAGAAACGGGCAGTGACTCCAGCGTCGTTGCGCGGCTTGACGGTCAGGCTCTTGGGACCATCAACCTTCAGCCAGGCCCTAGCGGGGGCTTGCTCCAGCTCGGCCCGTTTGTTCCAGGGACGGGCGGCTCCGGGCTCGCCACAGTGCGCTACCCGCGGGTCTTCGCCCAGCGCTGCGATCCGTAAGGCGGGGGACCTCAACGTACTCGAGCTCGGCTCCAAGGGCTCCGCACGTACGCGCCCGCTGCAACGACCAGCCGTGAGCCGAGAAGGCCGCGGTACGATGCGGGCGTGCGCGCGGGACATCTCAGCCTCACAGCCTTGTTGGTCGCGGCGGCACGCGCGCATCCGGACGTCGATGGCGAGGCCCTGTCGCTGCTGCCGGCATGGGTTGCTGTGCTCACGCGACTCGCGGGCGGTGCGCTCGCGAGCCCCCTTGCGCTGGGCTTCGGGGCTCACATCCGGCTTCGAACACGCGCCATCGACGACGTGGTGCGCCGCCTGGACGCTGGAACAACGCAGCTTGTGATCTTGGGAGCCGGTCTTGATTCGCGCGCCCTCCGCATGCCCGAGGTGGCGCGGCTTAGGGTCTTCGAGGTCGATCACCCGGCGATGCAGCGTTACAAGAAGGCCCGGCTCGCACGGCGTTATGGGATGGCGAGAGAGCTCGGTTTCGTTCCCGTGGACTTCGAGCGGGATGAGCTCGGCGCGGCCCTCGAGCAGGCCGGCCATCGCGCCGATGAGCCCACGTGTTTCGTCTGGGAAGGCGTGACCATGTACCTTGGAGCAGCCGCGCGGGACAAGACCCTCGACGCCATCGCCGCTCGGGCTGCGCCCGGAAGCGTCGTCGCCGCAACCTACGTCACGCCCGACCTCACGCGACTGGGGCGCCTCGCCGGCAGCGCGGCCCACTTCGTCTTTCGCGGCATCGGCGAGCCGCTCCTGGGGCCCGTGACCACGGCCGACCTCGCGTCGTCGTTCTCAAGCCGCGGCTTTCAATTCGTGTCCGACGAAGGGGCGAACCGGTGGGCCGAGCGCTTCGAGCCGCGCGCGAGGCACCTTCTGGTGCTGCACGAGCGACTCATGGTGACCGAGCGCGTGTAGCGCAATGGCGGCTACGGCCCTCCGGAATCGCGGCTTCGCAGAGCGGCTCCTCGCTCCCCCGGCGACCACTTCGCCCGCGCGAGCCCGTCTTTCCGAGGCCTACTTCTTGGTGGCGGCCTTCTCCTTCTTCTTCTTCTGCTTCTCCTTGGTGGAGAGCTTGGGCTTGTTGTTCTTCTTGTCCTTTTCAACGCCTTTAGCCATGAAAACCTCCGCGCGAGCAGCATAACCGGAGGCGGTGGGGTGGCGTAAAGGGAAGAGCGAGACGGAAGAAGAAGAGAGAGAGGGACAGGGGATCGGGCACGTTCACGTTCACGTTCACGTTCACGGGCACGTTCACGGGGGAGGAGCGGCGATTTTTGCTGCGACCTGCGGGGCCGGGCGGGCTCCTTTGGGCATGATGTTGCTCGGTCGGCCGCTGGTTCTTGTTGCTCCCCTCGCCCTCCTCGCTTGCGGCGCGCCGGCGCGCTTTGGAGCAAGGCCCGTGCATACGACCTCGCAGACCGGCGGCTTCGGTCTCCGCGGGGCCGAGAACCCGCCGGAGGGGTTCCGCCGCCTCGCCCACGAAGCGATGACCATCGACATCCCCGGTGAGTTGGAGCTTCGTCCCGCGAAGAGTCCGCTGGCGCTGATGGCTGCGGCTCCGCGCGGCCCCTTGATGGGCTCGAGCGTCACGCTCGTGGTGCTTCACGAGCTCGGCGACACCGCGTCGCTCGCAGAAGGGTTCATGCGCGGCGCCGAGGCGTCCGGCGCGAAGCGAGCGGGACAGCGCCCGCTGTCGGTCGGCGGCAAGCAGGCCGTCGCCATGGACTTCACTCGCCCGTCAAAGCCCGTGGCGCTTCACGGCATGGTGCGGGCGATCGCCACGTCGGGCCGCCTCGTCGTCGCGACGTGCCACGCGAAGACCGCGCGCTTCGAAGATGTCCGCGCCCGCTGCGGTGAACACCTGGGGCGCATCGACGCGGCGCCGAAGACTCGCGGCGACGCACGGGCGACGCTGCCCTTCTTGAAGGAGGACGCTTGGCGCGAATCGAGCGACCAAGCCTCGGGCGACGGCAAGGTCTTCTCACTCGTGCTCGAAGACGACTTTCACCTCGCGGTTCGCCTCGTGGACGTCGCCATCACCGACGGCGCCGCCCCGACGGCGGTTCTCGCTCGCTACAAGGCGGCCCTCTCGAAGGACACCACCGGCAACACCACGTTCGCGGGATTCCGCTCCGAGAAGCGGGCGAAAGACGCGACGATGACCGCGGAGTTCGATGAACAAGCCGACGGGCCGCCCATTTTTGGAACGACGCTTCACGTGCCGACCGACGACGGCCACTACGCCGTCACGTGCGCGGGCCCGTCGCGGGAGCCGGTCCACGAGGCTTGCCGCGCCGTGCTCGCGAGCGTCAAGGTGCGCTGACCCGGCGGCCGTCGACCGCGATCGTTTTGGGGTCCTCTAGCCTCTCACCGCCGTCATCGTCGAGCTCGCGTTGATGCTTGAGCCACCAAGCACGCGCCCTCTCGCTGTCCCAGGGTTCGATCGCGCACGCCTCGAGCCGACGCCGGAGCTCGGCCGCGCTCTGCGGCCGACGGTCCGGGTCCTTCTCCAGACACGAGAGCACGACCGCCTCGAGCTCGGCCGAGACCGTTACCCCTCGCGCCGAGAACGAGTCGGGGCTTTGGTAGAGGTGCTTCCCGCAAACGTCGACGATGGACTTGCCGCCAAAGACCTCGCTCCCCGCCAGCAGGTAGTAGGCGACGGCGCCGAGAGCGTAGAGGTCCGTACGGGCGTCGACGGAGTCTGCCTTGAGGATGGCCTCGGGCGCCATGTAGAGGGGCGTCCCGGTCAAGGTGCTGGCGCCGGTCAACGCGACCTCTCCATCGACGTCGAGCTCCTTGACGAGCCCGAAGTCGAGCAGCTTCACGACATCGCGCTCACCCCCTTGCGTGCAGAGCATGATGTTGGCGGGCTTGATGTCGCGATGGATCAAGCCAATTTCGTGAGCCTCCGTCAGCGCACCGCACGCCATGACCAGGATCCGCACGACCCTGCTTGCTGGCTGCGCTCCGTCAACGGCGACGACTCGCTGGAGGTTGGCACCGTCGAGGAGCTCCATCGCGTAGTAGAAGACGCCGTCGTGCGTCCGTCCGTAGTCGAAGATGGTGATCGTGCTCGGATGCGTCAGGCGCGCGGTGAGCTGAACTTCTCTCTCGAAGCGACGGAGGTCGCCGGCCCGATCGCTGCGCAGCAGCTTGAGCGCCGACGGCCTCCGCATCATGCCGTGACGGGCCCGATAGACTTCCCCCATTCCGCCTTCGCCGATCTTCCGTTCGAGCACGTATTGGCCGAGACGGCGGGCCTCGCGGACCTCAGCCCTTAGGCCGTAGATCACCCAAGAGATGACCGTGGCCGTGATGATGGCGAAACCCCACATCATGACGGCGCCGACGGGCATCCAAGGGTACGCGCCCGATTCGAGCGGGCGCCAAGCGAGCCCACCGCTGGCCGTAGGCACCACGACCGCGTTCGCCACGAGCATAGGCGCGCCGACGAGCGCCGTGACCACGACGGTGCGACGGGGCGAAGAGGGAATCAGCGCCGCTCGAATCGAGACCATCATCGCGGTCCCGCCCTGTTGAAGCATCGACACGTAGGCGTCGCCCATCAAGGCTCCCTCGGCGGTCGCGAGGGAGTGGTCGCGGGCGAACGCCGCGAAGAAGTAGCGCCCGAGGAAGGCGCCCCCGACCAAATTGAACAAGAGGCCGCCAGCCTCCATCGCCCGAGAGAACTGAATCGATCGCTCCCCGCGTCGGCACAGCCACCAGAAGATGCCGGCTTGAGCCGTCAGAGCCACGACGACGACGAAGTCGACGCCTGGCTTCGCGACGGCCCCCACCGCGCCGAGACCGCAGCTGAGCAGCGTGATGAAGAAGAGCACCTTCCAGAAGAGCGCGACCCTCGCCTGAAGGAAGGCGCGCCCCTCCTCGCTGGTATCGCCGACCGGTGACGCGCGGTGCTGCCCAGACATCGGATGACTATCTACTCACGGGCTTCCCAACGCGAGCGAGTATTGCGATCCACTCCTGCGAGCCGGAGCCTCAGCGAGGGCTCAGCTACGGGAAGGCGCACACGGCAAAGCCGGCCGAGGGATTGGCAGGGTCGAATTCGCAGGTTGCGGTCACGCCCGACGTGTCAGGACACGGCGCGCACGGCTCAGCGCAAGGTGAGCCCTTGCGACGCTCGACGGCGCGAAGGTAGTCCACGGCAGCTTGCGAAATGTCGCTCAGCACAGGCACGCTGCAGCCACACTCGTCTTTGAGGACCTTGGGGCACTCGACGGCCTCGGTACACGCGACCGCGGCGGCGCGTGCGCGCTTGAGCGCCACCGTCTCATCGATGCACGAGACGGCGGCATCGACGCTCGCGTCGACGGCTCCAGCATCGCTCGTCGCGGCAGCGCCGTCGTCCGTGATAGCGGCATCCACAGGCGCCTTCTTTCCGACGGTGAAGTCGTAGGCACACGCCGCCAACCAAACAGGCGCCAGCGCCACGATGGAGAGAGCGGGCCAACGCCTCATCCCCCGATGCTCTCGGGCTTTCGTGCGCACCGCAACCACTTCAGCTGTAGAGCCGGTGGGCATCGATGAGCGCGCGGACGCGCGGCAGCGCATCGACGGTCCGCGAGCCGTACCAGGAGAGATCCTTGCCATCCGTCAGCACGATGGCGCCGCGAGACGCGGCGTCGATGGGAAGGCGACGAAACACCTCCGCGTCGATGTCGGTGAACGGGTGAGGCTCGCTGGGGAGCAGCACGAGCTCGGGGTTGCGCTCCACGACCTCGTCGAGCGTCACGCGGGGGTAGCGCACGTCGCGGCCCGCGAGGTCCTCCTCGGGAACGGGCCTCGCGCGGCCGAGATCGGCCGCGAGCGGGTAGCGTCGCTCGCGGTCGGCGAAGACATTCGCGCCGCCGGACACCGCGAGCACATCGCTGATGTATGTCGAGCTGTGTACGGTCATCAGCGGATCCATCCAGATGGGACAGAACACTCGGAGCGGCCGCTTCGTCGCGCGCTCCGCTTCGGAAGCGCGGAGCGCCTGATAACCGCGACGAACGAGCTCGCGAACGGCCACGTCGCGCTCGACGCGGAAGATCCGCGCAAGGCGAGCGAGGTGCGCGAGGGCATCGGCGGCGCGCTTCGGGAACGCGACGAACACGCGGACGCCGGCCTGGGCCACCTGTTCGAGGAGGGCGCGGGTGTTCTCCTCCTGGTTCGCGATGACGAGATCGGGCGCGAGATCCATGACGGCCTCGAAGCGCGCGTCCTTGGTTCCGCCGACGCTGGGCAGGGTCTTCACACTCTCCGGCAGCTCGCAGTAGTCAGTCCGCCCCACGAGCACCGAGCCGCAGCCGAGTTCGTAGACCGACAGCGTGTCGCTCGGCACGAGGGAGACAACGCGCTGCGGAGTCGCCCCAAAGAGGAGCTCGCGGCCCCGATCGTCGCGCACCTTGACGATCACGGCGCCTTCTTCCCGACGTTCTTCGGCGGCGCCGGAGCGTTCTTCGTGGGCTTTCCCGCGTCCCTCTTCTCTGGCGCGGCGGCGTCTCGGGCGGCGCTGGTCTTCCCCGCGTCGCCCACCTTTACGGGGGCGGCGCCGGCGTCGAGCTTGCGCGTTTCGTTCTCGCTGGGCGCGTCATCGTCGCCACTGGACTCCTCTTCGCGGTCCTCGCCGACCGGCAGGGGGAGCGGCGGGCCGCCATCGGCGTGGATGCCCACCGTCACCGCGCAGCGCGCCCAGACGGCGTCGCCGCAGCGGTCGGCGCTCTTGTCTTTGGCGGCTTTGGCAGCAAGCGTCACGCAACCGAGCACGGCGCGATCTTCGCTCTCGACGAGGCGGTCCAAGACGAAGCGACACCCGCGGGCGCACTCATCTGCCGTGCAGCCCTCTGCGCGAGCCTTGCATTCCGCGTAGCAACGCTCCTCGGGGCGGCCGTCGAGGGCTGGCGGACAAGCCGTGAGCAGGCTCACGCCCGCGAAGGTCAACGCGGCCAAGAGCCCTAGCGAACGGAGGCCGTCATCGATGTGCTTGGAGCGCACCATACGTGGTGTCGCGGTATACCACGCGCGCGACGGCGCGGGGTTTGGCTTGACCGGCGCCGCGTGGACAGCCGGCTCTCAGCGAGGAACGGCAGCGACTTTTATTCGAACGAACACTGGTCGGAGCCGAAGCCGACGCCGAACTGCTGGCCGTTCTCGGCGTAGTTCGCCGAGACCGTCGCGGCACCGGACGCGCGCTCGAAGTCGACCTTCTTGATGCCGATGCTGAAGTCTTGCTCGCCCTTTCGGCCTTCGTAGCGAACCCAATCGCGAACCCCCGTCTCGGACTCAGGCACCAGGAAGACGGACACGGTCACGGTGGGAATGCGACCCGATTTACCGCGGAGCTTGAGTGTGCCGGCGCGGTTTTGCGCTTCGTCGAGGACGAGCTCGGCGTCGGCGAGGTTGCCCGTGCACTTCATGGTCTTCGCGTTCGTGGCCTCCGCGCGCCACGACGGATCCTTCTTCATGTTGAAGGACTCGTGCCGCGCCGCCGAGTACATCTTGAGGCCGCCACTCTCGAGCTTGTCGAACTCGAAGTTCGGGCTGGGGCCACCACCTTCGGCGGAGAGCGCGATCCAAGGCTTGTCGGACGCGACGGGGCTGTCGGGGTTGTTGGGACGAGCCGGAAAAATTTGGTACGAGCCGCGGCTGATGCGGGGCTCGCCACGTTGCACGAGGTCGGCTTCGTAGCGTGTGTCGGAGAGGATCGTAAGCCGCGCGAGGTAGAAGTCCGAGCTCGGCTTGCCGTCGACGACGTAAGTGCCCAAGGCGATCGATGCGCCGCGAAGCGCGTCCTCCGAGGCGGTGTTGGAGCCTGCGTCGGTGGCCTGTCCTCCGCAGGCGAAGAGGCTGGCGGCGGCAACGCCGAGGACGAAGCGGAGAACGACAGAGACCTTCATGTCGGGCGGGGATGCAGCGACCGTGCCGCCGGCTCATCGGTCGAAACGGGCGATTTTCCCACATGCCCGGTGCGGTCACGGCGCGTGAAGGATCCAGTCGCGCCTCCCCGAGGCGTCAGGGCAGCCAGCGTCAGGGCGGATTTTTCTAGCTACGGAGTGTTCGGGCGCGACCGATTTTCTGCGATCGTGGCTGTCGCTGTCCTGGTCCTGCGGCGGTGCGATTCACTCGCTCCGTCGCCTTCGTTCGCCCCGCCCAGAGGTTGTTATGAAACGGTTCCTCCCGATCGTCGCCATCGTCGTCATCGCAGCCAGCTGCAGCGAGGCAGCCACGTCGACGACCCCAACCACCGGAGCGCCCGACGGCGAGACGGGCGACGGAGGGCTCGCAGAAGCCGATGGCGGCTCCACGGCTGACGCGACCACCGGCGCGGATGGCGCAACGAGCGTCGATGGCGCCACTGCACCCGACGCGGTGAGCGAAGACGCGACGGCGAGCGACGCGAACGATGCCAGCGCGAACGACGGCGCCGCAGACGCCGCCCTTGACGGCCCAGCCGGCTGCGTCGCTGGCGGTGCATGCTCAGACAACGCTGGCTTCCCGTGTCGTGAGGGCGTCGTCGCGTGCGTCGATGGAGGTCCCACGTGCGTCGACGGCGCCGCGGCGACCGAGGGGACGCCGTGCACCAGCGGACTTTGCGGCAGCGGCTCGTGTCGGCCGTCGGTGACCGTATCCAACAGTTGGAATCCCTCCTTCGCGTCCGTGGTGCCGGGTCGGACGTGCTCCGACGCGATGTCGTTCGCAGTGACCGGGCTCACGACGACGTCGGCCACCGTCTCGACCTCGAGCGACGGCACTCAACTCTCGGCGGGTGCGAGCTGTCTATCCCAAGGGGACGAAGTCCTGCTCATCAACCTCCAAGGCAGCATCGGTGAGGTCGCAAACGTGGGCAACTGGGAGCTCCTCCAAGTCGCGAGCTACTCGGTGCCGTCGAAGACCGTCACCTTCGCGACGGCCAAGACGCGCAACTACGGTGCGGGAAACGACGACACCAAGATCGGGCCGACTGGTGTGAGCGGCAAGACTCAACGGGTGATGCTGATGCGCGTTCCGCGCTTTGGCGTGCTCACCGTTACCAACACGGGCACTGTAGCGACGCAGCCGTGGGAGGCGCTCATGGGCATTGGCGGCGTCACGGCGCTCCGCGCGGTCAAGCTCACGGTCGACGGCACCATCTCCGCCGACGCGCGCGGCTACCGCGACGGGCGCGGAAGCGTCGACCGCTCGTGCGTCTACAACGTCCCGACGATGCGTGGCGAGTCCATCGGTGGATTCGCTGCAGTCGGCGGCGGCGGCGCGCCGATTGGCGGCTCGAGCGGATGGGTGATGAACGATCCGTCGCCGCCCACGTCGTTCGCTGGAGACGACCTTCCGCTCATGCCTGGCGCCGCGCACGCGCAGGCGGGCGAAGCGGGAAAGAATCCGCTGGGCCGGACGTTTGGCGCCGACGGCACAACGTACGGTGTATCCGACGCCACCAAGCTCACGATGGGCTCGGGGGCGGGCGGCGGTTTGGCCTGCGGCGCCAGCTTCGCCGATCAGCCGATTCTCGATCCGTTCGTGCTGGCGTCCAGGTCCGGCGGCATCACGCTGCTCTTGGTGGGTGAGCTCACCGTCGGCGCAACGGGCAAGATCAGCGCGAGCGGGGCCGCCACTGCCGCGAAACCGGCGTCCGGCGGATACGTCTTTATCAAGGGTGGCGCGCTCAACGTTGGTACCGGTCAGGTGAAAGCCGTCGGCGGGACCGCGACGGGCACGGCCGGCGCATTCAAGGACGAGGTCGTCAAAGGCGGCGATGGCTACGTGGTCCTTCAGGGCACGAGCGTCACGGGCACGACCTCTCCTGCGGCGAATCAACTCTGAGCGATCAAGCGAGTGACTCAGGTGAAGAAGGCACTCGCCGGCGCCGGCTTGATGGTGGCCCTTTCCCATTGCTCGACGCGGCAAGCCAACCTGCGCGCGACCGCTGACGGTGCGCCCCTTGTCGACGCGAGCGCGCCCGTACGCAACCCCGGTGCGGCAAGCGAGCCGCTCAGCCCGCCGCTCGATGCGTCACGGAGCGACGCGACGAACGTCGACGCGGCACCACCGCGGTGTGCGCCACCAGCGGGTCCGTTTGAGGCGTTCTTCCGCGTCGGCAGCACGCAGCGGTATCGGATCATCGACACCGTCGATGCGCACAGCACCGACGGAGCCCGGGAGCGCACGACGCTCGAGGCGACCTTCCGCGTGACGGCCGTGGACTGCGACGACGGCGCCTGGGTAGCCAACGGAAGCTGGGCCGTCGAGGGTGACACCGCCATCGCGACGCGGTTGCCCGACGAGTGGCGCCTCACCGGGGGCGTCCTCACAGAGACCGCCGGCGGCGCGAGCTTCGCCGATGCGAAGATGGCGAAGCCCAAAGGCGCGCCGTGCCACGTGACGTCCGACCGCGGCCCCTACGGCAAGACGCTAAGGCGCGTGTGCATCGACCGAGCCGGGTTGGTCTCGGTGCGCGAAGAGAACATGCACGGGCCGCGAGTGCTTGAGGTGACGCGGAGGTGAGGGACTTCTCTTCGTCGCCATGAGGCCCGCACCGCCCGCTGTCCCGGAAAGCGCAGGGGGAAGCTCATCTTCACGCAGTCGCCGTCGGGCTCTTCGGCGCGGCAGGCCGGACCTGCGCGGGGCGGCCGCGGGGGGCGGGGCGGCCGGGGCGGCCGACCTGGGTTGATTTCCGCGAGGCTGCGGTGCCGCTGCCGCAAGCGTGGTCGTGCGGGCCGCGATCGCGTCCCGCGTCCCAGTTCGCCCACGGAACCGGTGGACACGAAGCGCAAACGCTCGTGCGACCGCTGTGGGTCACGGGCCGTTTGCCCGTGCCGCTCACCGCGAACAAAGTGCTCCCATCGCGCTCGCGAGCCGCGCGTGGGCGGGTTCGGAACATCGGCGCGGAGCGGTGAGGTAGCTATGTTTGCGCGGCGCCATGGCCGCGCGGGCCGAATGCGGCGAAGCGATAGGTTCCCTCTGGGAACACGGTGCTCTCACCCGCGATCCATCGGAGTCGTGCGTCGCGGTAGGCCTTTCGGAAGCCGCGGAGCGCCGAGAGCTCTTGGCGCCGCCGCTCTTTGTTGCGACATGCCACATGGGGCCGGAGCTTGCGGCGAGGCTCGACGGTGCGGGGCCTGCTCGTCGGCGCCGTGCCGAGCACGGCCTTGCGTCCAAGCACGCGTCGCCCCGTCTTCGCGCGCCGCGCTTTCGCCGCGTCCTCTTCCGCACGGACCGCAGCGGCGATCTTGTCGGCCCATTCCTTGGCCGCGAGGTGCTCGAAGCCGTCAATGGGCTCGATGCGAAGGGTCACCTCTTTCGGCATCGGGCCGTCTTCCCCGGAAGAAGCCGCCTGGGCGCTTGATGGTCCTCGTCGTGCCGCGGAAGATGTTGGCCGAACGACGACGCACCGGGCCACTCCGCGACTCGCTCGACGAGGTTGTCCGCCACGGGGTTGCAGAGAACGTAGATGAGCTTGTCGAAGCGGTCTTGGGCCTCGACAAGGTAAACGGCGTTGGGCTGCTCGGTGGCCCAGAGGTTTTCCCAGCGACCCCAATGCGCGTTGAGGGGCCTTGGCGATCATCTTATGGAAGTGGGCGAAGAACTCGGGGTAGTTCCCGAGGTTGTCCCGGACGAGCAGGTGCTGGTGGTTGCTCATCGCGATGAAGCCATGCAGCGTGATCTTGTAGCGCTCGCACGCCTCCGCGAGGCAGTAGAGGTAAATCTGCTCGACGCGCACATCAGGACGCAGCAGGTGCTGCCGCTGCGTGCAGCGCCGACTGGTGAGGTACGTGCGACCGGCCACGACCTGACGGGGAAGCGTCATGAACGTCACATCGGCAGCGGGGCGAACCAAGTTGCGTCGACCGGCGAAAAAGGAACCCAGGACGGGTCTTGCTGGTCTCACCGTGTGTACACGGTGAACTGTCGTCCGCGACGCGCGCATCGGCACGCAGCAGGTGCTGGCGCTGCGTGCAGCGCCGACTGGTGAGGTACGTGCGACCGGCCACGACCTGACGGGGAAGCGTCATGAACGTCACATCGGCGGCGACGCGAGCCAAGTTGCGTCGACCGGCGAAAAAGGAACCCAGGACGGGTCTTGCTCGTAGCGACCGACCGCGGCCCCTACGGCAAGACGCTAGGGCGCGTCTGCATCGACCGAAGCGGGCTCGTCTCCGTGCGTGAAGAGAATAGGAACGGGCCGCGGACGTTTGAGGTGAGGCGGAGGTGAGGGCCTTCACTTTCCCGGCAGCAAGAGGCGAAACGCCGAGTACTCCTCGTGCGCGGCACGACTTCCTGCAGTGAATGCGTTGCCCCCGGGTTGAGCGTCGATAAATCTAACGATCCCGCCATCGTTGATGACGTTGAAGACGTGACCCTTGGTTGGGTCAATGAACGGATTGGAGCCCGAAACGATCCCCGCCGCACCTGGTCCAGCGTCTTCCATCTGCTTGATGATTTCTTCGATGGGGCTTCGGGAGGTGAATTTCCCGCCGAGTGCCTTCTCGAGAACTTCAGGTGCACCGGCCGCGGAATTGGTCACCGGACGCGGGCCGTGTCCGCGCAAAATCGAGTGAACCGAGAGAGCCACCTCCTGGCAATTGGTTGTGCCGCGGACGGAATTCACATTTCGAAGGCGGGCGGCGAGTGCGACCCTATTCGCCGAGCGCCCGACCGACGTGAGCATCGCGCCGAAGCCCATGCCTCCACCGTCAACAACGACCTCTGAGGCCAAGATCGTCGCTTGGTTGAGCATCGGCGCGGAGCGATACAGAAGCGCGACGCCAGTAGTGGCGGCCGTGGCTACGTAAGGGATGAGATACGGAAGAAACCAGTACAGCCCAGTCGGGTCGCTCCGCCCAACCGGCGCTCCTCCGACATACCCATAGAGACTCGCCCCGCCCGCGAGTCCAATCGGATCCGCCTGCAAGTACCTCCCCGTCTTCGGGTCGTAGTCGCGGAAGACGTTGTAATGGAGCCCGCTCTCGTCGTCGTAGAGCTGCCCCGGAAAGCGCATCGGGAAGCTCAGCTTCACCGAGTCGCCATCGGGATCTTCGTCGGGCATCGACATGCCGAACGCGTCGCCGTCCCATTTCCACACGATCTTGTCGGTGGCGTCGGCTAGCGCGCGCGGCGTGCCCAGGTGATCGGTGTGAATCGTCTGCGACTCGGTGGGCGTGAAGCGCGCGACGGGCGTCTGGCCCATGTACGCCACTTGGTAGATCGGCGCGCCCGTCGCATCGTATTCGCCGATCAAGCGCCCCGCCGCGTCGCGGAACGCGAACGTCGTTTTGGTGCAGCGATGGTCATCATTGCAAGACTCGCCGGTGGTGCATGAGCCGCACGCCACCTGACCGCCGCAGTCGTCGGGCGCTGTGCCGCACATGAAATTCGCTGGGCACGTCGTCTTCGGCGTGCACCCGCAGTGGTTCGGAACGCCAGCGCCCGCGCACGTCTCGGGCTCGGTGCACGTGCCGCACGTGATCGTGCCGCCGCAGCCGTCGCTCGCGGTGCCGCAGTTCTCGCCGGCGGGGCAGACCGTGCCCGGTGTGCAGCCGCACTGGTTCGGAATGCCGCCGCCGCCACACGATTGAGGCGCGCCGCACGAGCCACAATCGATGAGGCCCCCGCAACCGTCGTCGGCGCTGCCGCAGTTCTGGCCGCTCGGGCACGCCGTCGCCGGTGTGCACCCGCACTGGTTGCCGGTGCCGCCGCCGCCGCACGATTGCGGGCCGGTGCAGGCGCCGCAGTCGACGGTGCCGCCGCAACCGTCATCGGCGGTGCCGCAGTTCTGTCCCGCGGGGCACGTCGTCGCCGGCGTGCATCCGCATTGATTCGCCGTGGCGCCGCCGCTGCACGACTGGGGCGCGGTGCAGGAGCCGCAGTCAATCGTTCCACCGCAACCGTCGTCGGCGCTGCCGCAGTTCTGTCCCGCGGGGCAGGTCGTCGCCGGGCTGCATCCGCACTGGTTCGCGACGGTGCCGCCACCGCATGACTGCGGCGCAAGACACGAGCCGCAATCAAACATCCCTCCACATCCGTCGGACGCGGTGCCGCAGTTCTGTCCCGCCGGGCAGCTCGTCGCCGGCGTGCAACCGCACGCACCGGCCGCGCCGGCGCCGCCGCACGTCTCGGGCCCAGTGCACGTGCCGCAATCGAGCGTGCCTCCGCAACCGTTGGGCGCCGTGCCGCAGTTCTGCCCCACGGGGCAGCTCGTCTTGCAGACGACGACGACCTGACACGTGCCACCGCCGCACGTTTCGCCGGCGCTGCACGTTCCGCAAGGGATCGTCCCGCCGCAGCCGTCGCTGGCGGTACCGCACACCTGGCCTACAGGGCACGTCGTCGCTGCAGTGCAACCACACTGCGTCGCCGTTCCGCCGCCACCGCAGGTGTCGGCGTTGATGCACGAGCCGCAGTCGAGGGTGCCACCGCAACCATCGGGTGCGGTGCCGCAGTTCTGCCCCGACGGGCAAGCCGTGGCGGGCGTGCAGCCGCACTGACTCGCCGTCGCTCCGCCGCCGCACGTCTGCGGCGAGGCGCACGAGCCGCAATCGAGCGTGCCGCCGCAGCCGTCGGGCGCGCTCCCGCAAGTCTGCCCGGTCGGACACGTCGTGGCGGGCGCGCAGCCGCACTGGTTCGCGATCGCGCCGCCGCCGCAGGTCTGCGGCGAGGAGCACGAGCCGCAGTCGAGGGTGCCACCGCAACCGTCGGGCGCCGTGCCGCAGTTCTGTCCGCTGGGGCACGCCTTCGCAGGCTCGCAGCCGCATTGACCCGACGTGCCGCCGCCGCCGCACACTTGCGGCGCGACGCACGAGCCGCAGTCGAGGAGCGTGCCGCACCCGTTGTCGACCTTGCCGCACGTCTGCTGCGCGGGACACGTCGTGAGAGTTGGCGTGCAGGGCCCGCCATCACCGGCGTCACCGCTGCCCGGCGCGTCGGCCGCGCCATCGGCGCTCGCATGACCTCCACCATCGCCGCCGGTCGCTGCCTCGTCGCTCCCGGCCTCGGTTCCGGGCGCGCCGACATCGCCGCCGCTTCCACCGTCAGAGCCCGCGTTGTCACAACCGAGAAGCGTGAGCGCGACGGCGAACGTTGCGGCAAGTTGCCATGCGCCGATGCGCTTCATGATGGCGCTCATCGCGTCACCGTCTTCGCCACGCGGAGGCCATTCGAACCAACGAGGTAGTTTGCGACGACCGACCCGCTGGTCATCTTCGTGAGGCGCCCGCGAGCGTCGTACGCGAAGCTCCGAATCCCATCGGTCGTGGGGCTTCCGTTCTCGTCGTAGGCGTAGCTGCGCGCGTCGGGCGCCGACGTCGCGAGCAGCCGTTGGTTCCCCGCGCCGTACGACAGCGTCTGCGCACCTCGCTTCGTGCGGTTGCCCACCGCGTCGTATTCGTAGCTCTCTGCGCCGGCCGGCGTCACCGCGGCCACGAGTCGATCGAGCGCGTCGTACGCATACGTTCGCGCGTCGGTCGCGTTGGCGGCGTCGGCGATGCTCGTGATGCGCGACGCGGCGTCGTAAGCGACGGTCCACGTCTTTCCCGCCGCCATGTAGCTCGCGATGCGACCGTCGAGATCGACGGCGCGAGCGATAACGACGCCGCCCTGAGTCTTGTAGCTCGTAACGGGCCCGAAGGGCTTATACGCGATGAGGTCCATCAGCGTCGTCGTCGTCGGGTTGGGTCCGGCAGCGTCGAGCGACACCTTGCCGACGCGACCGAGGGCGTCGTACGCATATTTCACTGCCTGCCCGTTGGGGTACGTCATCTTCGTGAGGTGCCCCACGGCGTCGTATTGGTACCCGAGCGTGAGCGACACGTTGTTGCCGCCGGCGGTGATCGCCTGGGACTCCTGCACGAGGCGCCCGAGCGCGTCGTAGAGGTAGGCGCGGGCGCCGCTCGCGTCCGTGACGGCGGTCAATCGACCGATACCGTTCGCGCCTGAGTCGTAGTCGTACGACGCTTGCGTCCCATCGGCGTAGTGAACCGCGACAACGCGATTGAGCGCGTCATACTCGTACGTCGTCGCCTGCCCCTTCGCGTCGGTCCGCGAGACGACGTTGCCCGCCGCGTCGAACGTGGCGTTCGCCACGCCCGTGTCGGGGCTCGTGACCTTCAGCACGTCACCGAGCGCGTCCACGGCGTATTGCGTCACCAGCGAGCGCGGATCGGTGACGCTCACGAGGCGATCGCGCGCGTCGTAGCCGAAGTCCGTGACGCCGCCCGCAGCGTCCGTCGCCTTGATGAGGCGATTGAGCGCATCGTACGCGCGCGTGGTCGTGCGGCTGAGCGGGTCGGTCACGCTCGTGAGGTTGCCCTGCGTGTCGTAGGCGTACGTCGTGGTTTGCCCGAGGGCGCCGAGCGACTTGGTCAAGCGCCCGAGGTTCGAGAAGACCCAAGTGCGCGACTGGGTCACGTTGTTGGAGGGATCGCGAATCGTCTCGGCGGTGCGATTGCCGAGGCCATCGAGCGTGTATTTCACGCGATTGCCGAGGTTATCGGCCAAGTCGGTGAGGCGATGCGCCGCGTCGTAAGCCAGATCGACGAACGACGCATCGGGCATCGTGATGCGCGTGACGAGCCCGGCGGCATCGTACGTGTAGCTCGTGACGAGACCACCCACGCTGCGCGACGTGAGCCGCTGCCTCGCGTCGTACGCAAGCGTCATCGTCGTGCCGTTGGGGTCGACGAGCTTGAGCGGGTTGCCGTACGCGTCGTATTCCAGGTACTGCGTGAGGTGCCCGAGGGCATCGCTCTGGGCGGCGAGCTGGCCGCGGCAACCGAGGGAACTTGCGCCGGCGCACGTGGCGCCGTCGGCGTAATACGCGTAGGCCACCGTGTCCGTCACGTCGGTCCGCGGACCGTCGAGCGTGACGACGCGGCCGTGGGCGTCGTAGGAGAACGACCAAGTGCGCGCGTTGTTCGACGCTGTGTCTTTGAGCGAAAGCGTGAGCATGTTGCCGCTCGCGTCGTACGTGAACGTCGTCGTTCGGCCCGGCTCGCTGACGAGCGTGGGGACGTCCCGCGTGGGGTGCCAGGTCGTCGTGATGGTCCGCGCAAGAGGGGTCCCGAAGGCTTCCGTGCGCGACGTCTCGAGGTTCTTGCGCGCGTCGGTCCGCTCGAAGGTCGTCACGTTGCCGTTCCAATCAGCGACCGAGGTGAGGTACCCGTTCACGTCGAAGTTCTGAGCCGCCGGCCCGCAGCTCGGGCACGGCGGCCCGCTGATGCTGACGACCTTACCGACCCCCGTTGACGAGCGTCGTCGCGTACGTGCGGACGGCGCCGGCCGGATCGGTGACGGTCACCGCGTTCGCGCCGAAGACGGCCGTGGTGTTCTCGAGGCCCGTAGGCCCACCGACGAGCGAGCCCGTGGCGCGACCTTGTGCGTCGAACTTCCAGGTCACGAAGCGCGTGCCGTTTTCGTCCTTGATGCCGGTGAGCGCGTTTGACTGCGCGCTCGCGACGTGAGCCGCCTCGTTGTAGAAGTACGTCCGCTTTGCGCCGCCGGGGAAGGTCACGCTCGTGAGGTTGTTGGCCGCGCCGGTGGAGCTCGCCTCGTCGTACTTGAACGTGTAGTTCGCGCCCGCCGGGTCGGTCACCGTAGAGACGCGACTCGATGCGTCGTAGACGAAGCCCATGGAACGACCGAAGTCGTCGGTCACTTGAAGGAGCAGTCCGGCCTTCGGCGCCACCGCGACGGGCGTCGCGGCGGTGCTGTACGTGAGCGTCGTGACACGCCCCGTGCGATCGGTGACGCTGAGGAGCGTGCCAGCCGCGTCGTAGAGCTCCACGACTTGTTCGGCAGGGATCGTGATGCGGTAGCCCGTGATGACGTTGCCGGCGTCGACGATCTTGTCGAGCGTTTCGGAGACGTCGCGGTCGGCCCCGTAGCGCGTACCGCTCGACGGCGCCGAGAACGAGTAGATCTGCCCGCTCGGCCGCACGGCCGCCACCGTGAAGGGGTCGAGCGCCGTCAAGAGCTGCGCGCCGTAGCGATGCGACCACAGCGTTCCGAAGGGGTACGACCGCGGCGGGAGGTACGCGCCCGTGGGCAGCGAGTTGTAGACGAGCGTGAGCTCGAGCGTCGACGAGCTGAAGATGGGCTCGGCCTGGCGACTGACGCCAGCGCCCGGATGAATGGGATCACCGATCCAGAGGGCGCCCTTGGCCGGATCGCAGTCCTCGCACTTGTTGGCGAGCGAACCGCCGAGGCATTGGCCGAACTGCGCCTGGCCCGTGCAGCTCGCAGCGGGAATGCACGCGCTCCCGTTCCATAGTTCGCCCGCGGGGCAGTTGCCGCAGGTGGCCGGCGGCGGAACGCTCGCGGACTTGCAGACACCCGAGACGCAGCGCTCACCCCCGTTGCATGCTTTGCCGTCGTTGCAGTCTGCATCTCCGGTGCAGGTGACGCACTCGAGCAAGAGGTCCCACCCCATGTACGGGAAGCCGGCGGGCCCCGTGGGGGAGTTCTTGTTGTGACTCTTCTGGGTGCACTGGTACTGATGGACGTGCCGCCCTGGGGGATAGCTCTGGCTCTCGCCGCGGTAGTAACAATCGACGGCGCTCGGCAGATCCCAGATGACGTTCGGATAGACCGTAGCTGGCTGCCCGGGAACGGCGCACTGAGTCACCGCACCTGCGACGCTCGTGATGGCGTCACCGACGCTGCAAAGGGGCCGCGTCGGATCGAAGAAACCGCCCGTGGCTGAGACAACGCCCTTCGGGATCTTCCCCCCGGTGCACGTGAGCGGAGGCGGCATGTCGGCGGCTTGCGCCGGCGCGGCCCAGAACGAGAGCACGCCGAGCGCGATCCACTTTGCGAGCCCCACGCCGCCAGCGATCGAGCGGATCGCCGTCCTTGCCCCGAGCACTGCCCCTGCCCTCGCCATCATGCCTCTCGTGAGCGCTCTCGCGGCCCACGATGGGCGTTCGCTGAGCACTCGCACGGGCGCGTAGAAAAGCGCAGCCGCACTAGAACGGCTATCAGGGCGGCCGCGCAGCGCCAACGCAAACGAGCCGCCCCGATGCAGCAGCATCGGTGCATGGATGGAGAGGTACGCCATGCGCGCCTGGCAGCGCGACGCGCGGCGCGTCGCGGCCTAGCGCAGCGCCATCAACGACACGACGCGGAAGCCGCCCTTGGGAACGTCAACGGCCTGCGTACGCGACACGCCGCGCGCCGAGAGGTGAACCTTGTGATGCCCTGCCGGCACGCGGACCCGAGTGATGGCGATGCGCGCCGGAAGCGTCTCCCAGCTTCGTGTGTCGGGTGTGTCGAGAGCCGTCAGCGTGGCTTGCGTCGCGAGCGAGGCGATGAGCCCGATGATGGCGCCGTCGCCGCTGCCGCCCGCGCGGCGCACGCCTTCGCCGGCCACGAGACGCACGACGAGGCGCGAGATGGCGGAAGCAACGATGGCGCCCTCGAGCTTCTCCCACTCCCGCCGAACCTCCGCCGTGAGGTTCACGGCCTCTTCGACCGGCAACGGCGAGCGACCGACGCTGGCCGTAGGGATCTCGTAGCCGCCCTGCCCTGGCGCCAAGGTCGGGTAGTTCACCCACGTGACAAGCCCTTGCGCCGCGAGGCGATTCGCCGCCGACGCGTCGTCAGGCCTTATCGACGAGGCGAAGTAGGTGAGCGCGAGCCCGATGGGGATTCGCTTCGCGATCTTGTGCGGCACGCGCCCATAGCCCAAAACGACGATGATCTCCCCTTCGTCGCCGAGCGGCGGCGGCGCGTCGTCCTTTTCGAGCGCCGTCAGGCGCGGGCTTCGATAGGCCCCTTGCGCCAAGACGCCGCGCACCGATCGGCGCAGCGAATCGAACCCCTTGTGCGCCAGCGCCGCGTCGTACCAGCGCAGCGCTTCGTCGGGCTCGCCGCTCTTTTCGAAGACGAGCCCCGCGAGAAAGCCGCCGAGTCCCAGCACCGGGCTCGATTCGTCCTTGAGCTTCTGCTTGAAGTACGTGTGCAGAACGGCGAGGCGCCGCGCCTCGACGCGCGCGCCGTTGAGATCGCCCTGCTCGAGGTAGTTCACCATGTTGAGGGTGTTGATGAGCAGCTTCTCGTAAGGCGGCGCCTGGTAGCGCCCGACCGAATCGGAAAACATGTATTTTCCAATCGTGTCGGCGGCGTTCTTCGAGAGGTCGAGCATCTCGATGGCCTTGTCAGCGGCCTCGAAGTCGCGCGCGGACAGCTCGAACTGCGCCAGCGACTGCTGAATCGTCGCGCGGTCGAGCAAGAGCAGCGCGTTGTCGCCCTCGAGCTTCTCGGGCAGGTCCTTGTCGGTCTTCGCGTCCATCTCGTCGTTCAACGCCGCGATGGCCGCGCGCGGCGCTCCGTCGTCGAGCGCCGTGCGAACGCGGAGCGTACGAGCCTCGTGACCACCGCAGCCCACGAGGAGCGCGAGCGCGAAGGCCAGCGCAAGGGCTTGAGCCAGCGCGACGAGCCATCGCAGGCGCGAGCGCGAGAGGTGCAGCATGAGAGGCAAGGGACCTAACGAACCATCTTCGTGATGTACGCCTTGTGCTGGAAGCGAATGGCGCTGGTCTCGACCTCAATGACCTGCATGAACAAGAAGTACTGAACGCGGCGGGCGTCGTCGGTGCGCTCGGCAGCGGCTTGCACCTTGCCGGTGATGAAATACTTCGCGCCGAGCTGGCGGCCGTATTTCGTCACGTTGGCGGGATTGAAGACAGGGTTCTGATGGCCCTCAACCTCGGCGATCATCTCCTTCTGGCGCTCGCGGCTGATGACCGTCACGACGCCCGACTCGACGAGCCACGTCTCGGTCTCGCTGAGGGCCGCGCCGAGCTGCGAGTCGATGTGCTCACTGGTGGCGTTTTGGTAGGGGAAGATGGCGACGATGTCTTTGCCGCGGTTGCCGCGCCAGAGCTCCATCAGCGGCGCGTTTCGCAGCTTGCCGAGAGACTCGGAGAGCATCCTCTGGATGTCTTCCTTGTCGAGGCCCGTGCTCATGGCGGGGTTGTCGATGCTCGGATCGTTGGAGCCGCGGACGTACTCCTTCGAACAGCCAGCGAGCGCGAGCGCTGCGCCAAAGAGGGCCACTTGGAGGGATATGAGCTTCATGATTCCTTTTCGTCTCCCAGGCACAAGAACGTGAGTCGGTCGGTCGGAGGGGAGGATAGCCGACGCAGCGACGCCGCGGGCGGCCGACGAGATACCGGCAAGACGCGGCACCGTTCTCACCGATTCAATCGCGGCGCGGCCTACGGCGCGATCGAGGCGAAACGTGAACCCCCGGTGACGATCGGACCGTGAAGGCGCGATTACGCGACTCGAAGGGGCGGCGAAGAAGCGGCCAAATGGCCGAGCGCGATCTTCACGCGCGGCGCTTCAGCCGCCGCTGGCGCGCCGAATGGCCGCCTCGAGGTGCGCCGGATCCTGCGCGCCCACGAAGCGCTCCGCACCGATCCAAATCGTGGGAAGGCCGCGGCCACCGGCCTCCTTAAACTCTGCGATCTCTCGATCGACACGCGCACGCGTCGACGGGTCGTCGAAGCACGAGCGGAACTCTGCCGGCGGCAACGAAAGCTTCGTCGCCAGCTTCTCGCAGCCCTCGCGCGTGAGGTCGTCGGGCGGCGTGCTGAAGAGGGCTTCGGCCATCTCGGCTCCCTTGCCGAGCTTCTCACCGCAACACGCCGCGAGCGCCGCGTCCATGGAACGGGGATGGATGCGCGTGAGGGGCACTTGTTTGCGAATCACCCGCACGCGTCCCTTGTGGCGCTCCAGAACCGGCGCAAACCCCTCGTGGGTCATGCGGCAAAACGGGCACTCGAAGTCGACGAAGTCGATGACGGTGACGACACCCGGCGGCGCGCTGGCGATCTCCCGTTTGACCAGCTCCGGCACGGGGCCTTGCGCCTCCGGCGGCGGCAGCGGTCGCGTGAAGCCAACGCCCATGGGGATCGCGGCAGCGAGGACGAAGGAGCCACCCAGCGTCGGCACGGCGAAGCGGAACGTCGCGTCGACCCCGAGGCGGTAACGAAAGACGCTCCCCACGAGAAGCACGAGGCAGCCGATGTCCGCGACGAGGCAATAGCGACAGAAGACCGAGAGCCGCAGCTGCACCGCGAGGAGGAACGTCGCGACCACGGCGCCGAGCGCCGCGAGCGCGAGCTGGACGAGGCGCGCCCGCGGTCCGGAGAAACACAGCGCGACGGCCACCGCGCAAAAGCCGAGCAAGCCGAACGCCGGCGTCGGGACGCCAAGAACCGCGGCATACGTCGTGCTGCGAAGGCGTTCGCAGCCGCCACCGCCGCCGCAAAAGACGGCTGCGGGCCGTACGTAATCGACGAGCAAGAGCGCGCTCGCGACGATGCCCGCCAGGCATGCGGCAGCGGAAAAACCAACGGAAAGGTGGCCTCTGCCCTGAGGCGCCACGGGCTCGGGTCCAGGATCGGGCATGCCCATTTGGTGCCAGAGCGTGGGCGCCTGGTCAAACCGTTTGCGCCCCGGGGCCGAACCTCCGAGACTGCCGGGCCTTATGCCGCGTCACCTGCCCAGTCGGGCCGAAATCCTCGCCATCTTCAAAGAGCGCCGCGAGCTCACGGTGGAGGAAGCCGCAACCGCGCTTTCGCAACCCAAGACCAGCGAACAAGGTCTCTTGCGCATGCTCGACGACCTCGTCCTAAGCGGCGAGCTGGAAGCCGACGACCGGGCGCGGTTTGCGTGGCCCGGCACCCGCAAACCTGAGCCGCTGAACCTCACCGCCGCGGAGCGCTCCCCCGCGGAGCGTGACGAGCGCATCCGGTCGAAGCCCCAAGCACCAAGGGAAGCGCCGCGCGGAGGCCGCCAGGAGCGAGGCGAGCGCGAAAGCGCCGACCGGCGCGGCGGCGCCGCGCAGAACCACGGAAAGAAGGGGCTGCCACCTTCGCGCAAGGAGCGGCGAGGTGAGGCGGCGCGACGCCACGAAGAGCCCAAGCCGTCCTCGCTCCCCGTGGCGCCAAGCGGCACCGGGCGGCGGCCCGACGGCCCCGTTCGCGTGGCGAGCGGCGACGAGCGCGAGGGCAACCTCTCGATCGCGGCCCGCGGCTTCGGCTTCGTGTCAGGCATCGGCCCCGCCGGTGAAGACGTGTACATCCCCAAAGAAGCCATTTTGGGCGGTATGCACGGCGATCGCGTCAAGGTGCTCGTGGCCAAGCGCTCGGCGCGCGGCTTCGAGGGCGCCGTCACGGAGGTCGTCGAACGAAAGGCGCGGCGCGTCGCGGGCACGTTGCGGAGGCGCGGCAAGAGCGCGTGGCTCGAGCCCGACGACGCGCGCATGCGCGGGCCCATTCCGCTCGCCAGCGACCTCGACACGCGCGGCGCCGAAGGCAACAGCGGCAACGACGGTGACGCCGTCGTCATCTCCATCACGCGCTACCCCGAGCTCCCCGACGAGCTCCCGGAGGGAAAACTCGAAGCGGTCCTCGGTCGCCCCGGCGAGCTCACCGTGGAGGTCGCGAAGATCCTCGTCCGCGAGCAGATCGAAGAGGTTCACTCGGAGAAGGCCTTCAAGGAGGCCGAGGCCTACGGCCTCGAAGTGCCAAAGGAGATGCTCGAAGGTCGCGAGGATCTCACCCATCTTCCGCTGCCGACCATCGATCCGGAAGACGCACGCGATCACGACGACGCCGTGTGGGTCGAGCGAACGCCGCGCGGCGGCTACCGCGCCTACATCGCCATCGCCGACGTGAGCTCTTACGTCGTGCCGGGCACGAAGATCGACGCCGAAGCGCTCCTCCGCGGCTGCAGCATCTACCTGCCAGACCGCGCCATTCCGATGCTTCCCAGGCCGCTGTCGTCGAACTTGTGCTCGCTCTTGCCCGACGTGATTCGCCTTTGCCTCTGCGTCGACGCGGAGATCGACGCGGCGGGCAACGTCGTCCGTTCGCGTCTCGTGCGCGGCTTCATGAAGAGCCAAGCGAAGCTCAGCTATGGAAGCGTCGCCCGCGCCCTCGGGTTGAGCGACGCGCCGCCGCGCAACGAAAAGGCCGAGGCGCTCGTCCCCGGTCTCACGGTCGCGCTCGAGCTGTCGAAGATCTTGCGGCAGCGCCGCATGAAGCGCGGCGCCCTCGACCTCGATCTGCCGGAAGCGAAGATCGTCCTCGGCGAAGACGGCAACCCGACGGCCATCGGCCGGCGCGCCGACGATCAAGGCGTGCGCAAGGCCTACCAGCTCATCGAGGAGCTGATGCTCCTCGCCAACGAGGTCGTCGCGCGGTTCTTCCAGGAGAAGAACATCCCAACGGTCTACCGCGTCCATGCGCCGCCCGACGGCGAGAAGCTCGATCGCTTCGCCGGTGTGTGCGAGCTCTTCGGCGTCCCTTTCGACGCCGAGGATGCGCAAGACCCGAAGAAGCTGAGCCAACTCCTTAAAGATCTCGAAGACCATCCGCAGGCGAACGTCCTTCGCATGCTGCTCTTGCGCTCCCTTAAGCAGGCGACCTACGACATCGCGAACATCGGCCACTTCGGCCTCGCGTCGAAGGCCTACCTCCATTTCACCTCGCCCATTCGCCGCTACCCCGACTTGCTCGTCCACCGGTCCACGCACGCCGTGGTCCAAGGCAAACGTCGGCCGCCGTCGGACGACGAGAAGCTCGCCGAAGCGGCGCGCGTGTCGTCGGAGAACGAGCGCCGCGCCATGGAGATTGAGCGGGAGGTCGTCGACATCTACCGCTGCGTCTTCATGCGCGACCGCATCGGCGAGCGCTACGAGGGCACCGTCACGGCGCTCGTCGGGACCGGCGCCTACGTGCAGCTCGACGATCCCTTCGTCGACATCATGCTTCGCTTCGAAGACACCGGTGAGCGTTACGAGATCGACGAAGCGGGACTTACGGCCGTGGCCGAACGAAGCCGCGACGTGATTCGCCTCGGAGAGCGGGTGCTCGTTGAGATCGTCGACTGCGTCATCACGCGCCGCACCGTCTACGGAAAGCGCGTCGGCGTTGAGTCGAAGGGCGCGAAGAAGAAGGATCGCGTCTTCGACAAGGGGCGCGACAAGAGCAAGAACCACCGCGATCGTTCGGCGCGCGGGGCGTCGCCGGCGCCGGCAACCGGCAAGTCGGATCGATCGGGCAAGAAGGGCAAGAAGAAGGGGAAGTAGGCGCGCGCGCGGCAAAGGCCGCGTAGACGCGATCGATCGGAAAAAGGTCGCGTTAAGATCGCGACGCGCGGCCCGAACTCCCTGCCTTTCACGCCGGGCGCGATCGTTGCTTTCGCGGCCGCATGCCTTCACACCGCGCGCACTTCGCTCACGCCCTGCTCTTCGCCGTCACGGGTGCTTCCCTGACGGCGCTGGGTTGCTCGGCCACCGACGCCGGCACGTCAGCTCAGACCCCTGCTGCTGTTGCCGACGGCGGCGCCACCCAGACCGCCGCCGTCGTCTCGCCCTTCGCGACGCGGCCGGGGCGCGCCGAGAAGGTGGCGCGCATGAAGGTCGCCCGCGACGGGCACACGGCGACCTTGTTGCCAAACGGGAAGGTCCTGGTCATCGGCGGAGAGCGCATCAGCTCGCGCGCGCAGCTCGCCAGCGTCGAGCTGTACGATCCCGACACCAACGCGTGGACGTCGCTGGCTTCGCTGCCGAAGCCGCGCGGCGCCCACACAGCCACGCTCCTCGCGAGCGGCAAGGTGCTCGTGGTGGGCGGCGGCGTCCTCAACGCCATCGGTGTGCCGTCTGGCGAGGAGGTCCACCAGGACGCGTTGCTCGTTGACCCCGAGACCGGTGAAGCGAAGCCCGTCGGCGCCCCGCGCGCGGCGAGGCACGGGCACCAAGCGGCGTTGCTCCCGTCCGGAAAGGTGCTGCTCGTCGGCGGCGGCGGCTCGGGCTCGACGCCGAAGGAGGCGAAGGGCGCCGGCGGTGTTATCCCCTTCGCGACGGCGCTCGCCGACGCGGAGGTCTTCGACCCCGCCAGCGAGACGTTCACGAGCGTTGGCCCGATGGCCGAAGCTCGCTACGCGTTCACGTTGGTGGCGCTCGCCGACGGACGCGTTGTCGCCGCCGGAGGCGCCGGCGACGGCGATCCCGAATCGCTCGCCACCGCCGAGGTCTTCGACGAGACGAAGGGCACCTTCGCGCCCGCGGGCGAGTTCAAGGGCGCCGACCGACTCCATCACGCGGCCACGCGGCTCGCCGACGGGAGAGTCCTCGTGTTCGGCGGCAAGAAGGCCAACCGGTTCATGCTGCAAGACACGCAGATCTGGGACCCGACGAGCGGTCAATGGACGCTCGGGCCAACGGCGGGGCCCGCGCGAACCGTCGCGACGCTTGTGCCACTCCAAGAAGGTGGCGCGCTCGTCTTTGGCGGCCTCTCCTGCGACAACGACGGTTGCACGGCCCCGACCTCGGTCCAGGTGTGGAGCGACAAGGGCGCGACGAGGGTCTTCGAGCTCTCCGAGGCGCGTAGCCTTGCAACGGCGACGGTGCTGAAGGACGGCTCGACGCTCATCGTCGGCGGGTACGGCGCGACGGGTGACTCACTGACGAGCGCTGAACGCCTGATGCCTTAGGCGCGGTTCGCCTTCCGAGAAACGTCACCCGCGGGTGTAAGCCGAGTCGGACGCGCGCCGTTTGGAGGGGGGTGGGCGTGGCCATCGAGACTCAGGGCTGCGGCAGGAATGCCTCTCCACGGTCCCGGGTTCCTTCCACGCCGCAGGTTTTCTCGGTGATTCGCGTGTCTCCCCCTTTGGCACGCCTAGTGCTCGCGGAGTCCTTCATGAGCTTCACTCTTCTCTTTCGTTCCACCGCAGACGTCGACTCGCCCCATTGGCGCGAGGTCGTCGTTCAGCCCCTCGACGAGGAAGCTGCGCCGGACACGGTCCGCTCCTACGGACTGCCCGACATCGCGCCCAGCGAGCGGGGCTCTCCGTCGCTTTCGGACGAGGAGCCAGCCACGCTCCGAGCCGATGAAATCCGCGCCATTGCACCGCGGAGCGAGCGCACGTTTGATCCCGCCCACTACGTGCTCGAGGTGGACCAAGTTGCCCAGCCACCGCGTCCGGCGTCCGGCGCCGTTGCGGCTTCGAGCGTTGATGCCGGCCCAGACGCGCCCCACGGCTCCGGTGACCGTCTTCGCGATCTCGTGCAGCGCCTGAGCGATGCCGTCGAGCGACTCGTCGCGGCCTGAGCTGCGAGGCTGACTGCGTTCCGCTCGCCGGACGCGGTTCCTGATAGAAGGAGGCGCGTGAAGACGCTCTCCGACATCGCGTGGGACACCTGGGTCCCAAAAGACGTGGCCGTCCTCTTGTTCGTCATGCGTGGCGGAGAGGCGCTCCTGATTCGAAAGAAGCGCGGTCTCGGCGCTGGCAAGATCAACGCTCCCGGAGGGCGGATTGAGCCGGGAGAAACGCCGGAGCAAGCGGCCATTCGAGAGACGCAAGAAGAGGTCGGCGTCACGCCCAGTGAGCCGCGGCGCCGCGGCCACCTGCGTTTCCAGTTCGTCGATGGCTACTCTGTCGAGTGTTATGTCTTCTCGGCAGACGCGTGCGAAGGGACGGTGCGCGAGACAGACGAAGCCGTTCCGCTGTGGACCCCGCTTGATGCGCTCCCCTACGAGGAGATGTGGAGCGACGACCGCCTCTGGCTTCCGATGATGCTCGCGGGACGGCCCTTCCGGGGGCGCTTCCTCTTCGAGGGCGACACGATGCTCGACCACGAGCTCTTGGACGAGGGTGATGCGGGCCGATAGCGACGCCGTCGTCGGCGGGCCTGCTGCGAGGCGTGGTCAGCGGTTGGTCACCTCAAGGAAGAAGCTCGAGCTCATGTAGACGTCGGCGCTGTCTGGGTTGCCGGCGTTCTTCAGCAGGCGCACCGATTCACGGTCGACGCGCACGAGCGAGCCGGTGTCGTCATAGGGGAGCGTCCCGATCACGGTGCCGTTCGCGAGCGCTTCGATGCTTGTTGCGTAGTACCCATATTCGAGGGGCGTGCTGGTGCCGGCGCCGGCGCACCCGAAGCAGGTGACGTTCGACGGTTCGCTCTCGCAGGGAAACGTTTGGATCGTCTCCTTCGGTGACGGGTCCGGCGCCTGATCGGGGAGCTGCACCCGCTTGCTCTTCACGCGAATCGTGTCGGCGCCGGAGGCGGCGCAGCTCAGCGAATCACCGGTCGACTTGGCCTTGAGTCCCCAGGCGGTGCGCCGATGGCTAGCGCCTGGTGTCACCACGAACGCGAGACTCGCGTCGCCTCGTGAGAGGTCGACGACCTGCGAGCGCGTCGCGCTGAAATCGACCTCACCAGACGGCTCCGTGATGACCATGGTGATCGAGTACTTCCCCGTCATGGCGCTGGCCGTACCCTTCACGAGCGACCCGTCGGCGGTGCGCTGCTCAGCTTCGTCGCCGGACGTCTGCAAACGCAGGGTCGCCTTTCCGGCGTTGCAGTCGAAGACCGTGACAAAGGCGTCGCCGTTGCGCGTGTCGGAGGCCGAGATGGCGCTCGCGTGCACTTTGAGCTTCGAATAGTTGGCGGGACACTGGTCCTTCGCGCCGTCGGCTTTCTGGATCTTCCAAGTGAGCGAGAGGGAGCGAAACGTGGGGGACTGCGCTGCCTCGCCGGACGCAGCGACGGCGCCCGCGCGGTCCGACGCAGGGTCGGCGCCCGTTGGGCCATCGTCGCTCGCAGCAGAGGGAGGCGGCGGGTCATCGACTTCGACCACACAGGCGCTGAGGGCAGCGAGAGAGACAAGGGCAAGGCTTCGCAACGTCGGGATGACAATGGGCATGGCGGCGGTGGTGCAACGGCCGCGCCGACGCCGGCGGCCCGCAAGGCTCTGAAAACTGTGGGGTCGCGAGGGTTCGAGGTGCCGTGACCGTGACCGTGACCCGCCGCCGCCGCTCTCAGAACTCCACCGGCCAGCGGGACCGCTGGTATCCTTCCTCGGCATGCCCGCCGACCTCTCGCGCCTTGATCGCACCGTCGGGCGCTACCTGTTGTTCGGGCAGTTTGGTGCCGGTGGCATGGCGAGGGTCCACTTGGGGCGCCTCGTCGGGCCGGCAGGCTTTTCGCGGCTCGTCGCCATCAAGCGCATGCACCCGCACCTCGTCAAGGAGCGCGCTTTCGTCGACGCGTTCCTCGACGAAGCCCGCATCGCCGCGCGCATTCACCATCCCAATGTCGTGGCCACGCACGACGTCGCGATCGACGGCGATGAAGTGCTGCTGGTCATGGACTACGTCCACGGTCGGGCGTTGTCGCAACTCGTGGCGGGGCCCGACGACGCCGCCCGGCGCGTGCCGGCAGGGGTAGCCGTCACCATCGCCGTCGACATTCTGCATGGCCTTCATGCGGCCCACTCGGCCCGCGACGAACGGGGCAAGCCGCTCGGGCTCGTCCATCGCGACGTCTCGCCGCAGAACGTGCTTGTTGGCGTCGATGGTGTCGCGCGCGTCCTCGACTTCGGCATCGCCAAGGCCTTCGGTCGTCTCGCGGCGACCACGAACGGCGACGTCAAAGGCAAGCTGGCCTACATGGCCCCGGAGCGACTCCTCGATGACACGGCGACGGCAAGCGTCGACATCTACGGCGCCGCCATCGTCATCTGGGAAATGCTCGCAGGCGAGCGCTACTTCGGACAAGCGTCGGATCCGTCGCTGCTGCCAAAGGTCATGGAGCCAACGTACCGACCCTTGCCCGGCGGAGACCTCGGCGCCCTCGACGCGCCCCTCCAGAAGGCGCTGCAGCGCCAAGCCTCGCAACGCTTCGCCACGGCGAACGCCTTCGCGGAAGCCCTCGAGGGCGCGTTCAAGGCGGCGTCGCGAACGGAGGTCGCCGCTTGGGTCGAGTCGGTGGCGGGCGTCGAGCTCAGCCAACGCAGTGAGCTCATCGAGGAAATCGAACGAAGCTCGGTCCCATCGATGCCCGCCGCAGGCGAGGCGGCAGCGCCGCCCCTTGCGAGCTCGTCTCGGGATGCCGAGGCGACGCGCGCGGAGCGACCCGTTCAAGATGCGCCTCCAGGCGCGAGCGCCGGTGGACGCCGCGAAGAGACAAACCAAGCCGTCGTGACCCACGCCAAAGGGCCTGAACGCACGGAACGGAGCCCTCGTCGCACGGTGATGGCGGCCGTGCTCTTGGCCGCCGGAGTCATTCTTGGCGTGGGGGCTTCGATGAGCTTCGGCCCCGGCGCGCGGGCCGTCGAGGCAACCACTCCCACGTCACCGCCCGCCGTCGGGCAAGCGACGACGACGACACCGTCGCCGACTGGCGTTGCCCCGACGCAAGAACCGGACGCCTTGCCGCGAACGACCGCGCCGAGCAGCGCCGCCACGACGACGGGAACGCATCGTCCGGCGCCGCCTCAGAGCGCGGCAGCGCCAGTCCTGCTGTCGACGGACGCCGGCACGACGCGTCCTGACGCGAGCCGGCCTGCCGACTTGGACACGCCGTCGGACCGCAAGTGAAGCGCCACGTCTTCGTCGCCCTGTTTGCAGCGCTCGTGATCGCGACGACGCCGGCCGGCGCCAACAACACAGCGGCCGCACAGGCGCTCTTCGAAGAAGGCCGCGCGTTGATGGGCAAGGGTGACTTCATCGCAGCTTGCGCCAAGCTCGAGGGCAGTCAGAAGCTCGATCCGGGACCGGGCACCGAATACAACCTCGCCGTTTGCTACGACAAGAGCGGCCGCAGCGCGAGCGCGTGGGCGACCTACCTGAGCGCCGCCGCGGCCTACAAGGCGACGGCGCGCCCCGAGTGGGAGGCGAAGGCCCGCACCCGCGCCGCCGCGCTCGCCGGCAACCTGAGCCGCCTCACGATCCTCGCAGCGGCGGGCCATGAGGCCGATACGCGAGTGACGCGCGACGGAGTTGCCCTCGTGGCTTCGGAGCTGGGAGCTGCGATTCCCGTCGACCCGGGCCCCCACCTCGTCGAGGCGACGTCGCGACGCGGCGAGAGGTGGCGCCAGAGCGTGGATGTTCCCGCGGGGCAGACGGTGTCGGTCAACGTTACGTTCGGCGAAGCGCCGAGCAGCGACGACACGACCGGGGCTTCATCGGAAGAGCCGGCCGCGCGCTCCCCGCAGCGCACTTGGGCCTTCGTCCTCGGCGGCGTCGGCGTCGCGGGCGTCGCTGCCGGCGCGATCACCGGGCTCGTCGCGATATCGGAAAACGGCACCGCCAAAGCGAAGTGTCCCGTCGACGGACCGTGTGCGGACCAAGACGCGCTGCGCGCCAACGACGCCGCGCGCTCGTGGGCCACGGCCTCGACGGCAACGTTCTCCGTCGGCGGCGCGCTCCTCGCGACGGGCGTCATCCTGTGGGCAACAGCGGCAAGCCCAACGGGGGCGCGCGTCACCCCGACGCTCGGCCTTGGCCGCGTCGGTGCGGTGGTCCGATGGTGACGGCGCGACGCGCGCTGGCTCTTCTCTTGGCCGCACTCCTGCCGGCCTGCGGTCTCTTGATCGGCATCAACGACCTGGAGGCGGTGCCGGCAAGCGGCGCCGACTCGGGGCGCAATGAAACGGGCGCCGACGACGGCACCGTCGGAGACACGGGCACCGAGGACGCGTCGGACGCCGGAATCGACGTCGGCGATGACGCTGCGCGCCGCTGCGATGCCGCGGCCGACCCTGAGAACTGCGGCCGCTGCGGCCACTCGTGTCTCGGTGGCCAGTGCCGCGACGGCCAGTGTGAAGCGACGGCGCTCGCGAACGGCCAGGGCCCCGTCTCAGCGGTGGCACTCAGCGCGACTCACGTGTACTTTACAGCCATAAGCACCAACCTCGTGGCCCGGGTCCCGAAGGACGGCGGCGCCGTCGAGCCCCTCGCCACGGCGCCGCACGTCGCGGTGCCAAAGCGCATCGTTGCAACGGACACGCACTTCTACTGGGCCAACGGCGACCTGCCCGGCTGGGTCTCGCGATGTCCGCTGGCCGGCTGCGGTGCCGCTCCCGAGGTCTTCTCCCAAAACGGGGCAGAAGCGACGGGCCTCACCGTCGACGGAAGTCACGCCTACTGGACCGACAGCAACGGAGATCAGATCCGTCGGAGGCCCCTCGACGGCGGCGCAGAGCAGACCGTCGTCGACGTCGCCGGGGGTCGCCCGATGGCCCTCGCGGGCGGCGCACCGAACGCCTTCTGGATCGTCGACTTCTCCGCGAGCGTCTTCCGTTCCGAGAGCGACGGCGGGAAGACGCTCATCGGAAAGACGGGAACCTCGGGCCGCGAGGTGGCCCTCGATGACACCTGGGTGTACTGGGCCGTGGCCAACGACGTCGGCGATCCGGGCAGCCTTGCTCGCGCGCCGCGCGACGGCGGCGTATCGCAAGTGCTCGGGCCTGCCTTCGGGCACCCGCGAGCGCTCACCATCGATGGCGACCGAGTCCACTGGACGGCCTGGACGGAGCTCGCCGACGGTGGCCTCGTCGACGGCGGTATCCATTCGTGTCCGACGGTCGGCTGCACGACGGGCCAGACCACGCACGCGAGCGGCGAAGATCGGCCGCGAGGCCTCGCCATCGACACCGCGGCCTACTACTGGGGCACCGGCAACGGTGTAAAGAAGCTAGCTCGCCCCTGAGGACGACGAGCGCCGTTCGTCGGCGACGCCGGCGAGGGTTATTCGGTGCGGTAGGACGACGGATCGATGTCGTGAAGCTTGAGCCAGCGATGGATGAGCGAGCGATCGCGACGAAAGATGCGCGCCAGCTCCGCGACGTTGCCACCGGAGCGCCGGAGCGCCTCACGCAGCTCGTCGGGAGAGGGGATCGGCGGCTTGTCCTCGCCGTCGGTCGTCGCGGGAGTCACCTTCGCCCCCTCGGAGGCCGCGGGCACCAACAGCTCGTCAGGCAAGTGGGCGACATCGAGCACGGTGCCGGGCGGCGCCAAAGCTACCGCTCGCCGTAAGACGGAGAAGAGCTCACGAACGTTGAAGGGCCAGTCGTGGCGGAGCAGCGCCATCATGAAGGCTACGGAGAGTTCGGCTTCGGCGCGACCGATACGATGAAGGAGCGCCGTGACGAGGCGAACCATGTCCTCCTTGCGCGCGCGAAGCGGCGGAAGGTGGACCACGTGTCCACGAATGCGCGCGTAGAGGTCCGCGCGGAAGCGCTTGCTGCGAACCAGCGCCTCCATGTCGGCGTGCGTGGCGCAGACGACGCGAACGTCGACGATCTCGGTTCGCGCGGCGCCCACGGGCGCGACCTCATGAGACTCGAGCAGGCGCAAGAGCTTTGGCTGGACCTCCGGTGGCAAGTCGCCAACCTCATCCAAGAAGAGCGTTCCGCCGTGAGCGGCCTTCACGATGCCCGGATTGTCACGCTCCGCGCCTGTGAAGGCTCCCTTCTTGAATCCGAACAGCTCGCTCTCGACGAGCGTCGGCGCGATCGCAGCGCAGTTGAGCGCGCGGAGGGCGCCGCTCCGACGGCTCGCCGAATGAATGGCTTCGGCGACCAGCTCCTTGCCCGTTCCCGTCTCGCCTAACACGAGGACGGGGATCTCCGAGCGAGCGATGGGAACAAGCTCCTCGAAGACCCTTCGGCTCGCCGGCCCGCAGGCGATTGGTGCGTGCGCGAACGGCGTCTCGCCGACGCCGTCGAAGCGAGAGCCCACGAACGCGCGGGCGCCGTCGGCCACAAAAATGAAGGCCGCATCACCGATGCGGAGATCGTCCCCGGGCCGCAGCTCCGCCGCATCGACGCGCTCACCGCGCACGAAGACGCCATTCCGACTCCCGAGATCGTGCACCGACACCCGGTCGGCCTTCCGATGCACCCGAACGTGCACGCGAGAGACCGACGTCAGCGGCAACGTGACTCCGCCCGGTGGCGGGTCGCGTCCCAAGACGCAGGTGCCTTCTTCGAGAATGACGACGGAAGGCATGTCCTTCGCCGTCGGCGCGTACGAAAGGACGAGGCCCGGCTCGCGCGCGTTGACTGACGGACGACGCGGCTCGCCCCCATCGCCCCCGTCTCTTCGTCGACCATCATGGCAAGCGTACACCGACGCCTCGGCCACGGACCAACGTTAGCCGGCTACTTCCTGGTGAACACCTTTCGGTTCGGCCCCGGGGACGTCCGACGGCCCTGCTCGGACGAGGATAGGCGCTCGTCGCGGCAACGTGGCAAGGAGAGGCGCATCACCCCGTGAGAAGAGCCCGGTCGCGGAGGCCGTCGGCGGGAGCGCGGACGATCGCCAGGAGGCGCCGTCGCGCTCGCTCGAGTTGCACTCCCCGCGCTTCGAGGGCACCCGGCCACAACGCTTGAAGGTTGAGCTCGATCTCGTCGAGCTGCTGGGCGAGCTCCACGGCCTCTGGGCGCGTGAGGTCGGCGCTGGCCTCGCCGGCCGAAGCGACACGAGCCTCGACATCGTCGAGCCTTCGAAGCAGCTCCGGCACCTCGACGCGCGGCGACCGAAGGAAGCGAGCGAGCCGGCAGCTGATGAACTCACCTTCCTTCTGGACGAAGCGGAGGTCCAGCTTCGTTTCGGAGAGAGCCGGGCGAAGCGCCGCGAGGGCATCGGGGCCCACAACCGCGAGAGCGCGCTCCACGACCGAGAGGCGCACCTCTAACGCTGCGGCCTCCTCCGCGTAGTCCTTGCGCAGCGCCGGTCGCGCCTCGACGGTGCGCGCGAGGCGCTCGGCTTGTGCGTCGATGAGGCGAAGATGCGCGAGGAACTCTTCTTGAACGTTAGTAGGCACGGCCTGCCTCCACGGGAGGTGACACCGGCGGCGGCGGCGGAGAGAGCGTTTCGTCGTCGATGGTCAACGATGAGCCGGGGAGGACGTTCGCCAACCGAGCGTCCCAGTCGCGGAAGCGCTGAGCCGAAGGGCCGTGAAGCATCGCGAAGACCGAGCCTCGCATGGAGGCGTCTTCGAGTCGGTCCAGATCGCCGAAGTCTCCCGTTAGGTACGCCTTCGCGAGCGCGTCTTCGCGCGCCGGGTTCGCCGCGACGTAGTCGCTGATCAGCCGCTGACTGCCCTCGTAGGCCTTGGCGTGTAGCAGCGTACCATCGGGCGGGAACCTCCCCATGCGACGCGTCAGGAACTCGGTCACCGCTTCGTTCACCGTCCTCGGAACCCGCCCATACCAACCCGGCGCCGTGAGCGTATGAAGCACCTCGTGCGTAACCGTTCGGAGCGAGGCGTCAGCCGGTATGTAGATATCGCCAGCATGGGTCGCGAACGCCCCTGCCCCGGGAAGCGTCCTCGTGATCTCCTCTTTGCTCACGACGTGAACGCGCAGCGGTTGTCGCTCGTCGACGTAGCGCGGAAACTTGGCCTGAATTTCTCGCCTCACCTGGTGAGGCTCCCCGAACTTGTGGCTGGCCCGAATGCCTTCATCGGTGAAGCGCGCGGGCGCGTTCGCGCAGGTCGAGCACCCGTTCGGCCGAAGGTCGGTGCGATCGGCGCCCCGCACAGAGCGGATCCAAGGCGCCCGGTTGATCACCTCCTCCATCGCGAGCATGCGCGCGATGCGATCCCTCTGCAAGAGCACGGCGACGCGCTGCTCGAAGAGGGCACGGGTGACGGCTTCGAGCCCGAGACGCCGCTCGCGCAGCTCGGCTCGGCGGACGGGGTCCTTCTCGCGGGTCTCCTCCAGCAAGAGTCGCGCCGCCTCGTCGAGGCGTGCTTGGTGCTCCGATTCGAAACGTGCATTCTCCTCGGCCTGGCTCATGCGACCGCTCCTTGACCTCCTGTTGGCCGGAGCGGCCGGCGTTCGTTGCACGAGGCTAAGAAAAGTTGAGGCGTGGTCTCGCGAGTGAGGGCCCCTCCCGGGACGTGGGCGCCCCACGCTGCAACACTGGCAGACGGCCGCGCGCGGCTTGCTCGATGAGGATCACTCACGGCGGCCTCATGGACCTCTTGGCCGACACGCCGACGTGCCACCCGAAGCCCGGGGTCTGCCTCGACGCGAACAAGCTGATGGCGCCGGCAGGCCTGAAGAACGTCCCGGAGCTCAGTCTTTCGCAGCGGCGCGTGATGCAGAGCGCACCTACTACCGAGCTCACCGGGCACCCCCTCGCTCCGGCGCTCCCTAAAGTCGGCAAGACGCGGACGCGCGCGGCGACCAGAAGCGCGGCCACGGCCCTGCTACCGCGGGGCGCGGTGGTCCGCTGCGCCGCGCGGGTGCGGCGTCAAAGCCGCATGGGCGGTGAGTTATCGGGCAATCCCCGAGAGCTTTGACGAAGGACAGGACGGCGCGCAGTTTGCTGAGGAGGGGACAACCAAGGAGTCCCCCATGTTTCGAACCATTGCCAGCGTTTCGACCCTGTTCGCCCTGCTCACGCTCAACGCATGCTCGGGCGAAATTCAGAGCCCCAAGGAGGACGACTCGGAGCGCGACTCGGCGCCGCTGCGAGCGCCAGACGCCGCCGCTCCCGCCGCCAAGCCGGTGGCCGCGACGGACACCGCCGATGGCGGTACGGCGAAAGGCGGTGCGCCACCGGCGTCGGACACGCCCGCGCCGGAGCCTGCGTGCGTGACCCGCTGCAACGCCTCGCTCGGGCGCGTGTGCGGCGCCAACAACCCATGCGACTCGGTTTGCACCAAGGCCTCCGCCCAGAGCCTCGCCTGCTTGGAACAGCTCACGACGTGCGACAAGCTTCGAATGATCGAGTGCCTCGGCGGAACGCCGACCCCCTCGGGCCCCGCCGGGAAATGACGCGAACGCTCGCCTTGCTGTTGCCGGCCGCCTTGGCGTGCACCGCGCCGCTCGAGGCGGCTCCGACCGGTGCCTCGTCTGCCGACGCTGGGACCGGCGCGAACGCGCCATCGGTGTCCGTGATGGACCTAGCCCTCGCGAAGACCCCCGTCGTCTTCGAGGTCCCGCGCGGCGCGTTGGGCTTTTCACTGGCGATGTGGACTCCTACCGGATCCGAGCGCGCGGTCTCGGGGGTGCGCGAGCTGCGCGATCCGGCAGGCCGCAGCGCGGTCGTCGACTTCGTTCCTCAGGGCGGGGCGCGTCCCCTTGGACAAGGCGTACGCGGGGCGGCCGCGGTGACGAGCAGTTGGGGCATCAACGACGGGCCGGTGGCCGGACCTTGGTCCGTGCTCGCCGAAGGGCCCGAAGGCTCGTCCCTGCGCCTGCTCGTTCAGAGGACCGACGACGGCCAGTTCCACGGAGGCCTCATGGACCTCGAGCTGTTCGTTCCCGACGGTCTTCTCGTCGGTGAGGGCGACGTTCGCCGCCCCATCGGCGCCAACGATGCCGTCGGCGACCCGGCCATCGCGGCGCGGGTCGACGCGTTCTTCGCGCTCCTTTGGGTGTCGGTCGGGATCTCGCGCGGGACCGTGACGACCCGCGCCATGGAGGCACGCTACGCCGCTGCCGAAAGCGGAGACGCCCGCGCCGAGCTTCTCCGGCAAGCTGCCCCGAGCCAGCCGGGCACCGTGGCCGTGGCGTTGACCAACCGCATGTCGTACACGGACGGCGCACCGCTCTACGGCTACACGCTCGGTCTCCCGGGGTTCGCCGACCCCGGTGGCGGGACGCGCGCCGCCATCGCCGTGGCCCTCTACCCCGAGTCGAGCGCAGAAAACGATGCCGTCACGATGCTGCACGAACTCGGACATTTTGCCGGCCTCATGCACACGTCCGAAGACGATGGGACCGACGACCTCTTGCTCGACACACCGACGTGCGCCCCGAAGGCACGAGCGTGCCTCGACACCAACAACTTGATGGCCCCCAGCGGCCCCAAGAACACGCCTGAGCTCACGGCATCCCAACGGCGCGTCATGCAGAGTGCACCCATCTACCGAGCCTTCCCGCGTGTCCGGGGGGAGAGCAGCCCATGAGCGCAGCGCGCGGCGAGCCGCCCGATGGCGCGCCGCAAGTTGCGGTAAGCTCCGCCGAGGGGCGCAATAACAGCGGCCCGAGCCTCATGGTCGCAAAGCCCGGCGCGAGCACGCAAACGATCCTGCGCGGCCAAGTCTCGCGCCGCCCTCTCGCCATGCGAGTGCGGGTGGAGGGCGTTCGTGCGAGGCCCGTGGGGGTGCGGCTCAAGGATGACAAGGTCGTCGTAGGCTCGCAACCGCCCTGCGACCTCGTGCTTGCCGACAGCACCGTGTCGCGCAAACACGTCGAACTCGAGTTGGTGCCGGAGGGTGTCCGCGTCACCGATCTCGGGAGTCACAACGGGACCTACTATTTGGGGCAGCGGATCGAGCGCGCCATCTTGGGCCCGGGCGCCGCCGTCGCCGTCGGGGGAGCGACCTTGACGTTCGAGCTTGACGACCCGTCGCTCGGCGGCTTCGCGCTCGTCGAACAAGACTCCTTCCGCGGCATGTTGGGAACGTCCTTGCTGATGCGACAGGTCTTCGCGCTCTTGTTGCGACTGGAGGGCTCGCTGGTTCCGACGTTGGTGACCGGCGAATCGGGCGTCGGCAAAGAGCTAGCTGCGTTGGCGCTTCACGGCGGATCCACCCGACAGGCCGGGCCGTTCATCGCGGTCAATTGCGCGGCGATCCCCGCAGGCCTCATCCAGAGTGAGCTGTTCGGACACCGCCGCGGCGCGTTTACTGGTGCCACCGAGAGCCGCAAGGGGGCCTTCGAGTGCGCCGACGGCGGGACGCTCTTCTTGGACGAGATCGGCGAGCTGCCGCTCGACCTTCAGCCGATGTTGCTCCGCGCCCTCGAGACGGGATTCATTCAGCCGCTCGGTGAGCCTTCGACTCGGCGCGTCGAGGTGCGCCTCGTCACGGCCACGAACCGCGACCTGGCAGCCGAAATGAAGGCGGGCCGATTCCGCGAAGACCTCTACTTCCGCATCGCCGCCGTCACCGTAGCGTTGCCAGCCCTGCGTGATCGCCCTGAGGACATTCCGCTCTTGGCCCGGGCCTTCGCCCGGCAGGGCGGCGCCATGGACTTGCCTCAGCCGGTCATTTTGGAGCTTACGAAGCGCGCGTGGCCGGGGAACGTCCGCGAGCTGCGCCATGCGGTGCTGGCCTACCTGGCCTTGGGTGAGCTTCCCTCAGAGGAGGCGCCGCGGCTCGCACGACTCGACGCAGCGCTCCTCGATGTCATCGACGCGGCACGCCCGTATGCGGAACAAAAAGACGCCGTCACCGATCGCATGACGCGGCTCTACCTCGCGAAGGTCCTCGAGAGCACGGGCTTCAACCAGTCCGCGGCGGCACGGGTTTCCGGCCTCGACCGCACCTACCTCGGTCGCCTGCTTGCCAAACACGGTCTCGGAAAGTCGTAGCCGATGCGCTCTCGCAAGCCCCGCGCGCTCCTGTTCGCAGCCACGGCCTTTTGGGGTGTCGCCGCGGCGGATCTGGCCCACGCCGATGCAAGCCAAGACGCCGCCGCCGCCTACGACCGGGGCGCCGCCGCTTACGACGCGGGTGACTATGCGACGGCTGCTAGGGAGCTGAGTGCCGCCGACGAGCGCGTCCCGAGCGCCATCGCGCTCGAACTGGCGCTCAAGGCCGCGACACGCAGTGCGGACGCCGTGCTGGCCATGAACCTCGCGGAGCGCGCCGACGCGCGCGGTCAGGCCCTCGACGCAGCGCTCGAGGCACGCCGCCGGCTAGGGCGGCAGGCGGCACGCGTGGTGCTCGTCTGCCCGCCACCCGTCGTGTGCAGCGGCACCATCGGGGGCGTGCCCCTGGAAACGGGACGCGCCCGATGGGTGTCGCCGGGCCCTGTGCGCATCGTCATCGTCGGTGACGGGCGTGAGGAGGAGCGCGCGGTCGATCTCGCCGGAGGTTCGAGCCACGAGCTGGTCCCATCGCGAACTCCGGCGACCCAATCGGTCTCCGCGCCTGTCACGCCTCCGCCGGCCGCTGCCGCAGTGCGAGCAGGGCTCCCGCCACTCGTGGTCGCCGTGGGTGGCGCCTTGACCGCGGGCCTCGCGGTCGGCTTCGGCGCTTCCGCCCTCGACACCAAGACCCAACACGACGCGTTCCTTCGTGACACCAGCGACGAGGCGGCCGCGGCGCGAGGGCGCAATGCGGAGATTCGAACCAACCTGCTTCTGGGCGCCTTGAGCGTCACGGCCCTCGCGACGCTCGCCCTTGGCGTCTTCGCCGTCGATTGGCGCGCACCGGACCGCGACGGCGCTGGGCGCTCCTCCGTCCGCCGCGTCGCAGAAGGCGCGGGTGGCCCGCCGTCGGGTGCGAGGCTGCCGTGAGACAGCCGTTGCCTAGCTCAGGTTCCACGCCGCTTTTGCCAGCGACGTCACGCTACGAGCTTCTCCACAAGATCGCGGCCGGCGGCATGGCAACCGTCTACGTCGGGCGGCTTTCGGCGGCCGCCGGCACGCGGCGCCTGTTCGCCGTGAAGCGGGCGCACACGCATCTGGCCGACGACGCGACCTATCGCAAACTTTTCGTGGCCGAGGCTCGACTCGCGTCGCGGCTTCACCATCCGAACGTCGTGGCCGTGCAAGACGTAGAGGACCTCGATGGCGAGCTTCTGCTCGTGATGGATTATGTCGAGGGCGCGTCGCTGGCCGAGCTCGTTCCTTTGAGTGACGACGCCACGACCCGCGCACGGCTCGCGGTGCGCATCGTCCTAGACGCGGCCCACGGCCTTCACGCGGCCCACGAGCTCAAAGATGATCGCGGCCGCTCGCTCGACGTCGTGCATCGCGATGTGACGCCACACAACGTTCTGGTGGGCAAAGACGGCATCGCGCGCGTGACGGACTTCGGTGTCGCGAAGAGCCTGTCAAACACGGGCCCGGGCACCCTGACGGGAGGGCTCAAGGGCAAGCTCGCGTACATGGCGCCGGAATACGTGGAACGCGGCGTTGTCGACCGGCGCATCGACGTTTTCGGGCTCGGCATCGTCTTGTGGGAGGCACTGACCGGTGAGCGGCTGTTTCAAGGAGTCAACGAAGGCTCGACGCTGGCGGCGGTCCTTCGGTGCAGCGTCAAGGCACCGAGCGCCGTCGCGGCGGGCGTCCCGGCCGAACTCGACGAGGTTGTGCTTCGCGCCCTCGCGAGGGATCCCGAGGAACGCCCCGCCTCGGCACGGGCGTTTGCCGAACAACTCGAACAAGCGGTGCGCGCCTATGCGGACGGGCTTGCCAGCCACGACGAGGTAGCCGACGCCGTCGAGGCGCGCGCGGGTGATCTTCTGCGCACACGACGCGACCTGCTCCGATCGCTGGACGTCACGAAAGACGAGTTCGTGCCGCCTGAGCGCACCGAAACGCGCGCCGGCCCAGCCAACCAGCCGACCAAGCAAGACGACAAGAAGCAGACCCTGACGCTCGATGGCGCCGCCGCCGTGGCGGTGCCAAAGGCCGCTCATGCGCCATCAAACTCCCGTTGGCTCGCGTTGGCGGCGCTCGTGGCCGCGTCGTCGTTGGCGGCTGGCTTCAGGCTCTTCTCGCGAGAGCCCGGAGCACCGACGCCCTCGTCGGCACCAAGCCAGAGCACCGTGCTGGTCCCCCTCGGACTTCGAGCGCAGGACGGCAGCGCGACGGCGGCTGTGGTTAGCGACGTGCCGCCCAAAGACCCGACGGCCATTGCCGCGTCGAGCGCCAAGGAGCTGAAAGCGCCTCGACGGCAACCGCCTCGAGCCATCGTTCGACCCATCGCCCCGGCGGCTGCAGTCGACGCGGGCACCCAGGCGAAGGACGGCGACAAGGCGCCGCCGAACCCGTACCGAGGCGACGCCGGGAACGGATAGCGGCACAATCGCGCCCCGGCGCGACCAACGGCAAGGAGCGGCGACCTAGAGCGTGCAGATCACGTCGGCCCCGCCAGCGGCGCAGAAGCCCTTGGCGCCGCTCTTGGCGCAATGCTCCGCGAGAAGGCACGGGCAATCCTCGAGCGGACAGACGAGGGGAACGCAGTCGTACGTGACGGCCCCCTTGCCCGCATCGCTCGCACTGACGCCGACGCAGACCTGTGACGGGGTGGCGCAAGCGGTGGCGCCGCACGTGAACGTGGGCTTGGACGCATCGCAAACGTCGCTACCGGTCGCCGCGGCCCGGCAAGCGCTCGAGGTTTCGCCGATCGCTTCGCAAGTGCAGACACCGCCAGGTACCTTCTCGTCGGTGCACGTGTCGAGTTGCGGACGCTCGCGGCAGGCCCCCAGCGCCCCCCGACCGCACTGACGGTCCGGGAAGGCGCAATACTCGTCCGCGCGGCAATCGGTCTTGACGCGGCAATCCCGACTCGCATCGGCGGAACCGGCGTCCCTCGGCGTGGTGGTCCAGTCGTAGGAGCACGCGGAAGTGAGGGCGACCAGAACGCACGTCCGAACGAGGCTCATGGACGTCCTGCATGCTGGCGCAACATGGCCTAGTCGTATCGCAAATCCGCCCTTGAGGCTGGGACAGCGCCAGGCGCGCAAGAGCTATCGGCGCAGCCGACCTAGGGTGCCGGACGCGAGGACGCGCGGAACCATCTCGCTGGGAATCGGCGCTGGAGAACCAGTACCCCACGGATTTCGGAGGGAGACCAACTCTTCGCCCGTGGCGTCGTCGCGCCTCGTTCCGCCGTACTCGTAGGCGTGACTTGGGACGAGCCCGTAGGCATTGAGCGCCGCTTCTTCGACGCTTCCGGGCGCAACGGCTCGTGAGGCGATGACCACGGCGTCAGCGTCACCACGGGCCGCGGCCTGCAAGGCGTCCTGCGCCGAGAGTTCCACGGCATCGAGTCCGAGCATGCTGAACGCCGTCGCCGGAAAGCCGCCGCGCCCGAGCGCGCTCTGCTCGTAGAGATCGCGTTCGCCGGCGACCATGTCGGTGGCACCGACGCCGTAATGGACGGCGGCGGCCCGCTCGAGGACGCGCAGTTCGTTGTCGCCAGCGGCTCCAACCGGGCCGGGACCTTGCAAAACAACGTGCGCCGGTCGCTCCTTGTCGTGGACGATGACCTCGTAGAGGTTGTCGCCCAGGGACTGGACGAGCGACCGCAAGTGCGCCTCGCCAGCGGGCGTGGCCGCGACTTGGTTCACGGCCGCGACGAAGAAGCAGTCGGCCAGCTCACCCTGGTTGAGCCGGGGCGGTCCTGTCATGTCCTCCATGCCGCCAAAGGCCCGCTCCAACAATTCCAACGAGGCAGGTGTTCTCATGCAGCCTCCCCATCGAGGAACATGCCAAGCGTCGCGCCGCCCGGATCGCGGCCCGCACTGCGGCGGAACACCACAGTTGCGGCTCTCAAGCCGCAGGAGCAGCCGCGAACGATCCATCGCCCCACCAGCGGACTGTGCGCTCGGGCCCGAGGGCGCATGAACGCGCCGCCGCCGACTACAACGTGCGCCCTGTTATCGAGCCTATCGGCGCGCCGCCGGCCCGCCGGCGGCAGCAAGCCCTGAGCGGCCGCCCGCCTTCGTCGACCAAGGCGGGCGAGCATCGCGACGGCGAGCGGCCACAGGCCTCCCGGCGTCGAACGACCCGCGACGGCGCAACCGCCGTCGCTCGCGTCCGCTGTGGCTGGCGCCTGCGACGTGGCGCCCCCATCGACCGACGCAGCGGGCGCCGCCGCCGCCGGTGCCGCGATGCCGCACGCGGCCGCGCAGCTTCGCTCAAGGCAGGCCGCGTAGCCCTTGCCGCCGGAGCTCGCGGCGCAAGAAGGGTCGCTCGGGTTCGCGACGCAACGCGCGCCGACGGACTCGAACGACAGCGCGCGCCGCTCGGCGCAGCAGCTCGCTCCACCGCACGTGTCGCACGCGCTGTCCTTCAGCAGCGCCCTTCCGCACGCCGGCAGACTCTTGCACCCGGCCACGTCGCGGCACTCGGTGGCGCAGGCGTCTTGGCACGAGCAACTCTGGAACGCGAGGTACGGGCCAGCGCCCGCCTCGTGCTTGTTGGCGCACTGATCGGCGCATGCTTGCGAGCCGCACGCCGACCGGCAATCCAGCAGCGCCTTGCAGTCCTTGTCGGCGACGCAGGCGTCTCTTCGCTTCGCGCAGGTGTTGTCGCCAGACTCGGCGCGGCTCGCGCAAACGCGGCACGTGTCCATCGCGGGGAGCGGCGCCGCAAGCTCGGCATCGAGGAAAACGAGCTCGCCTGACACGCGAACGCTCGTGCCAACGCCAAGGCAGTCGGGCTCGACGAACGAGTGCACGCCCACGACGCGCGCGCTCGCGCCCGTGCCCAGGATGACCGGGCCACCGCTGTCGCCGGAGCAGACGCCACCGTCGCTCATCTCGTAGCGGAGGAAGTCAGCGCCCAGGGCCGAGACGTTGCGCGTGATGTTGCGGCGCGCTTGTTTGGCCGGGTCGGGGCCGCTCGCGGTGGTGCGGCCGTAGCCGACGCTCACGACGCTCGTGCCGACCGAGAGGCCGTCGCTCGCGGTGGCGAGCGGCACGAAGGGCGTCGTTGCGTCGACGCCTAGGATGCGCACGATCGCGACGTCGTGGGCGCCAACCTCCGGCTTCCCTGTGTAGTTCGTCTTCCCGTCGAGCACGGAGAATCGCCGCGTCGAGGGCGCCTCCGGATCCTCTCCAAGGAGCACCGTCTGGGGCTTCCAGTTCGAGAGGCAGTGGCCCGCCGTAAGGACCCAGCCGACGCCGGTGGCCGGATCAATCTTCACGAGCGTTCCGCTGCATTCGAAGAAGCCGCCGCCCGAAGGCGCCGAGCGCAGCGTCACCACGGCGGCGTGCGTCGTGTCGAGTGCGCCACCGATGATGGCCTGCTGGGTGCGCGTGACGCGCGTCGCCGCTCGGAGCGTCAGCGAGCGAGGAGCAACCCGCGGTGAGGGTGAGGGTGACCGCGAGGCCAAACGTCGCCGTCGTGACCGCGCCGCCGACGCTCATGCGTCGTCCGAGAGAGGGCCTCATGGCAACGTCACGGTCGTGTTGCCGACGGCGAGGCGCGGGATGTCTTTGACCACCGCACCGCCCTTGGCGAGACGAACGCGCCAAGGATGCCCGGCGTAGGAGCCTTGCGTGATCTCGCTCCCGGCGGCGACCGTCTGGTAGGAGACCTCTTTGCAGGCGTAGTCGACCCAGACCAGCTCGACGTCTTCGCCGCAGCCGTTCTTCAACGTGATGCTCGCGTCGGTGGTGCCCGCGTCGGCATCGGAGCATGCGGTGGGCGCGCCCGACCCTGCCGCGGTGAGCGCTTTGCACAGGCCAGTGGCGCTCGTGTTTCCCGTGGTTCCGCCGTTCGTTCCGGGCGCGGTGGGCGAAGCGCCCGCGTCCTCTTGACCGATGATCACGCGAGCGCCGCCGTCGGATTTGGCCTGCGAGGGCGCATCACCACCCGACCCGTCGCTGCAGGCGACCAAGGAGCCAACCAACGCGGCAAGCGAGACGACGAGACCAGCGACACGAATCAAGCGAACCTCCACGAACGACGCCGGTCCTGTAGCACCCGCGTGCCCGACAGAAAGACGCCTAAACCGGAGAAATGAAGGAGCGGCGGCAATGCGGGTGGGGAACGGAGGTGGAGTTCGACGCTACCCTCCGTGAAACACCTGCAGGGGCCTCGCTGTCGTGCGCGTGCGCGTCGGCACGCTCAGAAGACGACGCGCACCGGACTCGTGCGCGTCTCGAGCGAGCCGTCGCCGAGCTGGCCGTATCGGTTCGAACCCCAGCAATGGAGCTGGCCGTCTTCGCCAACGCGGGCGCAGGCGTGGCCCGCGCCCAGCACGAGCTCGACCACGTCGGTTAGTCCCGCGACGGGCCCGGCGGTCGCCGAGATCGAACGAGTGCCCTGGCCGAGCTCGCCGTCGTTGTTGGCGCCCCAGCAGCGCACCGTGCGATCGGTGCCGAGCGCGCACGAGCGCGCCGCCGCCGACACAAGCTTCGCGACGCCCGTGACCCCCTTCAGGGTCGTGGGCTTGGCGCGCGTCTCGCCGTCGGGCGCGATGCCCAGCTCGCCTTGATCGTTTCGGCCCCAACACCGCGGCTGGCCCGCCACGACGACGCACACGAAGGAGTCGCCGGTCGCGATCGACGTGGCCTTCGCGACATCGGGGCCGGACTGTTTCTGATTTTTCGCGAGCCCTTCGCCCCAGCACGTGATCTTCCCATCGAGCGAGCGCGCGCACGCATGCGCCCCGGCAACAGCGATCTCGTCGGCCCCCGCGACGGGCGCGCCCTTCGTGACACTCGGCGTGCCCCAGCACTTCACGCCGCCCGACTGGTTCTTCGCGCACGCGACGAAGCCGCCCGCTTGAATGTCGATGGCCCCCTCGATGCCGACGACCTCTGTGGGCCGCACCTTGTCGACGTCACGCCCGTCGCCGACGATCTTGCCCGAGCCCCAACAACGCACCTTGCCGCTCTTCAGCCGCGCGCACGAAAACCCGTGCCCCGCGGCGAGCTGCTCGACGTCGCGCAGGTTGGGCACAGCAAGCGGCTTGGTGCGATTGCCCGCGGTGCCGCCGTCTCCGAGCTCGCCGTCCTTGTTGCGGCCCCAACAGAAGACGCTCCCGCCTTGCGCCATCGCGCAGGTATGCAGATCGCCCGCCGCAACGGCCACGATCGTCTTCTGGACCGGGGGCGGCGGCGGCGCCTCGACGGAACCGGCGGACGCAGGCGACGGCACTGGCGGAGGAGCGCTCCCGCATCCCAGCGGTCCGTTCACTACCGCGAGGCCCAACACGCACGCGATCGCGCGGGCCCGAACGCGATTGGCGAGCGCCGCGGCGAATCGGTGACGCACCGGCCCAAGTAGAGCAACGTTTGGCGCTCCCACGCAAGGACAGCCGGATCGTGCGACTGTCTCTTGGCGTCACCGGCCGCCGACACTCGGCGACGCCAAGACGTGCCCAAATCCCGATCGAGCACCGGAGAGAGACACGGAACGGGGTCGCGCGAACGCTCACGCCCTTCAATCTTCACCGGGGACGGAAGTTCGGCGTCAGGCCGGCGCTGGATCGGTGCTTGCTCAGTAGGTCGACATGCTGAAGTTCGGGCCGTCGGTGCTGGTCATTGCGATGCTCCTCCCCGGCTGCGGCGCCGCGCCTGCCGACGGGGACGAGGGCGTGACCGACGAAGCGGCACTGACGGCCACGGAGGTCGTGACGGCCGGAGCCACGCTGCGCGTCACCGCGTCGCGCCTGAACTTGCGAAACGAAGCGGAGCTCAGCGCCGATGTGGTCGCCGTGCTGCGGCAAAACGATCGCGTGACGGCGGTCACCACCAGCGGCGAAGACGGCTGGGTCAACGTCAAGTCGCAGGGCGGCGACCAGGGTTGGGTCTTCGGCAAGTACCTCGCTCGCGTGAGCGGCGCGCCGAGCCCCTCCCCGAACCCATCGCCGAATCCCTCACCGAACCCGGCGCCCAGCGGCGGAACGTGCGCACCCTCGCGCGCGGACGGCGCGGTGCACCGCTACCAGAAGGCCCTTCACGACGCCATCGCCTACGCCGAAGGCACGCGCGACTACTCGAAGGACGGCTACAACGTCATGTTCTCGCACCGCACGTTCGCGAGCTGCCAGACGCATCCGAACGTGTGCATCGCCTTCGGCAGCAGCTGCTCAACGGCAGCCGGGCGCTACCAGTTCCTGACGACGACGTGGAACACCGTGAAGCGCGCCGCCGGCCTGCCGAGCTTCGAGCCGGAGAACCAAGAGCGCGGCGCCGCGTACCTCGTCTCCACGACCAGGCGCGTGACCATCCCGACGGCGCGTCCGATGACGGCCACGGAGTTCTCCAACGCGATGTCGAAGCTCTCGTACGAGTGGGCCTCGTTGCCGCCGGGTCGCTACGGTCAGCCCTCCAAGTCGATGAGCCAGGTTCGCAACCTCTACTGCAGCGTCGCGGGCTGCTAAGTGGGCGCTCGCCGCGAAACGAAGCTCGCGCTGGCCTTCGCCGGCGGCGTTGCCGTGGGCGCCCTCTCGGTGGTCGCGCGCTTGGCGATCGAGGCGGAGAAGCCGCTTCGTGTGAGCGAGCCGTCGACGCCGAACGCGATGCCGGAGGAGGCCTCAGCGCGCGCGGCGACGCGCAACCTGGGTGCACCTCCGCCGCCGCCAGGGCCCGCGCACGCGGCTCCTTTCGGGACTCCGCGGACCGACGACGACGTCGACGTCGACGACAGCCGCGCGAGCGCGCCCTCGGCGACCGATCCACTCGCGCGCGTTCGGGCCCTCACTGCGGATCCCCGCCCGGCGGCCGTCGCGGGCCTCGCAGCGCTCCTCTCGTCGAGCGACGCGGCCGTCTTGCTCGAGACCCTCGACACGTTGATCGCGCGAGGCGATCCGTCGGCGCTCCCCGCCGTGTTGCGCGTTGACCTCTCGGTCCCTGGCGTGGCGCCGTCGGCCGTCGTCGCGATGGGAAAGCTCGGCGCCGCCGCGACCGCTACGGCGCGCGACGCTGCGCTCCGCCGGCTGACGGAGATCTTGAACGACGAAAAGAAGCGCCCCGACTTGGGCGTCTTGCTCCACGTCTACGAGGCGCTCGGTGAGCTTGCCGATCCGCGCTCCGTGGAGCTCTTGGAGCGCGAGCTCGCCGACGACACCGTGCCTCGCGCGGGCAAACACCTCGTGGTGCTCGCGCTCGGACGCATCGGGGAGCGACGCAGCGCGCCGGCCCTCGCGGCGCTCCGAGCCTCGCTCGCCACACCGGCCGCCGATCCGCTCGAGGAGGCCATTCGTACCGAGCTGACGCGCGCCATCGACGACGTCCTCGCTGCGCTTGGCTGAACGATTCGACTGCTCGGGCCCGCCGCTCAGCGCGGAGGCGCGAGCCTGAGCACCTCGCCGAGCACGGTGCTGAAGAGCATGACGAGCGCTTGCCGAGAGGCTGCGCGCTCGCTCGCGGAAGAGGACGCGTGCGACTCGACCCAGTCGACGGAGCCCGCTTCGACGAAGCCGATCCAACCGCGCAAGCCCGCGTGCAGCACCGGCGCGAGCTTCGCCTCCTCGACGGGGCCGATGCCGAGATCGGGGAAGTCTTCCTCGATGCCGGCGACCACGCGGGACAGAAACGCACGCCGGGTCGCTTCGAGGATCGAAGCGATGCTCGGATCGGAGCCGATGCCGCCGCGCATCAAGGCCACGTACGCAGGCCCGCGGCGCGCCACGAAGTCGAGGTATGTCTCGAGACCGCGGTGGAGCCGCTCAATGGGAGGGAGCGCCTCGACCAGCGCCGTCGCCTGGAGAAGCTCCTCGGCGGTGTGCTTGAGGGCCGCGGCGTAGAGGTCTCGTTTCGACGGAAAGTAGTGGTAGAGGAGGCCCTTCGAGATGTGCGCCGCCTCGCTGAGGGCGTCGATGGACACCTCGTCGTAGGCCCGGTCGCTGAACGCCTGCACGGCCAGAACCACGAGCTGCGCGCGCCGCTCATCGACGTCGAGCCGGGTGCGCACGGACGCCGGCGCCGCCGCCGACGTGGCCTTCCGGCTAGCCGTCGTCTTCTTGGAGCGCTTCGGCGAGGGTCGCGGCACCCCCGCAGCTTACGGGAAATGCGCCGCCGGGCCACTATTGACTTTGGTTCAATAGACGCCACACTCTGGAAACGCCCAAGGAGGCCCTCATGGCTGATCTGCATCCGCCGCAGCGTCCGCTCCCCGAAGTCCGCTCACCCAAGATGTCGAGCCACGGCCCCGTCCCGCGCGCTTGGTTCGCGGACAACGCCGTCGCCACGCACCTCGCCAACGGCGTGGGCCTCTTGTTCCCCGCCGGCGAGCGCTTCTTCGTTCGCTCCGTCCGCGCGTACCTGGGCGAGCTCAAGGACGAGACCCTCGTCGCGCACGCGAAGCGCTTCTTCGGGCAAGAGGGACGCCACGCGAAGGAGCACGACCGCGTCATCGCGCTCTTGCGCGAGCAGGGGTACAACGTGACTGGGTTCCTTCAGTTCTACGAGCGCGTCGCCTACAAGCTCATCGAGCGCATCTCGCCGGCATCGCTGAGCCTCGCCACGACGGCCGCGTGCGAGCACTTCACGGCGCTCTTGGCAGAAGAGGCGCTCGTGTCACGCTCCCTCGACGAGGCGCACCCGACGATGCGCGAGCTCTTCCTGTGGCACGCGGCCGAGGAGATCGAACACCGCGCCGTGGCCTTCGACGTGCTCTCCGCGGTGGCGCCGAGTTATCCGTTGCGACTCGCGGGGCTCTTCGTCGCGACGGCGTGCCTCGGAGGCTTTTGGGCTCTCGCGACCGTGTCGCTTCTGCTCCAAGAGGAGAAACCGCATCGCCTTGCGAAGGACTTCCTCCGGATGTTCGGGCAAGAGGGCGTCTCGTCGATCTTCGTGCGCGGCATTCGCGAATACATGAAGCGCGACTTTCATCCGCTCGACCGCGAGCTCGACGCGCTCGCGGAGAGGTACCTTGAGGAGGCGGGGTACACGCAAGGGGCAGCGGCGACCACGACCACGACCGCGACCACGACCGCGACCACGACCGCGACCGGGACCGGGACCTCGACCGGGATGGCCATCGAGGCGTTTGCGGAGCAAGGCGCCGCGTGATCGTTGACGTCGCCATTGTTGGCGGCGGCTTCGCGGGCCTGGGGCTCGCGACGCTCCTCGCGCGCGAGGGGAGCTCGTTCTTGGTGCTCGAGGCGAAGAGCGAGCCGGGCGGCGTGTGGCGCGACAACCACTACCCGGGCGTCGCTTGCGACATCGAGTCGCAGCTCTATTCCTATTCGTTTTCGCCGAACCCGGATTGGTCGCGAACGTACGCGCCGCAGCAGGAGATCTTCGCGTACCTGCGTCGCCACGCCGAAGCGCTCGGCGACCGCCTGTGGACGGGGGCGCCGGTCACCGCGGCAACGTGGGAACCGGCTCAACGACGCTGGCGCATCGAGACAAGCATGGAGCGCGTCGTCTACGCGCGCGCGCTCGTGTCGGCGTCGGGCCTCGCGTTCCACCAGCCGGTCGTGCCCGAGCTCCCGGGCCTCTCGTCGTTTCGCGGCGCGACCTTCCACTCGGCGCGGTGGGATCACAGCGTGTCATTGGAGGCCCGGCGCGTGGCCGTCATTGGCACGGGCGCGAGCGCCATCCAGATCGTCCCCGCCATCGCGCCGAAGGTCGCGTCGTTGACGGTCTTCCAGCGCACGGCTCCATGGATCGTGCCGCGCGGCGATCGCGAGGTACCCACCGCGCTCAAGGCGCTCTTTCGACGCGCGCCCGCGACGCAGCGCGCGCTTCGAGCCGCGTTCTTTGCGCGGCACGAGCTTCTGTCGGTCGCGCTCACGCGGAAGCCCGAGCTCATGCGCTACGTGGAGCGCGCGACGCTGAAGGAGCTTCATCGCGCCGTGCGCGATCCGGAGCTACGCGACAAGCTCACGCCGCGCTACCGCATGGGCTGCAAGCGGATCCTGCTCTCCGACGACTACTACGAGGCGCTCACGCGACCGAACGTGAACGTCACAACGTGCGCCATCGTGGAGGTCACGGCTTCGGGGCTGCGTACGAGCGACGGCGCGCATCACGAGCTCGACGCCATCGTCTTCGCGACGGGCTTCGAGGCGGCGAACGCGTCGCCTCCCTTCGCGGCGCGAGGCCCACGCGCCACATGGGACGACCTTTGGAAGGAGGACCCTTCCGCCTACCTGGGCACGACGATCCGAGGCCTGCCGAACTTCTTTCTCCTCGTGGGCCCCAACACGGGCCTCGGGCACAACTCGATGATCGCGATGATGGAGGCGCAGTTTCGCTACCTCCGCGGCGCCTTCGCAGCGCTCGACGAGGTGGGCTCCATCGAGCTCCGTGAGAGTGCGCAACGCCAATACAACGATTGGCTCGAGCGGCGCCTCGCGCGCACCGTTTGGGCGTCAGGCTGCCAGAGTTGGTACCTGAGCAAGAGCGGCCGCAACACCACCATGTGGCCCGGCTCGGTGCTCGAGTTCCGCCACCGCACGAGGCGCTTCGACCTCGAGAACTACGAGACCGTCGCCTAGAGCAGCCGCCAGACCTGGGCTCGCGGTCGGGGTCGGGGTCGGGGTCGGGGTCGAGGTCGAGGTCGAGGTCGAGGTCGAGGTCGAGGTCGAAAGGTATTTTCGTGGGCTCCCCGCGAAAAGCGCCCCCAACTGGAATGCGCGGCTCTGTTGCGTCGTCTGATCGAGCGCCGCCACGCTCTCCGCTCATGCGCTTGCCCCTCCCGAGGATCCTGACTCCCCTCTTCGGGGTCCTCGTGGTCGCGGTGGGCGCGGTGACGTCGGTCGCGCTGTCAGGCTGCTCCCTCGGCAAGTCGCTTGCGCCGCTCGAGGCGGCGGTGAACGTGGGCGACGCCTTCGACGCGGTGCTGGAGCGCGCCGTCGCGGGGAAGGTCGGGAGCATCTCCCTCTACGAAGGCGCGCTCCTCGTGCAGACGAACGATCCGGTTCTGCTGGACGGGCCGCCCGGACAAGCGCGCCAAGCGGGACCGCTGACGGCGCGCATCGTCAACGGTCGCATGTGCGTCGTGCGCCCCACCTCGCCGTTCTCGCGAGAGGTGCTCAACATCGACTTCGTCGGCGGCCGCGTCTCGGACAAGCGGCGCCACTACGTCGACTAAGGAGTCGTCGGGCGAGAGAAGCGAGCGGACTCGGAGACGACGCCGTAGGCCAACTCGTCACTTGCCTCGCTGCGCGATCCAGAGGCCGGGCGTTGCGTAGGAGCAGTAGGCGCGGCAACCGTTGGACGAGCCCGCCCCGTGTCGCGCGGCCGCGCCACGCGTTCTCATCGAGCGCGCTCGAGCCAGTTAATCGTGTGGTTCGGTTGGCCCGTCACGGGGCCAGCCGAACCGCTCACGTAGAGGCGACACGCGTCGGGCGAGAGCCAGCGGCTTGACGCGTGGTACCAGTCCCCCACCCTAACGGGTTTGCCGTAGCGAGATTCACCCGCACGAAATTCGTAGGCGAAGGGCATTTGCTGGCCTCCCAACGTTGTCTGGTCCGCGACCAAGAGCGCGCCGTCGGCCGAGACTGCGCCAAGGCGCCCTCGCGCCCCTGAGTCCGTTTCCTCGCCCCACTGCCCAGCCCCGCTCTCTCCGATAGATTGGCGGGTTGTCGACCGCATTCGAAACGATGCGACCCTCTCTCCAATACAGGATGACCGTCTCGTTCGCCGACACGAGGACGCCGGTGAAGGTGATCCCCCCGGCAAACACCTCGTCGTCCGCATCCGGCACGACGGCGTCAGGGGGGACAAAGTGGGCCCTACGAACCGCCGTCCCCGTACTAAAGTACAAGCGTTGCCCATCGGTGCTCACTCCCGCCAGTCCACCGGGCGCTCCAGACAGGGTTCCGGCCCGGCCGAACGGTTGCTTGCGATCGGTGCGGGTTGCGCGGTAGAGCGCAGTCGCGCCATTGTGCTGCGCATGGAAGTACACCGTCAATTCGTCGCCCGATAGCATCGGGGTCGGATCGTCGACAAGCGCGCCGAGCGAGTCGCTAACGGCCGCGGCGGCGTTCGGGTACAAGAACCGTGCGTTCGGATCGCATTGCTCAGGTGTTGGCTGCACCTCCCGCTCGCAGGCCCATTGCGCGGGCAAGAGAACGAGCGCCGCCCGCGCCCCATAGCGCCCGAATCGTTCCCAAGTCGCGGTCCTCACGAGAGGGCGGGCCTATCGAGTTGGCTGATGTCTCCATCGAACGAATCGGCAGACGAGTTGCGGAATGAGCACTTCGCGCGCGAGCCGAGGATCTGAAGCGCGCTCCGCGACGCTGCCGGAAAAGACGGCGCCTCGAGAGACGTGTTCTCCAGGAAGACGTAGGTGGGCGACACATCAGACGCCGACGAAGTCTCGTCCGTGTCACGTATGCAGACGCACGAGCCTGGTATCGGCCGATACGCGCTTGTCGCCTTGTCGAAGTTCTTGGCCGTGTAGTACGCCTCGGTCACATTCGTTCGGAGGAGCGATCCACGAACGTGCACGTCGAACGCGTCCTCGATCAGCATGCAGCCTCCCGGCCCTTCCTCCATGAAGAGGGCGTCGAAGAAGCAGTTCATGAAGTGACAATCGGCGTTCTTGTGCTTGCAACGAACCTCGATGTCGTAGCCGTCGCGTTCGTTGTACGAGCTGCCGAAGTCTGTGAAGAGCGCGGTGTGCCAGTCGCCTTCCAGAAGCAGCGTCTTGCCCTTGTCCCCGTAAGGCCACACCCAAACGTCCTTGATCGCGATCCCGCTCGCGTCGAGGACGCGCTCTGCCGTGCGCGCCGGATACGCTACGTCAGGAACCTGGATGTCCCGCCCTTCGAGCCGAAGCCCAACGTTGTACATGTCGCGGTTCCAGAAGACGTAATCGGTGGACTTCATCCTCGCGGACTTCGCGAAGTTGAGGTTGCTGACCGACGTGTTGTGATTCATGTAGACCACCGCTCGGCGTCCGCCTGGGCCCTCCGGCGACACCCACGCGCCGTTCGGAGGGAAGATCGTGGCCGACTGACCAATCCCAACAAGAAGCACGTTGGGCTTCATGCGAATTTCCTCGTAGTAGACGCCAGGCGTCACGAGGATCGTCCAGGTGTCTTCACCCGGCCGTAAGTCTACGTCGGTGTAGTTCTTCTTCGGCGGCAGCGGGATGACCCGCATCGCCTCGCCAATGGTCCGAAAGTCCGACGTGAGGCCGTGGTAGATGTTGTTGCTCGTCGCTTGCCTCGGACCGACGACCAGCGTGCGCTCGTTGCGCAGTGTGTCGTAGGCCATCGGCACGACGATGCCCGGCCGGGACATCCTCTGAATTCGACTAAGTGCCATGTGAACTCCGTCGCTACGTGCTGACTTGGCGGGCGCTTCGAGCGGGGCTCACCCGCGCCCTCCGCTAGCCGTGACGTTGGGCCGCCGCACATGCCTCATGAGCCGCCTGCGTTGCCAGGCGTTGCCACGCGGAACGTGAGCTCTTGAGCACCGCACGACGCGGCTTCGTTCGGAACCAGCCGCCACCGCAGGCGTGGACGGAGTCGGAACGACGGACGCCGCGATGCTCACCGCCGAGACCTCCGAGCAAACGCTCTCATCGTGCTCACGATCAACGCTGAGTGCCTCGTCGCCGCTATCGGGTCGTTGTTTTTGCATCACGGTCTCCTCGTTTGCTTCATTTTCAGACATCAGTCGCCGTCCCTCGGGACGCTCGCTCCGTTGGCCCGCTCGCGGTTCGCGGGTCTGAAAGCGGTCCTGTTCGCGCCCATCGACGGCAGTCAGGCTCCGTGGTCCGGCCCCGGGCCTACGCGCTCCGAGGTCACTCTCACCTTCCCCCCACCCGATTGCCCGCGACGGCGATGCGGAAGGTCACGTCGGAGACGCCGGACGACCCCACCGCCGTCGCGATGAGCTTCCATCGGAGCCAACGCGCTAGCGGAACGGTATTGCCAAGCACGAGCTTCTGCACATCGGGGCTCGTGGCCAAGAGCGGCGGCGTCGCCGTAAACGTCGGGCTCGCTGCGCTCGCGCGAAACATCGACTCGTCTCGCGTGGGTGCGGTCTCATAGTCGAACCTCAACGAGGTGTGCCCCGTTGCGATGGTGCACTCGCGAAGCTCGAGCCATGCGGTCGCGTCTTGGTAGTCCTGGAGGTCGAGCCAGTTGGCCTCGGTCTGGATCACGCTCTGAATCGAGAACTGCATGCGAATCGTCGTCCAATCCTGCAACAGGAATCCTTGCATGTTACCTGCCTCCAATCATGTTCGCCGCGACGGCGATGCGAAATGTCACGTCGGACGCGCCCACGGTGCCGACGCCACCGGCGGCGATGGCGAGCTTCCAGCGGAGCCAGCGCGCCAACGGCACGGTGCTGCTAACGAGAATCTTCTGCACGTCCGGCGTGCTGCCGATAAACGGCCCGGTGAACGCCGCGCTCGACACGCCCACGCGAAACATCGACTCATCCCGTGTGGGGGATGTTTCGTAGTCGAACTTGAGCTGCGTCGGCGGCGACGTCCCGGTCGCGAACGACGCCTCGCGCACCTCAAGCCACATGACCGCGTCTTGGTAGCCCTGAAGGTCGAGCCAGTTGGCCTCCGTCTGGATCACGTTGGATAGGCCGAACTGCATTCGAATCGTGGTCCAATCCTGCAACAAGAATCCGTGCATGGTCTCTCCCTCCGCGCGCATCGCGCTGTTCGTTGCCGCCCCAAGCCCTCAAATCGCCGACATCGTGATCCGAAACGTCGCGCTCCACGTGGCGCTGTCCGCCGACTCGAGCGCCCAGCGCACCCAGTTGCCGACGGGCGGCCCGTAGACCGAGTGCGCGAGCGCCGTCATGACCGTCGACGTACCGATGGTCGCGAGGTTCACCGCCGTGGGTGCTTGCAGCGGCAGGAAGAGCGCCTCGTCTTCCGACGGCGCCGTCTCCATGCGCAGGTAGAGATTGGTGCCGCTCACGATGATCTTGCCGACCTCGATCAGAAACTGCGCGTCTTGGAACTCGTCTGCGGGGACCCACACGGCCTCGCTCTGCACGATCTCCGTCGGCCCGCCCGAGCGTTGCAGCGTCGTCAATCTTGAATGACCTTCGACCACACGTTGTCCTCGTCTCTCGCTCGCCCGTCGCGCTTCTCGTGGGCGCTCAGCGCGCGTACGCCATCATCGTGATGCGAAATGTGATGTTCCAACTGACGCCTGTATCCTGCGACACGGTGCGCCACCTCACCCAGCGGGAGACGGGCTGCGCCGGGTTGTCGTAGAGCGCGAAGCGACTGACCGTTGGTGTCGCGCCCGCTGAAGTGATGCTGAGCGGCGTACCCAAGGCTCGAAACGTGCTCGCATCACGGAAGGGCGCCGTCTCGTAGATCATGTTCTGTGGGCTCAGCGTCGTCCGGCGCGCAAGTTCGAGAAAGAACACCACCTCGCTCGCGAAGCCTTAGTCGACCCAGCCGCCGGACGCCTGAACGACGCCTGCTGCCCCGCCGTCGGTCCCCACCGTCACCAGTCCTGAAGAAGAAAGCTCTGCATCGCCTACACCCCGAAGTAGTTCCGCTGGTAGAGCTCGATGCGCTGCCGATCGAGGTCGGAGATGGCGCCCCTGACGACGATGACCTCCGCGATGAGGCCGTTCCAATACTCGGGCACCGTTTGCGTGTTCACGCCCACTCGAAAAGCCCGTCGCGCCGGTCGCCGTTGTCTGAGCAAGCCACCCGTGATGGTGCGGGGCGTGGTGTTCAGCGTGATCTTGGCAAACTGCCCCGCCCCCTCGTACCGATGGCAGCTCTTGAACGCTGCCGAGGCCGACTGCGTCTCGGCCAAGGTGTTGTCGACCGTCTCGTTGACGACGGAGCTATCGCTGTAGACGTAGGTGTTGGCCAAGAAAAACATGCTCGCCGAGTAGGTGGTCGCGGGCGGGGAGGCCAACCGCAATGAAAGCAACGTGCCGTTGCCGTTCTTCGCCACGCACAACACTGAATACGCCGCTCCTCCCGCAACAAGGCTCGTGAGCGTGTTCTGCATGAACTTCGAGCCCGAGAAGTCGAGCGCGGGCCTCCCACCGACGGCGTTGTTCACGAGCACCGGCCGACTCCCCGCCACGGCCTGCGTGACGTGGTTGCCGTTGCCGGACTGGTCGAGCCAATCGGTCACGTTCGAGCCGCTGAGCACCACGCCCTGGTCGGCCCGTAGCCACAGGAGCAACCCGGGCTGCGTTCCTGCGCCGGTCGAGTCGAGTGCGCTCCTCGGCGACATCGCCGAGCGCACGCCTTCCCCGAAGGTCACGTGCACGCGGAACGTCACATCCCACGTCCCCGCGGCCGACCCGACGAGCTTCCAACGAAGGAGCCGAGCCAGGGGCACCTTCACGACTTGGTTCATGAACGCCTTCCGCAAGACCGGCGCGGGCCCCACGGTCAAGACGTCGACGGAGTCGAGCGTCACAAAGAGGCTCTCGAAGGGCGCCGGTGCCGTCTCGAAGCGCAGCGCCACGGTGCCGCTGCCAGGGTTCGTGACCTCCGTGACCTCCACCCAAAAGACGGCATCGGCGTATTCCGGCGCCCTTAGCCAGTCTTCCTCCGACTGGACGACGGGCGTCGTGCCGCTGCCGCGAATCGTGATCCAATCGGTCAAACGAACGGAGTGCATCGAGACCTCAAGAGGCGCGCGGCAACCACACCGAGTGCGCCGCCAAGTGAATCCGAAACGTCACCGACCAGCTCGACGACGCCGACGCGAGGTCGAGACGCCAACGCAGCCAGCGGGCCAAGGGGATCTGCTGCGCCGTCGTGTCGCGAAGAGGCGCGTTCAGAATGTTGCGCGTCGTCGTGAGCCCCACGACGAGCGGCACGTTGGTCTGCAGTCCGTCTTGTGGCGACGCAAAGAGCGCCTCTTCCTTGAGCGGCGCCGTCTCGAGCCACAGCTTCGGCGACGGCGCGCGCCGCCGGCGCGAGCGCCATCACCTCGATCCACGCGCTGAAGTCTTGGTACGCCGCAAGGTCGAGCGCCTCGGCGTCGGATTGCGCCACTGGTCGTGGTGGTCGTGCCGTAGACGGTGACGATGTCCTGGAACAGAAGGCTGTGCATCTCAGCGCGCTCCTGCGGGGTCGACGCTGCTGTAGACATGCCCTCGGGAATCGCGAAGAGGTCGCTCCCGCGCGACGCACGGAACTCGCGCACGACGGGGTTGAGCGCCACAACCAGCCGGAAGGTGAGGTTCCAGTCCCCTCCGAGGTCAGGGAGACCGCCCAGCGCAGATGCTTGGAGAGCGGCACCTTCGACACGTTCGCGCGCGAGGCCGCGAAGTAGACGCCGCGAGTCGAGAGCACGGTGCCCGATGGCTGCATCGTGAGTGTCTGAAAGAGCGACTCGTCTTCCATCGGCGCCGTCTCGAGCGTGAGCTTCACCTCGGCGCCGCTCGTCACGTCAGCGACTTGGATCCACATCGACAGATCGCGGAAGCCTTCGAGGTCGAGCCAGTCGCTCGCGCTCTGACGCACTGTTGTCGTCGTGCCGGGCGAACGAATCGTTAGCCCCGTCACCCGACACAGTCCTGCATCACGTGAGCAATCACGCGCCGGAGGCAAACACAGTCTCTCTCGCTACGGTGGGACTCGAAAGCGTCTCGAAATCCGCGACAGAATGAGGATTGCCGTAGGTGCGCGTTTTTTTTTCGCTATTCGGCGACGCAAATTCTCGCGTGCTACCGCGCCTCGCGCAGCGTCGCCGAGAGCACCGCGTCCACCACCGCTTCCGCGAACGCGTCGTCGAGCGGCGCGTTGCGCAAGAGGAGCCGATACCAAACGGGGCCAAACATGAGATCCATCATGAACCCGCGGTCGAGCCCTCGCGGCTCGCGGCAGCTCTCCGCGCATCGTCAACGGTCGCATGTGCGTCGTGCGCCCCACCTCGCCGTTCTCGCGAGAGGTGCTCAACATCGACTTCGTCGGCGGCCGCGTCTCGGGCAAGCGGCGCCACTACGTCGACTAAAGGAGTCGTCGGGCGAGAGAAGCGAGCGGACTCGGAGACGACGCCGTAGGCCAACTCGTCATCTCACGCACCTTCGTCGTCGTGCCGGGCGAACGAAGCGTCAGCCAGTCACCCGATACAGGGGGCCTGCATCACGTGAGCAATCACGCGGCGGAGGCAAACACAGTCTCTATCGCTGGGCGGGGGCTCGAAAGCGTCTCGTTGGAGGGGCGCCCCTCCCGCGTAGCGGCTCGGCTCGGTCGGAGTCTGCGTCGACCTATCTCACTCAGCGCCGCCGAAGGCGTCAACGAACCCCGCCTCATCCGCACCACCGCCCGACGAGCTCTGCGTCTGATCGCCCCCGCCGCTCGGCCCGCCGCCGCCACCGTCTTCGGTCCCGCCGAACGCTTGAACGAAGCCCGCCTCATCGGCGCCGCTGCTTTGGAACCCGCCGTTCTGACCGCCACCACTCTCGCCGGTGCCTTCGGTCCCACCGAACGCTTGAACGAAGCCCGCCTCATCGACGCCGCTGCTTTGGAACCCGCCGTTCTGACCGCCACCACTCTCGCCGGTGCCTTCGGCCCCGCCGAACGCCTGCACGAACCCTGTCTCGTCGGCGCTGCTGCTTTGGAACCCGCCGTTCTGACCGCCACCACTGTCGCCGGCACCTTCGGCCCCACCGAACGCCTGCACGAACCCAGTCTCGTCGGCGCCGCCTGCGGGGAGCCCACCGGGGGCGCTGGTCGGTTCGGCGCCGTTCCCCATGAGGCCCCACGTCTTGTAGCCGTTCGGCGCTGCCTCATTCTCGTGAACGCCCGGGACGAATTCGCCGGGCTTGTGCGTGTACACGTCTTGGTTCTCGTTGATCGACGGGTCGTCATAGACGCGACCGTTTGATCCGACAACCTTGCCGTCCTCCGTGGGCGATAGGTTGAAGTTGAGCGCGTCGCTCATGTAGTTCTTGGCGTCGTCGAAGGCCGGAGTCCGGTACTCGGTGTTCGCGGCTTCCACCCTTCCGTAAGAGCCCAGGCCGGGATCGATGTACTCCCTTGCCGTCAGGGCCGATGAGCTCACCACCCTCCGTGGCGCTGTAGATCTTGTCGGGCTGGTTGGCGTTGATGGTCGGTCCCACGTCCAGGCGCCCGTTGGGCCGACGACGCGTCCATCTTCGGTTGGCGTCCAAAGGTGGGCGTCGTTGACGCGATCCATGTTCGTCGAGGGCCTGAAGCCGCTCGTGCTCATGCCACCGCTCACGCTTGCGAGCGCCGCGCTATCGAGTTCGAACTGTGCCGCTTGCGATGATCTCACGTGCTGCGCTCCGTTCTTGAGAGCACGAGGTGCCGTGCTCCACAGCCGGTCAAGCAAGATGCTGACCAAGGCCTCTAGCCGGGCGCCGCGGTGCCAGACGTTCGCGAAGCGAGGCAGGTGTCCGCATCGCTTGAATGATTGCCCACCAATTCGGGGATGAACGAATCGTTCACCCCCTGCCCCCTTTCTGCCTAGACGACATCGTCGCCGAATGTCCGCTGGCGCATCGCGCTCGGCTCCATTCGCTGTGGCCCCCCGCGCCACAGGAACGCGCACCGCTCTTCAAAGTCTCTTTGACCAGGGCGAACCAGGAGACGATTCAGCTTGAATCGCAGGATCGTCCCCATCGGACGCTCTCGCTACGCGGGGCCTCGAAACCGTCTCGCAATCGGCGCCATCGCGAGGACGGCCGGAGGTGCGCGTTCTCCTTTTTCGCTATTCGGCGACGCAAATTCTCGCCCACTACCGCGCCTCGCGAAGCGTCGCCGAGAGCACCGCGTCCACCACCGCTTCCGCGAACGCGTCGTCGAGCGGCGCGTTGCGCAAGAGGAGCCGATACCAAACGGGGCCAAACATCAGATCCATCATGAACCCGCGATCGAGCCCGCGCGGGAGCTCGCCGCGCTCGACGCCTCGATCGAGCACCTCGGCGACGTGTTTGCGCCGCGTCTGCACGTACGTCTCGCGAAACTCCTCCGCGAGCGCCGCGTCCGACTGAGCCGCCGCGATGAAGCCCGCCATCGTCTCGCCGAAGCGACCGCCGCGGAGCAAGCGACAGCTCTGACGCATGAGGGAGAGCAAGTCCTCGCGGACGTTGCCCGTGTCGGGAAACGGGTTTCGCCGTAACTGGCGCTCCGCGTAGGCCTGCATCGCGAGCGACGCGCGACTCTTCCACCACTTGTAGATCGTCTGCTTCGAGACGCCGGCGCGCTCCGCGATGGCTTCGATGCTCACGCCCGCGTACGCGCGCTCTTCGAGGAGATCCGCCGTGGCTTCGAGGATCGCGCAGCGGCAATCCTCGCTCCGCGGCCTGCCGCGCGCAGCTCGGGGCGGCGCCTCTGCCTTCTGCGCCTCAGGGCGCGCCATGGGCCTTGGGCTCCACGGGGTTCACGACCGTTCCATCCACGAGATCATCCGACGCGTTGAGCACGACCGTGTCGCCGAGCGTGAGGCCGTCGACGATCTCCAAGTCTTTGCCGAGATCGCGGCCGATGACGACCGTCTTCAGGAGCACGCGGCCCGACGCGTCGAGGGTGGCGATGCGCGTCCCTTCCTTGCGCACCACCAGCGCGCTCGCCGCGACGATGAGCGGCGGCGCCAGGCGCTCCGTCGCGATGCGGACCCTGACGAAGGCGCCCGAGAGGAGCACGCCTCCGCCGGGCACATGAATCTCTGTCCGGAGCGTGCGCGTCGACGGATCGAGGGCGCCCGCGGTGCGCGCCACAACACCTTCGATGGGCGCCTTCGGCGACGACGGGAGCGACACGCTCACCTTCGTGCCCACGCGGACGCCGCTCGCCGCCGACTGCGGCACGTCGACGAAGACCTTCAACGTATCGAGCTTGCCGATCTCGAAGAGCACCGTGCCGGCGCTGCCGACGTTCGGCGTCACGAGCGAGCCGACCTCCACACCGCGCCGCACGACGACGCCGTCGAAGGGCGCCACGATGCGCTGGTAGTTCATGAGCGCGCCGATGCGTCCCACCTCCGCGCGCGTCGTCCCGAGGGCCGCCGCCGCCGAGTTCGCCTTCGCCCGTTGCTCGTCGACGTCTTGCTGCGAGACAAGGCCGCTCTTCGACAGGGCGTCCTTGCGCTCCGCGATGGACTTCGAGATGTCGAGGTTCAGCTCGGCTTCGCGCTTGCGCGCCTCGGCGAGCTGCAGCTCCTCCTTCGTCTCCGGCGCGTCGATGACCGCGAGCAGATCGCCAGCCTTTACGCGATCGCCGAGGTCGACCTTGTAGCTGCGAACGAAGCCCGTCGTCCTCGCGTAGAGCGGCGCCGATTGGAACGGCGCGACGCTGCCGGGGAGCGTCGTCTCCACGCGCTTCGAGCCGGCCGTGACCTTGCCCACGAGGACGCGCTTGGGCGCGCCCGACTCGGCCGCCGCCTTGGTGAGCGCGTCTCGCTGGCGAAGCTTGGGCAGAGCGCCGATGGCCAGCGCGCCAGCCATCACGGCGAAGGCCAAGAAGACGTAGCGCCCCAACGCCGGACGTCGCCGCTCGCCAGCGAGCGCCGCGTCCTCGGCGAGCTTCGGCTCTGTTGGCGGATGCGGCATCGTCATGACGTCCTCTTCATTCTGCCACCGCACCATCGTGGGGCGCATCGCGAAGCGCGGGATCGAGGGTGCGAACTTTGTTCCGAGCCCGCAGCACGGTGTACACGACGGGCACGAAGAACAAGGTCGCGATCGTCGAGCCGAAGAGGCCGCCGATGACGGCGCGACCGAGCGCCGCGTTTTGCTCGCCGCCTTCGCCGAGGCCGAGCGACATGGGGAGCATGCCGATGATCATCGCGAGGGCCGTCATGAGCACGGGCCGAAGGCGCACGCGGCCCGCGTCGAGGGCCGCCTCGCGCGACGAGAGGCCTTCGCTGCGTCGCTCGTTGGCGAAGGACACGATGAGGATCGAGTTCGCCGTCGCGACGCCAACGCTCATGATGGCGCCCATCAAGGACGGGATGCTGAAGGTCGTTTGCGTCGCGAAGAGCGCGAGCACGAGGCCCACGCCCGCGCCGGGGAGCGCCGTCAGGATGATGAACGGATCGAGCCACGACTGAAAGTTGATGACCATGATCGCGTAGACCACGAGCGCCGCGACGAGCAGGCCCAAGCCGAGGCTCTTAAACGCTTCGTTCATGCTGTCGACCTGACCGCGGATCGCGAGCGTCGCGCCAGGGGGAAGCTCCTTGATGTACTTGGCCGTCACGCCCTCGATGTCTTTGGCGACGCTGCCGAGATCGGTGTCTTGGATGTTCGCGCGCACGTCGAAGGTCGGCTGGACGTTCACGTGGCTGACGACCACCGGCGTGATGCGGTGGTCGACCTTCGCCATGTCGCCGAAGGTTTGACTCCCGCCGGCGGTGCTGAGGCCGAGCGCCGTCAGCTTCTCGACCGAGTCGACGCGCCACTCGGGCACCTGCACCGCGACCGAATAGCCGCTGCCTGTGGCCGGGTCGGTCCAATAGGACGGGTTCACCTGCCCGCTCGACGAGACGAGGAGCAAGAGGTTGTTGGCGATGTCGCGCTGCGTGAGGCCCACTTGCGCGGCGCGCCAGCGATCGACCTCGACGTGAAGGCGCGGCGCATCGACGATCTGATGTAGGCGCACGTCGACGACGCCGCGCACCTTCCGGAGATCGGCCTCGACGCGCTTCGCGATGCCGTAGGTGACGTCTTGCTTGGCGCCCGAGACCTGCACGTCGATGGCGGAGGGCAAGCCGAAGTTCAAGATCTGGGTCACGATGTCGGCTGGCGAAAAGTAAAAGCCCAGCTCGGGAAACCGCGCCGGCAGCTCGGTGCGAAGCTCCTTGATGATGTCGGCCGTGGCGCGCTTTCGCGTGCGCGCGAGCGTCATCAGGATCTCCCCGTCGGCGGAGCTGAGGTTGCTGCTGTCGGTCGTGGCCAAGGTGTAGCCGCCCGGCGAGCCGATGACGTCGAGGATGCGATCGCGGTCGCGCGCCGGCACGATCTCGCGCAGCGCGTCTTCGACGCGCGTGAAGTGCCGCTCCGTCTCTTCGATGCGCGTCCCCGGCGGCGCCGTGACGTGGAGACGCACCTGCCCGCCGTCGACGGTGGGGAAGAAGTCGCGGCCCACGAAGGGCACGACGGCTACGGCGACCGCCACGGCGACGGCGAACGAGCCAAAGGCGATGCGGCGTCGATGAAGGACCGCGTCCAAGATCGCGACGTAGCGCGTGCGCAACGCTTCGAACGCCCGCTCAAAGAAACCAAAAAGCCCCTTCGCCGGGCCATGCGGCGCCTCCGCCTCGTGCCGCAGGAGGAACATGACCATCGTCGGCACGAGCGTTCGCGACAGGAGGTACGACGCCATGACGGAGAAGCCGACGGCCTCGCCCATGGGCATGAACATGAAGCGCGCCGGGCCGTCGAGGAACACGACGCTGACGAAGACGATGGAGATCGAGAGCGACGCGACGAAGGCCGGGACGGCGATCTGCGAGGCGCCGTCGAGGATCGCCTGGACCAAGGGTTTGCCCATGGCGAGGTTGCGGTGGATGTTCTCCACCTCGACGGTCGCATCGTCGACCAAGATGCCGACGGCCAAGGCGAGCCCTCCGAGCGTCATCACGTTGATGGTGTGGCCGAGAGCCCTCAGCGCGAGCAATGCGGCGACGACCGACAACGGAATCGAGACGGCGACGACGATGGTGCTCCGCCAGCTCCCGAGGAAGAGGAGGATCATCGTCGCCGTGAGGCCGGCGGCGATGAGGCCCTCGACGAGCAAGCCGTCGATGGCGCGCGTCACGTAGAGCGATTGATCGGCGAGCAGCTCCACCTCGAGGCCCGGCGGCGCCGAGGCGCGAATCGTCGGGAGCATGGCCTTGATGCGGCCCGCGACCTCGGTCGTCGAGGCGTCGCCCGTCTTGAGTACGCTCAAGACGACGCCGCGGGCGCCGTCGAGGCGCGCGATGTTGGTCTGCACAGCAAAGCCGTCGTGAACGTGGGCGACCTCGCGCACGAGGACCACGCTACCGTCGGGCTTCTTGATGGGGATGTCGTTGAGCGCCTCGATGAGCACCGGCGAGCTGTTCAAGCTGACGCGGACCTCGCGGTCGTAGAGCTTGGCGCTGCCTGTGGGCAGCGTGAGGTTCTGCGCCGAGACGGCGAGGTTGACGTCGTGGGGCGAGAGGCCTTGGGCGCGGAGCGCGTCGAGATCGAGGTCGACGCTCACTTGCCGCGCGCGGCCGCCTGACGGGAGCGGAAAGCGCGTCCCGCGAACGACGGAGAGCGCCGTTCGCACGCGCTGGTTCACGTGGTCGAAGATCTCCGCCTCGCGCAGCGTGTCGCTTCGAAAGGCGAGCTGGAGGATCGGCACGCTCGACGCGCTGTAACGCACGATGATCGGCGGCTGCGTGCCCGGCGGCATGCGGCGCACAATGGTCTGCGAGACGGCCGTGATGCCGGCCATGGCCGACGGCACATCGGCGTCCGGCTGGAGGTAGAGCTTGATGATCGACATGCCATCGAAGGACTGGCTCTCGATGGACTTGAGATCGGCGACGTTGCCGGAGAGCGAATATTCGCTGAACTGGGTGATCTGCCGCTCGATCTGCTGCGCCGGGAGGCCTCCGTAGGTCCAGACGACGGTGATGACGGGGATGTCGATCGTCGGGAAGATGTCCGTCGGCGTCTTGCGAATGACCTGAAAGCCGGCCACCAGCATGAGCAGCGCCAGCACGACGAACGTGTAGGGGCGCCTTAGGGCGAGGCGTACGATCCACATGGCGCGACGCAATAGTGGACGGTGCGTCCACGAAGGTCAACGAAGCGGGGTGCGGGGTCAGTCGCGGAAGATCGCGGCGCCGCCGCCGATCAGAAGCACCCGCCTCCATCCGGGAGCAGAGCGATGCTGCTCGCGGCGTTCACAAGGATCGCATCAACGCCGCAGCCGGGCGGCGTGTGCGCCCAGCTGTTGCCCAAGGCCTGCACGTTGCCGTTCGCGCGAAGACCGACCGCGGCGCCAGCCCCTAGCACATTGCCGCCGGCATCGGCGACCGTCCCAAGGTCCACGTCGCCGTTGGCAACCACAGCGTCCTTGGACGTGCTCTGGATGGTGTTGCCCCTCACCGTGTGAGGCCCCGCAAGAGCGAGAGCGCCCCCCGTGTAGCTGGTCGCGGAGAACGTATTGAGCAGGATCTGCGCGCTACCGCTGGCCGCTTGGATCCCGACGACGCCCGAGCCCACAATCGTGTTGGCGCGGATGATGGCGAGGCTCCCCGTATAGAGGGTGATGGGGACCGACACGGAGCTCGTGAAGCTGTTCTGCTCGATCAGCGCGTCGCATCCGGTTGGCACCCCTCGACGCCCTGATAGAGCGTGGCGAAGACATTGTTTTGGATGTGGGCGCCCACGGTACCCCCGCCGGCGACAAGAACCCCGGCGCCGCCCTCGAACGTGCTCGAGGTGACGGCGCCCCCCTGCAGTGTGACCGCGAACGACAGGGCGGTGTTGGGCGTCGAGAACTTCAATCCCGACAGGCGAGCACCGGCCTTCACTTGCTGATTGACGCCTGTGACGAGCGTCCCGCCGTTCGCGGTTCCTCGCGACGCCTCGTCCCCTGACGACGACGACCCCTGAAGGCACGTTGAGCAGGCCTCCGACGTAGCTGCCTGGTCGAAGCTGGATGCGGCGCGGGCCGCCGGCGTCGGCCGCGAAAGCGAACGCGACACCTAGGGTCCGGAGCGGGAGCGCGGCCGTGCCCGGGTTCGTGTCGTCACCGACCACGCTGTCGACGGTGTAGTCGGCGGGGATCGGGATGGCCGCATCGGCACCGGTTGCCGCGTCGCTCGCGCCGCCGTCGAGGCTGCCGTCATCGGCGGCGTCGGATCCCACGGCGATCGCTCCGTCTGTGCCGGCGCCACCGTCCCCTTGTCCGTCGCTCCTGGCTGAGTCGACGGGGCGCGACATCGGAACCCGCCGCGGCGTCCGTGCCTGCGTCGCCGGCGGGATCATCCCCTGCGGTTTCGCAGGCGGCTCCAGCACCGGCAACGACGGCTCCAAAGAGGGAGATCAAAGCGATCGTACGGCGGCTCGTCGATCGATGCATTCTACACATCCTAGACGCTGGGCGACGTAAAGGAAAGACGACGGGATTCGAGCCGTCCGCAGCCTACTAGGGGCGTCACCGGGACCTCGAGGCTACGGACTACAGCTTGATCGCCGCTCGCGGATCGGTCGCGTCGAGCGCCGCGAGCTTCTTGATGAGCTCTTCGGCCTCGGGGCTCTGAACCGCCGGCAGGCGAATCAAGAACTTCACGTAGAGATCGCCCGGCTCCTTCGGCTTTCGCGCCACACCTTGCCGCGGAGGCGCACCACGGTGCCGCTCTGCGCGCCGGCCGGGACCGAGAGCTTCACGGGGCCGTCGGGCGTGGGCAGGGGAGATCTTCCGCCGCCGTAGGCCTCGGCGACCGTGAGCGGCATGTCGAGGTGGAGATCGACTCCCTCGCGGCGAAAGTAGGGATGGGGCTCGACGTGAACCTCGAGGACGAGGTCGCCAGACGGACCGCCGTTCGCGGACGGCGCGCCTTGCCCGGGAATGCGCACGCGATCGCCTTCGTCAGCGCCGGCGGGGATTCGCACCGTCACGGGACTGCCACCGCCGCCGCGGGGCCGAAGCTCAACCGTCGTGCCGGGGGCGGGGTGGAGCGACGCGGCGAAGTCGATGGTGATGGTGCTCGTGAGAGGTCGCCGCCCTTGAAGGCCCGCGGCGCCGCCCTCGGCCAAAGAGATCGCCAAACGCAGCCACGCCGCCGCCACCGCCGGTGTTGGCGCCGAAGAGATCTTCGAGGTTCACGGTGCCGCCAGAGAACCCGCCGGGAAAACCTCCCGCGCCGGCGCCCTGGGCCTGCCGCGACGACCAGCTTCGGTAAGCGCGGTTCTGCTCCGGGTTGAACCCTTCGCGCAGGCCCTCTTCGCCAAACTCGTCGTAGAGGCGCCGCTTCTTGGGGTCGGAGAGCACCTCGTAGGCGTGGTTGACCGACTTGAAGCGAGTCTCAGCGTCCTTGTTGCCGGGGTTTTTGTCCGGATGGAGCTTCTGCGCGAGCTTCCGGTACGCCTTCTTCAGCGTCTCGCCGTCGGCGTCTTTGGGGACGCCAAGGGTTGCGTAGAGGTCGGAGGCCATGGTGCCCCCGGAACGTAAATCGCCTAGCGACCGCGCGCTACTGCCCTGCGTCGTCGCGACGCGGGGAAGCGGAAAGAGCGGGCAAGCCCGGCTCGATGCGCCAGCTCGTGCCGTTTTCTCTGTGGCAACGGACCGAGGCGTGCTCTTCGGCACCGCTACCGCGCACGTGCACGACGGCGTCGTCGGGGCCGAGGAACGTGGCGCTCATGGTCTTGGGGCGGAAACGCAGGCCAAAGCGTCCTTCCGCGAGCATCTCGTGGGGCTCGACGCGGCGCCCCTGCCCGCGGCTCGCGCGAAGGGCGCGCTCCTCGAGGTTGGCTCGGGCGACGGGGCCCAGGAGCGCGTAAGCCTCGCGCGCGGCGCGGCGATCTTCGAGCGAGGCTTCCGCGCGCTCGATCCAGAGGTGCACGGCGCCCTCGGGCGTCGCGTCGGCGGCTTGCCTCGCGCATCCAATGAGCGCGAACGCGGCCGCAAGCGCGATGCTCACGCTCACGCGGTGCTGCCCTCGGCGTCGCTCGTCGCTCATCGGAGCGCGAGCATAACCGAAGCGGTCTCTGAGTGACGCGCGCGCCCGACGAGCTCGACGGAGCGCCGCGCGTGGCCGAAAAGTGGCGTCGCGAGAGGCGGCCTCACTACACTTCGATCGTGTGAAGCAAGGCCGCGCCGTTCGCCTCGCGTGGGGCGGAAAGGAGCGCGTGCTGCCCGGCTTGCGCGCGCCCGACGAGGACGCCGCGCCGGAGCGCGCGCCTTCGACGACATCCTCCGAGAAGTGCCCCGCCAACAGCGGGCACCGCGAGGTGGGCGACGGCCTGCGGGGCGCCATCGAGCACGAGACGTCGCGCGGCGTCTTGCTACGCGGCGACAACGCGAAGGTCCTCTCGGCGCTCGCCGAGACGCACCGCGAGAGCGTGACCTTGGCGTACCTCGATCCGCCGTTTCTCACGGGCCGCGTCCACAAGGCCATTCGGAAGGGCAAGACCGTCGGCGAGCGCAGCCTCGACGTGGCCTTCGACGATCGCTGGGACGATCGGGCCGCGTACCTCGAGGCCCTCGCCGACCGGCTCGTGCCCATTCGCGAGCTGCTCGCGCCGCACGGGTCGGTGGTGGTTCACGTGGATCCGAAGACGAGCCACTACGTGAAGGTGCTCTGCGACGAGATCTTCGGCGACGAGTGCTTCGCCAGCGAGATCGTGTGGCGCTACCGGCGCTGGCCGTCCAAGACGCCGAACTTCCAGCGGGTCCACGACGTGCTCTTGCGTTACCGCAAAGACGCGAAGGCGGAGCCACGATTCAAGACGCTCTACGAGCCGCTGGCGCCGTCGACGTTGGCCACCTGGGGCACGAAGAAGCAGAAGGCCGTCGTTGGGAAGTCCGGCCGCCGCGTGCGCTCTTCGAGCTCCGAGGATGAGAGCTCGGGCGTGCCCATGGGCGACGTCTGGGAGATCGGCGTCATCGCACCGGTGGCGCGCGAGCGAACGGGGTACCCCTCGCAAAAGCCCGAAGCGCTCCTCGAACGCGTGGTCCGAGCGCTGAGCGCGCCGGGCGATCTGGTGCTCGATCCGTACTCCGGGAGCGGCACCACGCTGGCCGTCGCGGCGCGCCTCGAGCGAAGGTACTTGGGCATCGACGCGAGCGAAGTGGCGCTAAAGACGGCTCGCGAGCGCCTCCGGGCGCTCCTGCCGGTGCCGGCACCGCCGGAATCGGGGACGACGAGGGTTGAGGGTCCCCGCCGCGGCGCGTACGCGCTCGCGCGGCACGCTCATGACCGTCACGCCGAAGCAGCTCGCCCTCGCCGTCCTCTTGGTGGTCCTCGCCTTCGTGCTCGGCACGGCGAAGTCCATCGAACGCGAGACGGCGCTTTTCGTCGTCGGCGTCGCCGGCGCCATCGCGCTCTTCGTGGCCAGCGGGAGCGGCACCGGTTTGGGACCGGCCCTCGAGCTGGTGCGGCGCGCCGCCCTGGGCGAGACGCCGAAGCTGCCGGAGGGCGCGCCGCCCGATCTCGCGCGCATGGGCGAAGAGCTCACGATGCTCCTCGAGTCGCACCAAAAAGTGCGCCGCGACGTGGCGACGCGCGATCAAGCGATGCGCGACGCAGAGAAGGTGCTCGAGGAAGCCATCGAGCGGCTCCGCTCGAGCGGCAGCTCGCAGCTCGCGCTTTGGGAGGAGGCTCGGGAGCTGATTCGCGGCATCGCCGGCGGCGTTCGCGGCGTGAGCGAGCAGGTGGAGGCCCTCACGACGGGCGCGGAAGAGTCGAGCTCCTCGATCTTGCAGATGACGGCCACCAACGAAGAGGTCGCCGAGAACGTCGGCGAGCTGGCGGGGAGCGTCCGCGAGACGGTGAGCTCCATCGAAGAGATGGCTTACTCCATCAAGGAGGTCGCCAAGAACGTCGACGCCTTGTCGCTGACGGCGGAGGAGACGAGCTCGTCGATGAACCAGATGGATGTGTCCATCGATCAGGTTCAATCGAACGCCAACGAGACGGCGCGCCTGTCGGAAGAAGTGGCCCTCGACGCCGAGAAGGGCGCCGAAGCCATCCTCAAGACCATCAGCGAGATTTACCGCATCAAGGAGAGCTCGCAGGAGGCCGTCTCCGTCATCCAGAGCCTCGGCTCGCGCATCGAGGCCATCGGCCAGATCGTCAACGTCATCGACGACGTCGCGGAGCAGACGAACCTGCTCGCGCTAAACGCCGCCATCATCGCGGCGCAGGCCGGCGAGCAGGGCAAGGGCTTCGCCGTCGTGGCCGACGAGATCAAAGACCTGGCGGAGCGCGCCGGCGCGAGCACGCGCGAGATCACCGATCTCATCAAGACCGTGCAGACCGAGTCCAAGAACGCCATCGCGGCCGTCGAGCGGGGCGCCCACAACGTCGATCGCGGCGTCGAGGTGTCGAACGAAGCGGAGCGCGCCCTCAAGAAGATCCTCGAGAGCAGCCAGAAGTCGACGAACATGGTGCGCGCCATCGCGCGCGCCACCGTCGAGCAAGCCAAGGGCTCCAAGCAGGTGACCGACGCCATCGGGCGCATCGCCGAGACGGTCCAGCAGATCGCGGCGGCCACGGCGGAGCAGGCGCGCGGCTCGGAGCTCATCATGAAGAGCGCCGAGAAGATGCGGCTCATCACGCAACACGTGGAGCGAAGCTCGCAGGAGCAAACGCGCGGCGGCCGTCAAATCACGCTAGCCATCGAGGCGATCAACGCGTCTTTGTCGCAACTGAGCGGCAGCCAGCGCACGCAAGCCATCGGCATCGAGCAAGTGCTCTCGGCAACGACGCGCTTCGAGGAGCTCTCGCGGACGCAGAATGCGACGCTCAAGGAGCTAGGGCTCGCGCTCGAGCGGCTCGGTCGCCTGATGTGACGTGCTGATGTGACGCGCTGATGTGACGAGACCTGGCAACCCGAAGGGCGCCAGGTCTCATCGTCGGCGGTGCGTGGCGCCGGAGGAGCGGAAGCCATCATCACGGCTCGCTCACCCGCCGCGATTCGCGGCCGCTCAGCCGCCGTCGGCGGGAGCGTCGGCGGGCGCATCGGTGGCCGTCGCCGCGTCGTCCGCGTCCGGCGTCGCGGCGTCGGTCGTCGCCGCGTCATCGATGGAAGCATCGACAGCCGCGTCATCGACGGACGCGTCCGTCTGCGTAGCGGCGTCGCTACCGCCGTCGGTACCGGCGTCGCTTGCGAGCCCGCCGCAGAAGAGCTCGACGTAGATCGCCGCGCGCTCGCCGAAATCGGTGGTGTCGGGGTTGCAGTCTGCGGCGACGCCGCCGTCGGAGAGCGCGTCGTCGGCGCAAGCGGCGGCGTCCGCGTAGCTTTGGCAAACGCTCGTGGCCGCATCGTCTTGGCACTTCAAGAAGGCTTCGAAGGCCTTGCCGGTGTCGTCGTCGGGAACGGGGCACGCGTCGACGCACGCTTCGTCGCGGCAAAGGGCCGCCGCCTGCACCTTTGCGCCGCAGCCATTCGCGGTCACGTCGCCGAGCTTTTGGGCGACGCAGCCGGCGTAGTTGACGGCCACGGAGGTGTTGTTCGAGACAATGGCGCCGAGCTTGGCGGACGACGTCGACGTGTAACCGCAGCCGACGCACGCCTTGTTGACGGACGAGTTGAAGAACGTCTTGCACGCAGCGTCGTCACGGCCAGGGTGGGACCAAACGCAGTCGGCGAGCAGCTTGACCTGCTCGGGCGTGCACAGCTTCTGGTTGAACCCTGAAGGCGCCTTCCAGATGGGCTTGAAGGACGCCACGTCGCCCGGGGCGCAGACGGCGTCGCCGCCGTCGGTCTGCACGGGGGGCGGCGCCTTGCGATCGACGGTCGAGGTCTCGGAGACACCCGAGTCGTTGTCCGGCGAACCGGCGGCCGGCTCGTCACTCGAGCAACCACCCACGGCGCTCATCACGAACGCGACGACCGAGGTTAAGCCAAGGGCAATTTTCTTCACGGGAGCCTCCAAACGAAGTGAGAGCGAAAAGGCGCGTCAGGCCGCGGCGACGGCGCTCGCGGACGAGCGGCAGACGCTGAGGTTCGAGCGGCGCGCACCTTACTTCCCTTCCCCGCGATGCTCCAGCCCGGAGGAGCGGGTTTTTCCGGCGGGGCGAGAGCTGCGCGCGGGTCGGCGGAGGCGGCGTGAGCGAACGGAAGAGGTGGGCTTTGTGGGCGAGGCGAGTCAGGGCCTGGCCGGGCGGGCGCGGGGGCGGGGGCCGGGGGGGCGGCGCCGGGGGGCGCGGCGCGGGGGGCGGGGTTCGACAATTAGCATGCAAACTGACTCGCCCGCGGGGCCGGCGGCCGTCCGGCCGGTCGGTCGGTCGCTCCACTCAGGGTGGTCAGGGCTGTGCGCCGTCGAGAGTCGCAAGTTCCGGCGCTCCGGCGCAGGCTGTTCACCATGCTGGCGACTTGACCAACACGAGTGAGCGCTTGCCTTCTGTCTCGATTGCTTGTCGGTCGCCTGTGGCTAGTTGTCTGCGTGACGTCATTCTCCAGCACATGACCGACAAGGTAGCTACCAGTGCCGACAAGCATATGTTCAACTTCGACATAGGTACACATCGTCCATACGCCTTGATGACATCTTCGTTTCATGCGTTGCTACCACCCGACACGCGACCGATCCTCACGGGCAAGCTTCGCAAGGTGCAAACACGATGAAAACTGAAGGCCTAAGCCGTCAGGTAATGACCGAGACGCCATCGCGCGTGCTGGCGTTCTTGCGCGGCGTGCGGACAGGCTCCGAGCTGCAGCTCAAGCTCGCCAAGGCGGGGTACACGGCTGCCCACCACGAAGAAGGCATTCGCCTCCTGACCGACGCGCTGCGCTTGGCGCCCGACGCGCTCGCCCCCGAACGCGGCGAAGAAGAAGAGGTCCGCGCGCGTGCCCAGGCGGCGATGGAATCCGTCGCGCGCATCGATCTGCGACGAGCGCGCGCCGCCCTCGGGCGCCGGCACCCGGATCACGAGGCCGTCGTCTTCGGACGCGTCGCCGAGGCGGAGCGCATGGGCAAGGGCAACGCGGCGCTCACCGTTCGGATGTTCTTGGACATGCTGTCGCTCCTCGAGAGCAAGGACCCCTTCGAAGGCTCACAGCTCGCCGCCGAGGCGAATCGCGAAGCGCTCGCGACGCTCGCCGACCGCGGCTTTTCGCCGGCGCTCCGCGCCGAGTGGCTGGCGCTCTCCAAGGTCGCGCTCGGCGAGACGCCGAACGCGCCGCGCCCCGAGCCGAAATTCGACGACGAGCCGGCGATGTTGGCGCTGCGCGGTTGGTACGCCGAATGGGCGGAGACCGCGCGCGCCGTCTTGAGTTCGCGCGTCGACCTCATTCGCCTGGGCCTGGCGCAGCGAAAGCGCGCGAGCGACTCGTCGCAGGACGACGGCGACTGACGCGAACGCGCGTCCAGGGCCATGCAACGCGCGGGCATGGCGCTCCCGCTCCGGCACGGGTGACGTGACCGCTCATGGCGGCGCGACGCCACGCCTGCGCCGAGGCACGACGCGCATTCGGGCAAATTTCCAGGAGATATCAAGGCGTCGACCTCGGCACGGCCCCTGCTGTAAGGGCGAGCATGAAGCAGACAATCCTTGCAGTTCTGGCGTCGGCGAGCCTCGCAGCTTGCGGAACCACCAGCCCCGAAACCTCCGTCGACGAAGCCTCGGAGCTCGCCTCGGCGACGCTGTCCTTTCCGTTTCCCGACGGACGGGGGTGCGTGAGCGCCCCCCAAGGCGGGACACACTTCCGTGTTCATGCCGTCAGCGCGAGCCACGTAGAGCTGCAGGTCTACGACGCGTCGACCGGCGCGCTGGTGCGCACGTCGACGTTCTCAGCGAGCCGGGTGGGAGACGTGATTCGCCTGGGCACGTTCTCATCGACGGTCACGGACGCTAGCTACGCGGAGATTCGCCGCGAGGTCTCGCAAGGCCGCACGAGGACGATCCTCACGCTGTCACGCTTTGGCGAGCCATCACGCGAAGTGGAAGTCACCTGTGACGTCGACGCAGGCCTCGAGAAGATTGTGAACGCGAAACGCCTCGAGTTCGCGACCGCGCCGGACATCGTGTCGGAAAGCACTACCTTCGGCGAACTGCGACCCTCCACTTGCACGGCACCGACTGCGCTGTCGCGCGGTCCCTTCGCTGGGACGCGCGTGCGCATCGCCATCACCGAAGCCGCAAACCGCGGGCAAGCTCAACCGACCTACAAGGCGCGCGTCGAGTTTGTCGACCCGGCTGCGCACTGGGTGATGGGCTACTACAGCGCGGACGTGGCCCGGAAGACCACGGGCGAGGGCTACGAGCTACGTAACAGCTACAACTCCGTGGTCCTCGCGAACATCTCGGTCGGCGGCGGACCTCCACGCAACGCGCTCACGCTCCGCGCCGAGGACCCGACGCTGAAAGACATGCTCGGCGGCGAGGTTGCGATCGGCTGCGAGATCGTGGGCCCATGACGCCGCTCGCGCGTCGCTTGCTGGAGCTGCTTGCCCGCGAGCCGACGCGCGCGGAGGTGGAGGAGCTCAACGAGAGCTTCTCCGAGCTCGCCGCCGCGGAGGGATTGGTCCAGCGGTTAACGGTGCGCCCCGAAGCGGTCGCCGGGGTGACGCGGGCGCGCATCGTCGCGTCGGCGACACTCTCCGGCGAGAGCGGCGCCACCTCGCCGGTCATCGAGCAGGCGCGCGCGGCGTGGCTCGCCGCCAACGCAAAGGTCGTCGCCGCGATTGCGGAGGAAACCGCGATCTCACTCGAATCGGTGTCACGCCTCAACGCCACCGTCTTGGGTGAGCCGGGTCCGTCGTCCTTGCGGCGGACCGCGACCTTCCTAGACCAAGAAGCGTGCGTCGTTCCGGCGGACATCCCCGCGATGCTGGAGCGGATGCTGCCCGCGGTCGACGTGCGCGTGCGGCAGCGCGGGGCCATATGGGGCGCCGCGCTTCTCTACCAGTGGCTCGTTTCCGTGCACCCCTTCGAAGACGGCAACGGTCGCACGGCACGGCTCGCCGCCGACTGGCTCCTCGGAGAGCACGGACACTTGCCTATGGGCTTCGGGGCGCCCGGCGACACGTTCGTGGCGCTTCACGCGTCGCTAAGGGAGAACCCCACGCCGGGTCACGCGGCCCGCGTGGTAGCGCGCGCCGTGCTTCGGTCGACGCGCTTGCTGGCCAGCGCATGTGAGTCGGCGGCGTGAGGCGGAGGAGACCTCGTCTCACGCAAGCCATGGTGGGCCGACGGCGCCGCCGCTACTTCTTCGCGAGCAGCGCCTCGAGCTCCGCGACCCGCGCCCTCGCAGCCACCTCGCCCGCTTTGGCGGCAGCCTCGCTCGCTTTGGCGGCAGCCTCGCTCGCCTTGGCAGAAGCCTCGCTCGCCTTGGCAGTCGCTTCGCTCGCTTTGGCAGAAGCCTCGTTTGCTTTGGCGACTGCCTCATTCGCGCGCGCCGCTTCGGCCACCTCGGAGGGGAGCGGCACGAGCACGCCATCTTGCAAGAGGCGCAGCGCCACGGGCCAGCGCTCCGCCGGCGCTACGATCCACTCGAACACGCACCCGAACGCTTCCGACAGCGTGATGCACGGCGTTCGCTCCGCCTCCACGACGCGCTCGACGAAGTCACCCTCGACGCGATCCCACACGCGAATGCGCGAGCCCGCTGGCGCGTCGACGTCAAAGCAGACGAATTCGTCGACGCCCATCGCCTCGTAGGCTTCGCGCTTCTCCGTCAGCGTCCATCGCTCGCGCGTATCCGAGAGCGACAGCACCTCGACGGTGAGCTCCGGCACGCCAAGCTCCCAGGTCTTCCACGAGCCGTGCTCGAACATCTCGGCCTGCGGCAGGCCAAGCTTCACGGCTGCGTCCGGCGCACGGCGACCGCGATCGTCGTTCAGCGTCGCGTTCCAGTAGACGAACATGTCCGCCGAGACGGCGTTCGCCTCGCCGCAAAGCGCTCGCAAGAGCAGCTTCAAGAACATGCACAAATCTTCGTGCCGAGGGTGCTGGCCCAAGTGCTCCTCCTCCGGCTCTGATTCCGGAAAATGAAGCGGCCGCACGGGGCGCACGTGCCTGAGTTCGGTGACGACCTTGGTCGCGGGATTCGGCGACGACGCCATGCCCGCAAGTGTACCTGGTCTCTCTCGACGTGCCCCGTGCGGTCGCATCACCGGCACTCCCAGCAGGACGCGCGCCACGATGCCCGTTGCAGAACCCTTGATGAATCGGGCGAGGCCGCCTGTCCGCGGACACCCTCGGACGTCCAGCGGACGCTCACCGAAGACGTTGTATCGAACGTCCCTGCGGGGCCGAGCCGTCCGCAAGGACAAGCATTTCGAAGAGGACGTTTCGCTCGTCGAAGAGCGTGTCGTGCTCTTCAAGGCGCGCTCCTTTGACGAAGCGATTCGTCGAGCGGAGGTCGAAGGGCATGCGTACGCCGCGCGGAGGCCGCACGCGAATCGCTACGGGCAGCGCGTTGAGATGACGTTTCTGGAGGCTTGCGACGCTTTCCGCCTGTTTGAACAGCCGGGCCACGGTCGCGAGGTCTACTCACGAACAGAAGTCATCCGTGAAAAGGTGTCGGACGCAGCGGTTATCGACCAACTGCTCGGCGCGGATGAAGATGAGCAAAGCGAAGCGCAACGCGAAATGTTCGTGCCCGGCTAGGGCGCGGCGAAGGCAAACGCTGAGCTCGCCTGGCCCCCCCTACTTCTCGAACAGCGCGCCCAGGTCGAGCGCGAAGTTCATGCTCGCGTCCTCTGGGAGGTGCGCGATGAAACGCGCGGTCTTCGGGTCGAACCAGCCCACGTCGAAGGACGCGTTGCCGCCCGTGTCGTGCGGGCCGCGGCTGTGCACGGCTTCGAAGGTGGCGACCTTCTTCAGCACGTAGCCGTCTTTGCCGCGCCGGAGGAGCACGACCTCGCGCTCGCCCATGTGGCGCTTCACCAAGAGCACGTCGGTCTTGCCGGGCGCCACGCACACGACTTGCTCCCACCCGACCGCGAGCTTCGCGCTCCGATGCGGCGTGTGCGTCCACGTCTTGCCATCGAAGACGCCGACCTGCTTGTCCGAGAGGCGCACCACGGCGCGCGCGCCGGGATCGTAGAACATCGTGAAGGGATCGCTGTCCTTGTAGTCGAGGCTCTCGGGCTTCTCCTTGCCCTTCTTGGCCTTGCTCCACGCTTTGCCGTCGAACACGAACGTGTCGTCTTTGCGTCCGCGTGACGCCTTCGAGTCGCCCCACACGACGAGGAGCCCGCGCGCCTCGTCGAACGCGAAGAGAGGCCAGCGCACGGCACCGAAGTCTTTGCTCTTGGCGCACACCTTCGTCCAACGGAGGCCCGCGCCGCTGTCGTCAGCCGCGTCGGCGCCAGCGTCGTCGCCGTCGAGTCGAAACACGGCACCGTCGTTGCTGACGGCGTGCACCTTGTCGTTCCAGCCACACACGGCGATCTGCACCGTGCCTTCGAAGACCTTCTCTGTCGCGCTACCGCCGAGCGCCGTCGTCCAACGCTGCTTCGCTTCGTCCCACCGCGTCACGGTTCCGCGGGTCGACACGGCGTAGGCCCCGCCGCTCGCCACGACGAAGAAGTTTCGCTGATCGCCAAGGTCGCTCTTCTCAACGGCGCGACCAAACGCGCGCCAGCCCTTCTTTCCGCGAACGAAGAACCGATGCTCCTTCGTCTTCGTGTGCTGGGGCCCGAGCATGAGCTCACCGCGCGACACGTCGAAGGCGAGCAGCGCCAACGAGAACTCCTTGGGCGCGCCATCGCCAGCGACGGACGGCACGGCCTTGAAGCCGCCCTCTTTGCCCTTCATCGCGAAGAGGTGCGCGTCGCCCATGCCGGAGAGCACGACGACGCCGTGCTCCGGGTGGTCACCCACCGAGAAGCCGCCGCGCCAGCCTGCGAGGTCGTCGGGCAGGCCGCCGACGTCGAGGCGGCTGAGCGTCTTTCCGTCCCACGCCAAGAGCACGAGCACGTCGTCTTCGCGATCGTGCGCCCAGAACACGACACGCTCGTGTTTCGCGTCGTAGAACGAACCAAAGCCATTCGCCATACGGCTGCCGTCGACTTGTTTGGGCAGCCCGTCGAGCGATGCGTCGCGACGCGTCCAGCGCGAGCCATCAAGCTCCCATAGGCCCGCCTCGTTCAAGCACACGGTCACACCGCGACCGATGTCGTAGCCAAACATCGCGGCACACTTTCGCCAGCTCGTGTCGTCGGCCTTGATGGGCAAGTCGCCGGTCAGAAGCTCGAGCGTCCCCTTCCCTTCGGCGCTCGCTTCTTTGCTGGCGGAGAGCAGGACGGGAGCCTTGGCTCCGCCTTGAATCACGACGCCGAGAGGACCCGGTGTGTAGTCCCACGACCAGACGACGACGGCCTTCCGCTTCGCGTCCCACACGGCGCGCCACGGCTGCTCGATGCTGCTGCCCCGCGCGGTCTTCTCCGCGAACGGCTTCCATGCCGCGCCATCCCAGGCCCACGCCGAGCCGCCCTGGTGATGGTCCGTCGACGGCGCGTAAATGAGCGCCTTGTCCAACGGATGGTAAACGAGGCCGTAGTTGCCGGGCGTGACGGGCTCGGTCGGAAGCGGGGCCTCTTGCGAGGTCGTTTCAGTGAGGGGTCGGAAGACGAGCGCGGTGGTCACTTCGTGGCTCCTTCGAGGATGGAGATGATCTCGGTTTGCTTCAGCGCCTTGGCTCGGTCGAGGACGGTCTCGCCCTTTTCGTCCTTCAAAGAAGCGTCGGCGCCCTTCTTGAGGAGGTACTTCACGCAGAACGGATTCCAGTGGCTCGCGGCCTCGAAGAGTGGCGTCCTGCCCGATTCGTTGCGCGCGTTGAGGTCGCATCCCTTGGCCAACAGAAGATCCCAGATGGCGGTGGCGCGTCCGTGCGTGGTGCTGACGGCGTGGTGCAGCGCCGTCGAGCCATACTTGTTGGCCACAAGCACGGTGCCTCGCTCGAACAGCTCGGTGATGATGGGCAGGTCGTTCGTCCACTTGGCGGCCGTGTTGAGCGCGTTGTCGCCGTAACCATCGAGCGCGTTGACGTCGGCGCCCCGCTCGAGGAGCCAGCGCGCCGCCGCGAAGCTCGTCTTCGTGGCCTCCTTGATGGTGAGCTGCAGCGGCGTCAGCCCGTTCTCCGCGTCGCGCACATCAATCGACGCGCCGTGTTCGAGAAGGAACCCGGCGAGCTCAAGCTTGGGCCGAAGAACGGCGTCGTGCAGCGGCGCGCGGCCATCGGAGCCACCGCAGGCGTTCACGTCGGCGCCGCGCTTGAGGAGCAAGGCCGCGATGTCCAGGTCCGGAAACGTCGTCGCCACGAGGTGCAGCGCGGTGGCGCCCTTCTTGTCGGTCACCTTCGCGTCGGCGCCCGCGTCGAGGAGGGCCTTCGCCATCGTCTTCGACTTCCACTGAAGCGCCATGTGGAGCGCCGCGTGGCCGCCGGGCTTGATGGCGCTCGGGTTGGCGCCGGCCGCGAGCGCCGCCTTGAGGCCTTTCGGATCTTTCGCTTCAACGGCCGCGAGGAGCGCCGCGTCGTGTTCCGTTGCGATTGCCATGCGCGGCATCGTCGCCAACCCTTTCCAGGTGCGCAACGCGCGAAGGTGCGTCGTGCGGATCAGTCCTCAGACAGGCACGGTCCCGATTCCGCTACATCCGGCACGCCTTGAGAAGGGTGCTCATCGCGCTTTGGAGCGGCGTGGGAATTCCGTGGGTGTGTCCCTTTCGGACAACGACGCCGTTGCGGGCGTCCACCTCCGTGCGACGGCCGGCCAAGTGGTCGACCACGAGCGAATTCATGGCCTCCGGCGAGGAGCGCCGGTACCGCGCGAGCACCTCCTCGATGATCTCGTCGGGAAGCCTCGCCCCCTCGGCGCGCCCCACCGCCACACACTCGGCGAGCATGCCGCGCATCAAGTCGCCCACGTCCTCGTCGAGCCCTATGCGGGCGGGCTTGGCGACGATGGCCGAGAGAATGCCGATGCTGTTCAAGCAGAGCTTGCGCCACGCGGCCGTCTTGAAGTCGTCGGTGACCTCGACGCGAAGGGGCGGGCCCTCGAAGAGCGCCTGAAAGGCGCGGCCTCGCGCCGTCGTCGGAACCACCGCAATGCCGGCCCGGCGAAGGACGATGACGCCAGGGCTCATCTTCGTTGCCGAGAGATCAACGACGACGGGAACGATGCGTTCCCACTCGACGTAGGGTTCGAAGCGCTCCACATGCTCGACGCCATTCTGAAGAATGGCGACCGACGTCGTTGGCCCCACGAGAGCGCGGAGCCACGGAATCGTGCCTTCGGCGTCGTAGGTTTTTGCGGCGACGAGCACCCAATCGAAGGGACGCGCGAGACCATCCTCACGGAGCTGAGCGGGATCCGTGAGCACGGGGGCGTTGGCTTTGAGCGTTCCTTCGGGCGTCTCGACGGAGAGCGCCTTGAAGGGTGTGCGCGCGCACACGACAACGTCGTGCTTCGCGCTCGCGAGCGCGGCGGCAAAGGTCCCCCCGACGGCGCCGGGCCCCACGACCGCGATGGCACTCATGACCGCTTGGCTACCACAGGACGCTTCCCAATCTGGGAATCGTCTTCGTCCCACGCCGGCTCCATCCTCTCGCCCGGAGGTAACGCAATGGAACGTGCACGTCGCTTCGCAAGCGTGGGTGGTTGGCTCTATGTGGCGTCGGGGCTGGCGCTTGTCGCCCTTTCCTTCGCGCCCCCGTGGCTCGGCGCGCTCACGCGGCTGGCGGTCCCCGAGGCGGCCGCGCCCGACCGCGCGCTTGCCTTGTACGCGGGCGTGGCCGGCGGTCTGACCGTCGGGTTGGGTGTGGCCGTCGTGGCGGCGGTCCGTGAGGCGCACACCAGCGGCGTGGCCTGCGTCGCCCAGGGTGTTTTCGCATGGTTCGTCGTCGATACGCTGGCCTCGCTCGGTCATGGATCATGGCAGAACGCCATCGGCAACACGGCCTTCTTGCTCCTCGCCGCGCCCTTGTGGTCGCTCCGTCGGGCGAGCGCCAAGGAAGGGCGATACGCTGCACCGGCTCGATGAGCCCCGTTCGTCCCCAGAGTCCGTTCGGTGTTGAGCTAAGACACTGGCGCGAACGGCGCGGGGTCAGCCAGCTTCGGCTCGCGAGCAGCGCGGCCATGTCGCCGCGCTACGTATCGTTCGTCGAAACGGGCCGTGCGCGCCCCAGTCGCGCGGTCGTCGAGCGACTGGCAGACGCTCTCGACGTTCCGCTGCGCGAGCGCAACCGACTCCTGGTTGCTGCAGGCTTCGCACCGGCCTACCCGGAGGTCGCGCTCGACGCGGACGCTCTCGCCACGTTCCGGCACGTCGTCGAATCGCTGCTCGAGAAGCAGGAGCCTTACCCAGCGTTGGTGCTCGATGGGGCCTATCGATTGGTTCTTGCCAACGGCGCGGCGAGGCGCCTCTTGCCGGAGCTGGACACGATGGACTGGATTGACGCCGCCTTCGCGCCCACGAGTCCGCTCCGCGCGGCCGTCGAAAACTTCGCCGAGGTCGCGTGGCACGCCGCCGACACGCTGCGCCGGGAGTCGAACCCGCCCCAGGATTGCCTTCTGCGACTCGAACGGCACCTTGAGGGCATCGCTCGTCCGGCAGCCGCGGACCTTACGACCGAGCACGTGCTCTGCCCGCGCTTTCGCTTCGGCGACCGAGTGGTTCGCACGTTTACCGCCATCGCGCGCTTCGGGACCGCCAGGAACGTCACTCTCGACGAGCTGCGGGTGGAGCTGTTCTTTCCCGCTGACGAAGACAGCGCGCGTTTCTTCCGCGAGCTCGCGGGCGCCGAGAAGTAGCGACCTACGGCGGCGGAACTCGCGCCGCCGAGATCCGTTGACCTGGCGGCCTTTGTCCCGTCCAATCCTTCCCCTTTCGAGCATTCCGTAGGAGGAAGACACATGGCTGACAAGAAAACGATCCTCGTCGTGGGCGCAACCGGCAAGCAGGGCGGCGCGACGCTTCGTCACCTCGCGAAGCACGGCGGCTTCAAGCTCCGCGGCATGACGCGCAACCCCTCGAGCGACGCGGCCAAGGCCCTCGTCGAGCTCGGCGTTGAACTCGTCAAAGGCGACCTCGACGACAAGACGTCGCTCGAGAACGCCATCGGCAGCGCCTGGGGCGTCTTCGGCGTGCAGAACACGTGGGAAGCTGGCGTGGAGAAGGAAGAGACGCAAGGCAAGCGGCTCGTCGCCGTCGCCCGCGAGCGCGGCGTTCAGCACTTCGTCTACACGTCGGTGGGCTCGGCCCACAAGAAGACGGGCATCCCGCACTTCGACAACAAGGCGCGCGTCGAAGACACGGTCCGCGCGGCGGGCTTCACGGCGTACTCGATCTTGCGCCCCGTGTTCTTCATGGAGAACCTCGTCTCGCCGTGGTTCCTCCAAGGCGACAAGCTCATGACCGCCATGAAGCCCACGACCAAGCTCCAGATGATCGCGTCCGACGACATCGGCAAGTTCGGCGCCGCGGCCTTCATCGACTCGGCCAAGTGGAACCGCGCCGAGGTCGACCTCGCCGGCGACGCGGTCACGATGCTCGACGCGGCGACCGCCGTCAGCTCGATCCTCGGCAAGGAGATCACCTTCGAGTCGCTCCCGATCGACGCGGTCCGCAAGAACAGCGAAGACATGGCCCTCATGCTCGAGTGGTTCGAGAACGTGGGTTACTCAGCCGACATCGCGGCGTGCGCCGCGAAGTGGGGCATCCAGCCGCTCACGCTGGAGCAGTGGGCGGCGAACCAGAAGCCGTAAGCGTTCGTCGTCATTGACGAGCGACCGACGAACGACTGAGAGAAGCACCCGGCGCGCGGAGAGCGGGCCGGGTGTTTTGCATTCTTCTTGCCGGAGCCGGCCGCGCGCGCGCAAGCTTGCTCCCCGCGACTGGCGTGTCTGCTTCCAGGCCCGTTCGGGCTGCACCTCCGCCGCGTTAGGCCCGTACCAAGGCCCCGCCCGCGTCAGTCGTGCGCGCCGGAATCTCGATTGGCACCGCAAACGCTCCGCGTCAGGTCCCAGTTCGGTGCGAGCACGGTGCGCTCCGTCTCGTGACAGCGGTCGACCTCCGCCTGCGTCGCTCGTGCGACTCGACCGACGCCCCACGTCAGCGACTCGCCCGTCCAGCCTTCCCCCACAAAGGACGTTCCGCTCGTGGCGCGCACGAGGTAGCGCTCTCCCTCAGGGCTTACAAGGCACACGGTGCCGGGCGAGCCGCCACCGGTCTCGACGACACACAGGCCCGGCAGCGAGTGAACGACGACGACGAGGCAGCTGCGGGCGTCGTCGACGAGAAATGCTCCGTAGAAGCTGAGCGCGGGGTCGTCGGAGGGTATCGGAAATGCCCTCCTGTCCGCGTCGCCCGCGAACGCCTCGCAGGCACCTACGTCGGGCGCCGCAGCGTCGATCTGGCGCGGGCTCTCCGCGCTCGGCGTGCTGCAAGCCACAGCAAGCAGCGCCATCGATAGCAGCCGCGACCACAGCACCTACTTCCGGCCTCCCGGCGCGTCGGCGACTCGCTGCGCAGGGATCCCATCTGAAATCGGAACGGCATACTCCGTCCCCGCCTGGTCGAAGTAGCGAACTCCCGACCGTGGCCCCGAGGACGGGCTTGCGTCGTACGTGACCCGCCACGCACGCGGGATCCGGTACGTCATTGGGGTGTGGTGAATGACGACTCGGCCCTCCTCCAAATCGGATGGCAACGCACGCAGGTACGCAGCCGCCCGAGCGGGATCTTTCAACACGTCACGAAATGCGCGGGCGCTCTCGAGTGCCGCCACGGGTAGCTCAGGCCAGTAGATGGTTTCAGCAACGACTCGGCCCGCGCCGTCGAGTTCGGCCCACGCGATGGACTCCGCGACGCCGACCCCCTCGACATGGCGTGACAGAACCGTCGAGTAGGCTGCGAACTCCATGCTACCCACGGACGGTGTTTCACCCGCGGGCCCGCTGCCCCGAAGCGCTGTGTGCACAACGGCGGATGCCACCTGCTCGGCGGGGATCCCGGCAGACACCAAGTACGCGCGGACCTCGCTGTTGTGGAGACCTCCGCTTCCGGAGTACGGAAGCGGCATCGGTCCCGACGAGCGGCTTGCGATCACCGCGCCCGTGACTTCGTCGAAAGCGAAAACACCTGCCGCACCGCGAACCTTGCGGAGGCCCGACTCGAATGTCTCGGCCGCCCCCTGGCCGGGGTCAAAACGTGAGGTGTCGAGGGTTTGCACAAACCCGCGGACCCGAGCTTCTCCCTCACCGGACAGGTTCCTTGTCGCGGTCATCCCCCGCGGGCGCCCTACGGGTTCCTCGGGAGCTGCGGTGCACGCCATCGCGAGGGACGAGCAGACGAGTGCTAGCCAACCCCGCCAGCGTTCGGCCCTCATAGCGCCCACGGGTAGGTGTTCGTGTCGTAGTTGCAGACGGCGAACCAGTAGTGGTATCCGCTGTTGATCCTGTCGTTCGCATCATCGCGCAACGTGTTCCAGTTTCCGTACGCCATTTTGTAGTAGGCGCGGGATTGGGTGTCGAAGCTGATGATGAAGTTGCACCCGCACCCGTTGATTCCGTGCCCGCCTCCAAGAGAGTAGTCCGGCTGACCACCAGGTGGAGTCAGTTTGCAGGGATCGCCAAGGGTCGGAGGCAGGTCATTGAGGGTGTACGTCCACGCGTTGGCCATGGGCTCGGCGGCGTTCGCCTGCCAGCGCTGAGCGAAGTATCGACCTCGTTCGGTGTTGATCGATGTATCGCCAGCGGTCGGCATGATGGTGGCGAGGTATTGGAGCCCCGCGAAGGCCGGGCGCAGCTGGGATACCCAATACTGCGGTGTCACGCCGTGGCTAATGTCGAGGACCACCAGATTCACACCACCGTTCGTGCCGGCACTCGACCAGGACCCCGAGTTCGTGCTTTCGCCCCACGCTGCCCATCGCGCGCTCGGACCAAGCCAGACCTGACTGTAGATGGCTCGATTTCCGAACGAGCTGCTTCCCGAGCTCGTCACCACGGCCCGGTCGGTGTTGTAGCAGCACACCGGTCCGTGGGGCGGAGCACCAAAACTTCCGGGCGGCCCGCTCCGGCACGTGCCGGGGCCGATCTGGTACTTGCTCGCGTTCGGCGCGTTGCACTGCGCTGACGACGAACAGAACTCGAGAGCGTTGCAGCCGGGGTCCATGCCGTGACCGGTGAAATACCCAATCGCCGTTCCAGGCACGTCGAAGTACGCGTTGTCGCCACCGCCGCTCTGAACCTGCGGATCAATGAAGTCGCTGTCCCAGACGCTCGAGTTGGTGAAGTTGCTACCGAAGGTCCAAGGCGTCGGCGTCCATTGATTGTTGCAGCCGTAGTTCTGGCCCGTCATCCCCTGCTGAAAGCACTTCGAGTTCGGGATAGCGCTTGGCAGGTTACTCGAGCCCTGCAGTGAATAGTCACTGACCGCCGATGTCCGAACCGCGGTCGATTCGGCGCCAGCGCTGCAGGAAGTGGACGCTATGACAAACCAGCAGGCGGTCGACAAGAGCCTAGCACTGACGGTCGGGACGATGCCGAATGCTCGCGAGAACCGAAATCGAGAATCGAGAATCGAGCCATTGATTGCTCCCTCGCTCTGTCAATCGTCGGCACGCCAGGGCGCCGCCAATTTGCGTAGCAGGAGGGCGAGCCTCCCGCACTGGCTCGATCCGCTCGCCGACGAGTATTGGAGGAGCAGGTGTGAGCCTGTCTGCGCCCCAGGTCCCGGACCTCACGGTGGACCCAGGTTGGGGTCCGAACGCGCCTCAGCGGCGCTTGCCGACCGCCATGGCGCTCGTGCGCGCACGGCAGCGAAGGTCGGGCCGAGGGGTTGGCTTGTGAGTGTCGTGCTCACCGTTGATGAACAGAAACAGCGTGTCCTGGTCGAGCACCATGACCCCTGCCGTGTTTTCCAGCAGAATGGGGTCCGATGTCGCTGAACAATACGTGCCGCCGAGCATGAACGTCTGCGCCGGCGCCAGCGCGGCGGTCGTAGAGTTCGTCGTCACGAAGTCGAGCGAGCCCATCCACGTCGTCGCCGATAGCTTCCCGCCCTTGCTGTCCACAAGAATGGGGCTCTGGAGCTGGTTCGTTTGCGAGTCGTGGCCCCACGCCACCCCCTCGAACGCCCCCACGAGGCCTGATGGGTCCTTGGAGGTCGGTGGTGCGGGCAGCTTAAGGCCCGGCGCGTCGCATGCCACGAAGTACGTGATGCGCGAGCGTGCATCGAAGGGGGCGTCGAAGGCCAAGTAGATCAGGCTCCCGACCCACGCGACGACGCCCCGATCCACCTCGACGGTCAGCGGCCCCTCGCCCAGCAAACCCGGCAACGTCACGCGCTGGCCAGCGTCAATGACGGCCGTCGTCTCCGTGCGAGAGGTCAGTTGAAGCGTGCTCGCGGTCACGCGCGAGCCCGTGGTGCTGTACGTCACCTGCACGCCGCCGGTGGGCGCGAGCTCAAACGCAAGACCCCCCACGTCCATCTCCCAGTTGCCCGAGCTTGGCCCTGACGGGTTCTGGTAGTTCTCGACGAAGCCGTTCCCTTTGCATGAGCCATAGGAGCCGTCGGGGATCGCGAGCAGCGGCGGGGGCTCGATGGGCTCATCCGCGGTCGGGTCGTCAGCGCTCGCCGCACGCGGCGCGCCCGCCTTTGCGGTGCCGGGTTGGGTCTGGCCGAGGGGCGTGTCGTCCGCGATGCGGCCGCCGCACCCAGCGACGACCGTAGCGGCGACGAAGAGCGACGCGACGAGGGCTGCGCTTCGAAGCGCGCTGCGGAACGGGTTGTTCATCACCGCGATAGCGGCAGCAAGCGACGTGCCTCAGCGTTTCATCGATTCCGCCCCGGGAACGAGGCCGGCGCGAAGCGCCAACGTCGAGACCGCGCCACACCCGCGTCGCCTTGAGGCCGCAGAGACGCCACGCGCCGCTCCCGAGGCGGCCCCGCGGCGACGGAGGCTCAACGCGGCCGGCGGCGCGACCCCACGCCGGCACGGGTGTATTCCGCTGGCGGGCTGCCATACGGACGCCGCGCGGTGGCGACGCGTCGCATCGTGCTAACGCGAAGGCATGACTCGCGGAGCCGTTCTTCTCTTCACCATGGCGACCCTCGGCGCCTCGGTCGTTCATGCTGGCTGCGGCGATGACCCGGCGCCGTCGGGCAGCGAATCACCGGCTGCCGATGCCTCGCTCGATGCGGAAGCGTCCGACGCAAGCGCGCCCGACGCGCCGCTCGCGGAAGGTGGCGCCGCCGCCGACGCGGAAACGTCCCTCGACGCAGGGCAGGCCGACTCGGACGCGGCCGATGCAATGAGCGGGAGCACCTATCTCTACGCGCATCTCTCGGTGTTCACGTCGCCGGGCGACGCGGGGCCGGGCACGCTCGTGCGCGTGGATCCGGCCACGGGTCTCGTGACCACCATCGGAACCTCCGGACAGCACGACGTGCGAATGGTGTGGGACCCTGCGGCGAGCACCATGCGGGCGATCGTCGACGCGCTCACGGCGCCGCGCTTGGCGACCGTTGACCTTTGCACCGGCACCATCACGGCAGGGCCCCGCATCACGCGACGCTCTGACGCGGGCGGTGACGGCGGTGCGTTGACGCATGCCGAGTGCATCGCTCGCCATTCGAGCGGGACGCTCTTCGGCGGCGCGGACTGGAACGGCGATCCCTTGAACGTCCCCTTGAGCGAGAGCCTCGTATCGTACGACCTCGGCGACAACACGGCGACCAGGCTTGGCGGCCCCTTGCAGACGGACCAAGAAGACTGCGACAGCATGACGGTGATCGGCGATGACATTTACGTGCTCGACATCGCGTCCACCACGAGCGGGCTCTACCGAGTGAATGGCGCCGACGCCGCGACCAGCCGGATTGGCGACCTTCCCAACACCGTGACGCGCATCGGCTACGACACGAGCCGAGCGGCGCTCTACGCCGTCGACTCGGCGAACCGAAGGCTTTGGCAAGTGCAGCCCGGCGACGCAGGACTAATCTTGTCGGCCGATCTCGTGACGGACGCGGGCTCGGCCAAGTTCTTCGACTCGCTCGTCGCGGCGCCCGCGCCCATTTGTCCATGAAGCGCGCGGCGAGGCTATGGCGGGGGGTTCCCGCGGTCCCCAAGGCATGAAACGCTTGGTGCGATGTTGCGCCGCGCCTTCGACTTCCCGTCAGCCAGGCTTCTCCTCGTGGGCGCCGTCGCCACCGCTTCGGTGGTCGCTGGCGCCTGCGGCAGCGACACGTCGGTCTTTGGGGATGGGCCCGTCGATGCGGAGGGCCCCGACGCGTCTTCTGCCGGCGACGCGGCGAGCGCGCCCGACGGCACGCAGTTCGTGCCGGGCCCCGACGCGGGCCCCGAGTGCGTCTCGGCGCTCTTGTGTGGCACCCCGAGCGTCTGCTGCGCGCTCAACCAAGAATGTGTGCAGGGCGCATGCTCCGCGGCGTGTGCCTCGGGAACGCGCTGCGGGGCCGCCTGCTGCAACGCCGGCGACGTCTGCCTTGGCGGCGCGTGCACCACGCCAGGCTCGCCATGCGAAGACTCCTTCGACTGCAACGAGGCGCAGTTCTGCGAGCCAACGCTGAAGAAGTGCCTCCCGCAGCCCGACGGTGGGGCGAGCTGCCAGCTGCTCCCCACCTTCGCGCCGCTCAACCCCATCGTGGAGTGGCAGTGGCCGCTGGCCGACGGCGGCGCCGCGGTGAAGCCTGGCTTCGAGAACATCATCAACATGGCCGTGGTGATCGACGGCGATCAGAACGGAACGCCCGACGTCTACGTCGTGACGAGCTCAAACACGGGCAGCTCCGGCTTCCCTCACACGGAGACGGCCTACCTGCGACGCCTCGACGGAAAGACGGGCCTCGAGCAGTGGACCGACGTGAACACCGACGTCTACAAAGCAGAGAACGAGGTTAACCCGCGCGGCACGCCCGCGGCGGGTCGACTCACGCCCGGGGGTCCCATCGCCATCGTGGTTCCGCGAAAGGGCGGCGGCGTGCTCGCCTTCAACGCGTCCACGGGCGCGCGACTATGGGCGGCGACGACCCCGCTCACCGACGGCGGCGCCTCCGACTACAACGGCTCGTTCCTCTCTGCGACGGTCGCTATCGCCGACATGGACCCGGCGACGGATCCCAACGGGCCCGGCTACGCCGAGGTCGTCGTGGGCGGCATCGTGCTCAACCACCATGGCGCCCTGGTGGACCGCACCATGGCGGGGCAGACGCGCTTCGACGGCGGCGGCGCTCGCGAGCGCTGGGGCGCCAACGACTTCACCTACGGCCCCGTGAGCGTTGTGGCCGACGTAGACGGCGATCCGAACACGACGGAGCAGTTCGTCGTGACCGGCAACGGAGCCTACCGAAAGAACGGAACGGCCCTTTGGCAACGGCCGGAATACCGCGACGGCTACACGGCCGTGGCGAACTTGGACAACGCCGGCGCCCCCGAGCTGGTGGTGGTGAGCGACGGGCGCGTCCGCGTGCACAACGCAACCAACGGCGCCCTGCTGGCGGAGCGCGACTTCACGCTCGCGGGCCAAGACCGAAACAAGAACCGCGGCGGGCCGCCGACCGTGGCCGACTTCGACGGCGACGGCACCATGGAGTTTTCGTCGGCCGGTGGCTACTCGTACAACGTCTTCAAGTACCACCCGGCCGGCGACGGCGGCCCCGGCCTCATCACGGTGCTGTGGAGTGCGCCCACAAAGGATCTCTCCTCGAACGTCACCGGCTCGAGCGTCTTTGATTTCGAGGGCGATGGCGTCGCCGAAGTGGTCTACAGCGACGAGTGTTTCTCTCGCGTCTACCAAGGTCGCGATGGCGGCGTGCTCTTCTCGGTGCCGAACACGTCGGCCACCATCCACGAGTACCCGATCTTGGTGGACGTCGACGGTGACAACAACACCGAGTTCGTGACCGTCGCAAACATCAGGCCCAGCACCGTCGACGGCGACTGCGCGGGGCAATACGGGGACGCGGGCTTAGCGGCTCGCCGCGGCGTCTTTGTTTATGGCGACGCCAACGACCGCTGGGTTCGCACGCGGCGCGTGTGGAACCAGCACTCGTACCACATCACCAACATCGACGTGTCCGGCGGGGTTCCCGCACCGGAGCTGCCGAGCTTTGGCCCGAACGGCTTCAACAACTACCGAGTCTCGTCGCAAGGGAAAGGCGTGGGCAACGCGCCCGACCTGCGCGTCGACTTCGAAGTCTCGACGGCCAGCTGCCCGGCCACGCTCCTTCTTCGGGCCCGCGTGACGAATCAGGGGTCGCTTGGCGTAGCCCCCGGCGTGAAGGTCGAGTTCTTCGCGGGCACCGACGCGACGGCGCCGCTCCTGGCGGCGAAGGCCACGACGAAGGTCCTCCTGCCGGGGCAGAGTGAGGTCGTCTTACTCGACGTGCCTGGTCAAGGGAGTCCCTCGTCGTATTTCGTGCGCGTCGATGGCGCCAGTGGCGTGTCGTTGGTGCAGGAGTGTCTCGAGGACAACAACTCGGCGGGCGCCACGGGCATTCGGTGCCCAACGGTGCGGTAGCACCCGCTGCCGGTCGCCCGCTGTCATGCGCTCTACGGGTCGAAGGCCACAAGGAACGTAAACGGCGCGACGGTCATGGGCCCGCCGCTCGCGCCCGCTAGCGGCTGCGCGCAGGCGCCGTTGCCGGAGACGATGCGCTGCGTCGGGTGCTGCTTCGACGGCTTGCACTCGCTGCGCGTAATCGCGATGGAGCAAGCGCCGCTGGGTGCCGTCCACTTGTTGCCCCCGCTCTGTGTGGTCGAGAGCTCGAAGCCCTGCAGCGGAAACACACCCACGGTATCGACCGCCAGCGGTGCCGTGAGCTGCATCTTCACGGCGAACTTTCCGGCGCTGCTGGTCGCGTCCCAAGTGAAGGTGTCGGGCGCGGGCCTCGCACAGCCGGTTGTATCCAGCGTCGTGGTGGCGGCGCCGCTGAGCGGCATGTTCAAGGTGCAGACGGTCGTGAACGTGAGTCCACCGCTGTCGGGCACCCCGCTGCACGCGACGACCGTGCCCCCGTCGAAGGGCAGCGTGACGGACGCATCGCTCGCCGGCACGACCGCGCCATCGGTGAGCGTCGCCCCGGAGCCGTCGGACGCCGAAGCGCCATCGGCACCGGGCCCCGCGGCGCCGTCGGCCGCGCCGGCCAAGCCCGCACCACCGGTCGACTCGGACTCCGACGAGCAGGCCGCCAAGAGAGCAGCGGCGGCAAGGAGCACAAGGGCGATGCGTGCGGACCGTCGCGTGCGGAGCGTCATGCCTTCAAGGTATCCGCGCCATGCGCTCTCCCGAAGCCTTTTGGAGCGCGCGACGCTCGGAGACCCGCGAGCGCGTTCACCTGGGCGCCGGAGCGCCTTCCCATTCCGCTCTTGCCGGGAGCAAGCTTCGGCTCAAGGATGACCGTGCCATGCGCCCCATCCTCCGTCCCGTCCGCGAAGCCGATCTCGACGCGCTCTCTCGAAGCGAGACCGAGCGCGCGTCATCGCCTTACGACGACTTCGGCTTCACGGGGGCAGGTTCGCTCCGAAAGCGGTTCGCCGAAGACGGCTTCCTCCCAGCGGGCGGCGAGCGCGGCCGCCTGGCGGTCGTTCTCGGTGACGGCGACCTGGCGGGCACCGCGAGCTGGCACACCGCGGCATACGGCCCGAACGCAGGCTCCCGCGCGTTCAATTTGGGAATCGTGCTCTTCCCCGAGCACCGTGGCCAAGGCCTGGGCGTATCGGCCATGCGCGCGCTCGTGCGCTACCTCTTCGAGCAATTCGAAGTGGGACGCCTCGAGGGCTCGACGGATGTGGAGAACCTGGCCATGCAACGCGTCGCCGAGCGCGTGGGATTCCAGCGCGAAGGCATCTTGCGCGGCGCGCAGTTCAGGCTCGGAAAGCGCCACGACCTGGTGCTCTACTCGATGCTCCGGGACGACCTGGCGCCGGAGACGACGGGCTGAGGGCGAGCGGCGCATGCAGATTCTCGGCTGTTCTCAGCTTCGCCGAGTTCGTCGAGCGACTCGCGCACGATCGGCGCTTCGTCGACCGAATCTTCCCGGGCCTTGAGCCGGATCCGCGGTGCGTGTTGAAGTGAGGTCACCGGGGACTGCGACCCGCCGCGCAAGCTCGCGGCTACCGTTTTTGGATGTCACAGATGGGCGTCCCGGATATTTATTGTGTTACAACAATGAGGTGAAGTTCACTTGGGATGCAACCAAGGCCAAGACCAACCTGAAGAAGCACGGCGTGTCCTTCGACGAGGCCGCCACCTGCTTCGACGACGCCAACGGGTGCTACTTCCGCAACGTGGCCCCAGCCTATGAGGATCGACTCATCCTCATCGCGCTCTCGAAGAAGAGTCGGCTTCTTTTCGTCGTGCACGCGGAAGTCGGTCGCGACGCGATTCGCATCGTCAGCGCGCGCAAGGCAAGCCCAGCACAGAGGGGAATTTATGAAGGCCTGGAGTGAAGAGCGAATTGATTTCAGGAAGTGGAAGCGCGTGCCGGGCAATCCGTTCGCCGACTACGACCCCGCGGATGGGATTGCCCTTTGGTCGCTATGGGAGATGCCGTCCACCTCGCTCGGCAAGCTCGTCCGCCGCGGAAGGCCCAAAGGACCACCGACTGCGGTGCGGAGCGTTCGGCTCCCCGCCTCAGAATGGCGCAAACTCGAGCGCGAAGCGCGCAAGCAAGGGGTCAGCGTGAATGCACTGATCGCGGAGCGGCTGCGCCGGGCATCTTGAACGCTCGACCTCTTTCGGCTCGCACGCGGTCTTCAGCGCTTCACCGGCCGTTTTCGCACTGACCGTTGCACGCGGAGCACGCGAGGTAATACCCGGACGCCCATCCGCCTTGATAGAAGTGCTGATCAGGCGTCCGGCAGAGCTCGAAGGCGTTCGCGCGGCGCGGCATCATCGCGCCGTCGGCTTCGCGGCCTTCGCACCAGAACGATGACGTCTGGAAACACTCGTAGTGTGCGAAGCGCGTGAGCGTCACGGAGCCGTCGGCGTTGATGGAGCCCTTGAGTTCGTCGCCGGCGCGGGCCTGGTTCGTGCGCGTGTTGACGGCGAACGAGCCGTCGTCCTGGATCGCGGCGGTCGCACCATTGTAGTCGTAGCCGTTGGACGCGCAGCGGATGGAGGCGGCGCTCACGGAGATGCGGCAGTAGATGCCGATGGCAGACGTGCTCGTGGAGATGGCGCCGTCAAACACGACGCCAAAGCGGTCGGCGCCAGCGAGCGCTGTGCGCCACGTGGCCACGGGCGGAGGAGGAGGAGGCGGCGGCTCGACGGCACCGTTCGCTTTGCGGAGCGAGACGTAGAACTTGGTGCGCCAGCCCTCCTTGGTGCGGAACGCGAGGTAGTACGTCCCGGTGCGCGTGAGGCGCCGCGTCACGTGCACGCCGTCGTTGGGCGCCGCCACGTCGTTGCTCGTGATGGTCTGGAAGCGGTCGCCCAAGAGGTAGAGGACGGGACGCGCCGCGTTGCCGCCGATGACCGACGCGTCGATCTCGTCACCGGCCGTTCCCTGAAAGCGAACCGCGCGGTAGGTGCGGCGGCTCGTGGACTCGCCGGGGTGCTGCACTTCCATGGCGCTCGTCCCGTACGTGATGTCGCCGGCGAGCTCCGCGGCCGTCAGCGTGCGGAGCTCCGCTTCGCTGTCGATGGCGAGGGCTTCTTCTTCGGGCGCGGCGCTGCAGGCGAAATTCGACGAGAACGCGGCGAGGGCGAGAAGGGCGAGGGACAAGCGCATGCGTGTGGCTCCTTGGTTGCCCCCACTTACGAACCATCCGAAAAAACCTTCCGTCGTGGGGCGCCCCTCACGAGATTGTCCTCGCAGCGCAAATGGCAGCGCAAATCACCGGCGCTGGGGGGGGCCCGAGCGCACAAATAGGCCTCTTGAAGAAGAGGGCGAGTCCGTTCGGCTATGCTGCGCCCATGCGACTGTCGAGCGTTACGCTTGCGTTGGCCGCGTCGGCCACGGCTTGCCAGGCGCTCCTCAGTTTCCAGGAGCGCGACGCGCCGGCGCCGAACGATGGGGGCGCAGACGCGACGGCGACGGCCGTCGTGGAGGCTGGCGAAGCCGATGCGGCTGGCGACGGTGGCCTCCTCTCCGACGCGGACGTTCCCGTCGTCACGTTTTGCGACACCGTCGATGGGGCCGCCCTCTGCCTCGACTTCGAAGGGCCCAACGCCCTCAACAAGAACGTGCTCGGTGACGCAGGCGTCACGTTGAAGGGAGCCGGCGACGGCGGCATCATCGTCGACAAGCAAGACTCGAACAAGTTCCTCGAGGTCGACCTCGCCGCCGGCGACCAAGCACAGCTCGCTTGGTCCTACGCGAACTCGGCGATCGGGGCCAACGCGTCGATCGTGATTCAGGCCAAGGTCGAGGTCGAGCCGTACGGCTACGCCGAGATCTTGGACGCGGGTGGGTACACGTACATCAGCTTCTTGACGTACGTCGACCCCGTCGGCCTGAGGCACCAATTCGTCCTTCAGGATTTTGAAAGTGGGCCCCAGAGCGTTTGCGCGTTTCGCAATTTTGACGGCGGCTCCGCCTGCCTGGGCCTTACCGGTAAGGCGTTCACCGTGGAGCTCGTCGCGAAAAAGAGCAAGACGGTCTTCTCCAAGACCGAGCCGGCTCAGGCGGCAGTGGAGATCGGCCAGCTCGACAAGACTTCGAGCGACGTCGTGCCTTCACCGTGGCCATCGGCAGCCAATACGGCGCGGCGCCCGTCAAGATCCGCATCGACGATCTCGTCGTCTTCGTGCGCCCCTAGCGCTTGCATCGACGCGCCGGCCCGCAAAGGACTACGCTCCCCGCACGCATGAAGATCCTGAGCATCGACGCCGCCCCCATTCACACGATTCAGCAGCGCGTGGCCGCTGGCGGAGGAAAGTCCGAGGCCAAGAGCCTCCAGGTCCATCGAGGCGTCATCCGGGGCCTTCCCGAAGGAGTCGAGGCGCTCGTTGTCGCGTCCGATCTTCAGGGCATCGCGATGCTCCAATCGCGTGAGGCGACCCGCCTCGTCGGCGAGGTCTTGTCGGAGGAGCTCTCGCTCCTCGCGGAGCGCGGCACGATCCCACCGCTCTCGAAGGTCGGCGTCGTCCTCGCGGGCAATCTCTACAGCGCGCCGAACGCCGACGAGCTCGGCGTCTCCGGAGACGTGAGGCCCGTCTGGAATGCGTTCGCGGGTCGGCACCGCTGGGTCGCCGGCGTCGCCGGCCTCCACGACACCTTCGGTGACGTGCGCGAAGAGCGCGATCGGTTCGCGGCGCAGGGTCGCGTCAACCTCTTGGACGGCGATTGCGTGGTGCTCGACGGCGTGCGCGTCGGCGGCGTGGGGTACATGATCGGCGACGCGTCAAAGCCCGGGCGCCGCGAGGAGAAGGAATACCTGCGCGCCCTTCGCCGGGTCCTCGACCAAAAGCCCGCGCTCGTCGTACTTCACCAGGGACCCGACGCGAAACGAGGCGAGCTCCGCGGCCACGCGTCCATTCGCCAGGCCTTCGATCGGAGCGGCGAGATGCTCGTCGTCTGCGGCCACCTCTACTGGCGCGAGCCCATGACGGACATCCGCGGCGGCGCGCAGGTCCTCAACGTCAACGGTCGCGTGGTGCTCCTCGAGCGCGAGCGCGCCGGCACGGCCTGATCCTTCCGGCGGCGCTCCGTCCCATGGGGTCCCGTTGTTCCGGCCGCCTCACTCCACCGTGACCGTCTTCGCCAGGTTGCGCGGTTGGTCGACGTCGGTGCCCTTGAGATCGGCGATGAAATAGGACAACAACTGCAGCGGCACCACCGTAATGATCGGCAAGATCTCCGGCGCGCAAGGGGGCACCTCGACGACGTCGGGCAAGCTGAGCTGCGACGGCGGGCGCCCGGAGAACCGGTCCGACACGGGCGGCATCACCGGCTGATCGGAGACGAGCTGCAAGACCTCGTGATCGCCGCGCGTCATGACGGCGATGATGTGCCCTTCGCGCGCCTTCACCTCTTGCAGGTTCGACAGCGTCTTTTCGTAGTGCGCGTCGCGCGGCACCACGACAACGACGGGCATCGATTCGTCGATGAGCGCGATGGGGCCGTGCTTCATCTCGCCGGCGGCGTAGCCCTCGGCGTGGATGTACGAGATCTCTTTGAGCTTGAGCGCTCCCTCGAGAGCCACCGGATAGCCGGTGCCCCGACCGAGGAACAACATGTGAAGCGCGCGGTGATGGCGCTTCGCGATGCGCTTGATCATCTCCGCTTGCTCGAGCACTTCGCGGATGTACGCGGGCGCGCGCACCAATTCGTCAAGAATGCGCTTGGCCTCCTCCGGCGGCAAAACGCCGCGGCGGCGACCGATGTACACCGCGAGGAGCAAGAGCGCCGCGAGCTGCGTCGTGAAGCACTTCGTCGAAGCGACGCCGATCTCTGGGCCCGCATGCGTGTAGAGCGCGCCGTCGGCGGCGCGCGGGATCGCGCTGTCCAAGACGTTCGCGACGGCGAGGATGCGCGCCCCGGCGGCCTTGGCGGCCTTCACGGCGGCGAGCGTGTCGGCGGTCTCGCCGCTCTGGCTGACGGCCACGACGAGATCCGTCGGCAGAAAGACGGGCTCGCGGTAGCGGACCTCGCTACCGATCTCCACCGTCGATGGGAGCTTCGCGAGCTGCTCGATCCAGTAGCGACCGGCCATGGCCGCGTGGGCGCTCGTGCCGCACGCGACGAAATACACGCGGCCGATCTTCGAGACCGCCTCGGCGCTCAAGCCGAGCTCTTCGCCGACGACGTCGACGCCGCGATCGATGCGCCCGCGTAGCGTGTCTTCGATGGCGCGAGGCTGCTCGTAGATCTCCTTGAGCATGAAGTGCTTGTAGCCGCCCTTCTCTGCCTGCGACGGCGACCAGTCGATGCGCTTCTTGGCGCGCGTCACGACTTCGCCGCTCAGCTTGGTGATGGCCGCACCGGCCGCCGTCAACACCGCGAGCTCGCCGTCTTCAAGAAAGATGACGTCGCGCGTGTGCGCCAGGAGCGCCGGCACGTCGCTGGCGGCGAGCGTCTCGCCTTCGCCGAGGCCGATCACGAGCGGCGAGGCGTCCTTCGCCACGACGATCTCGCTGGGCCGATCGCCGTGCACGACAGCGATAGCGTACGCGCCGCGCACGCGGCGGAGGGCCGTCCGCACGGCGGCGTCGAGCGGCCCCGACGAAGCGCGGTCGGCCTCGTCGATGAGGTGCGCGACGATCTCCGTATCGGTGTCACTCGAGAAGCGCACGCCTTTGCCTTCGAGCTCGCGGCGGAGCTCGGCGTGGTTTTCGATGATGCCGTTGTGCACCACGGCGACCTTCCCGGCGACGTGCGGGTGGGCGTTGGCCTCGCTGGGGCGTCCGTGCGTGGCCCAGCGCGTGTGGCCCACGCCCGCGATGCCCACGAGCGGCGTCTTCTTGAGCGCCGCGTCGAGGTTGGCGAGCTTGCCGACGGCGCGCACGATCTCGACGCCGCGACCCGTCTGAACGGCGAGGCCCGCCGAGTCATAGCCGCGGTACTCCAGCTTGCGCAGGCCCTCGACGAGGATGGTGGCGCACTCTTTGGGACCAACGTAGGCAACGATTCCGCACATGATGGGGAGCGGAGCGTACCATCGGCCCGTGCCACCCCGCATCATCACCGTCACCGTGAGTGACACGCGCACGCCGTCGGACGATCGGTCGGGAGAAGCGCTCCGCGAGGAGCTGCGCGGGTTCGCCCTGTTGCGACACGAAATTGTGCCCGACGACCCGGCCCGCATCGCGGCGCTGATCCGCCAAGTGGTTGACGGAGACGAGGCCGATGCCGTCGTCTTGTCGGGCGGCACGGGAATCGCGCCGCGCGATCAGACGTTCGAGGCGGTGGAGGCGCTCTTCGAGAAGCGCATCGACGGCTTCGGCGAAGCCTTTCGGAGACTCTCGTGGGAGGAGATCGGCCCGCGCGCGATGTTGTCACGCGCGACCGCGGGGACGGTAAGAACGTGTTTCGTCGCGTCGCTGCCGGGGAGCACGGCGGCGGTGCGGCTCGGAGCGTGCGCGCTCATCGCGCCGGTCTTGGAGCACGCGGTGGATTTGCTGCGCGGGCGGACCGGGCACGGGCACGGGCACGGGCACGGGCACGGGGAAAGACTTGAAGATCACGGTCCCTCTATTTTGCCGCCGTGAAAGACCTCGTCGGCAAAGACGAAGAGCGCGTGGAACTGGCGCCCAGCGTCAAGACGATCGCCGATCTCGCGGCGTGGCTCGAGGCCCATCACGCCCCCCTCGCCGGGCGCCTCTCAGCGGTGCGGTTCGCGCGCAACGAGACCTTCGCCACGAACGCGGAGCCCCTCGAAGACGGCGACGTCGTCGCATTGATCCCGCCGGTCGCTGGCGGCTGAGGCTCGCGAGCGTCCGCCCTGACAGGCCGGAGGAGACGTCAAGGCCTCCGCTCCCACAAAGTCCTGAAAGAGCGCTTCAAGCACCCTCGTGTCCGTTGTGGTCAACGCCGGCTTCGTGCGCGTGGTCGTGCCCATCGGCGGCGCAGCGCGCGTCGACCCAGCCGACCCACGCGGCCCCGTCGGGCCCCGTCTCGCGCTTCCAGATCGGCACCCGCTCCTTGATGCGATCGATGAGCAACCGGCACGCACGGAACGCCTCGCCGCGGTGAGGCGCGCTGGCGGCGCACACGATGGCGGCGTCACCAACGGCGAGCTCCCCAACCCGGTGAATGGCCGAGACGACGGTCCCCTCGACCTCGCGCTCAATCTCCTCGGCGATGCGCGCCATCTCGCGCTCCGCCATGCTCACGTAGGCCGAGTATTCGAGCTTCGTGACTTCACGTCCGTCGCTGTGATTGCGCACGGCGCCGATGAAGACCGAGAGGCCGCCCGCGGAGGGCCTCGCGACAGCGTCGATCACCTCGTCAACCGACAAGCGTGCTTCTCGAATGGCAACCTTCACGGCGCCTCGCGAACGAAGTGCCCGCTCTTGCCGCCGGATTTCTCGATGAGCGCGACGTCGAAGGACATGCCTCGATCGATGCCCTTGAGCATGTCGTAGAGCGTCAGCGCGGCCGTGGAGGCGGCGACCATGGCCTCCATCTCGACGCCGGTCCGATCGCGCGCCTCGGTGGTGACCTCGACGGTAGCGCCGCCATCGACCAGGGCGATGGCGACGTCGACGCGCGTCAGGGGGATCGGGTGGCACAGCGGAATCAGCTCGCTGGTGCGCTTCGCGCCTTGAATGGCGGCCACTCGCGCCACCGCGAGGACGTCCCCCTTCGGTGTGTCGCCGCTTGAGAGGCGGCGAAACGTCTCGGCCGCCATGGTGACGCGCGCCCGCGCCACGGCGCGCCTCAGCGTCACCGGCTTGTCGCCCACGTCGACCATGTGCGCTTCACCCGCGCGGTTAAGGTGAGTCAGCTCGTCGGTCGCCATCGCCGGCGAGCGTAGCGTGCACCTCGGCGGGCGTCATCGAGACGCGACGCCGAGCCACGCGTGCAGGTCCATGCGCTGGGGCCCGGCACCGAGCTCCTCTTCGAGGCGCTTGCCCATCTGCTCTCGCACGGGCGCCCACGCAGCGGCACCCATCTTTCGCTGGAGCAGCACGAGCGGCGCCAGGGTGCGCTGGAAGGAGGCCCACAGGTCCGCCGTGCTCGGCGCGTCGGCGCCGTGGCTCACCGGGTGAACATCTACGGCGGCGAAGCCGGCGGCCGCAAACTCGGTCTGAAACTCGTCGACGCTGCCGAGCGGCGCCTTGCCCTGACCAAAGGGCAAGTGCGGCAGCACTTCACGCAACATGGCGAACAAGAGCTTCATGATGGGGACGTCATCGAAGGGCTTCCAGCTCGCAACGACGGCACGCCCACCGGGCACGAGGCAGCGCCTCATCTCCGAGAGACCACGGACGCGATCAGGGAAGAAGATGAGCCCGAACATCGAGAACGCAGCGTCGAAGGACTCGTCGTCGTAGGGGAGCGCTTGCCCGTCGCCAAGGCGCGGCTCGACGTTCGTGACGCACGCGGCGGCGGCGCGATCGCGGAGGCGGGCGATCATCGTCTCGGAGAAATCGAGGGCGGCCACGCTCGCGGCAGTGGGGGCGGCGAGCAGCGCCAAAGAGCCGGGGCCCGTAGCGACGTCGAGGATGCGCGAGCCAGGCTTCGTGCCGCCCAGGCGGAGCGCATCGCTCGCAAAGCGCTCAAACTGAGGAACGAGCTCCGCGGTGTAATCGTCGGCGACGAGGTCCCACGCGAGCGGGGTAGCGAGCGGACTGGGGGGATTGGCGGCGCTTTGGGCAGGCGGCGGCGCGTCCGGCGCGTTCGACATCGGCGCATCGTAGCGACGATGAGCGTCGGACGTCGAGCACCGACCGGCCGCTCCGACGGGACCTCGCCGCAGCCCCAAACATCGAACATTCGGCTAGACTCGGGCCGTGCGCGCGCTTCCCCTTTGGAGAGAGCCGTCGGCGAAGCCAGCGGCAAAGGTGGCGCCCCGATCCGTTCGACTCTCGCTGACCGATCGCTGCGACCTCGCGTGCGTCTACTGCCGCCCACACAAGAAGGACGGCTACAAAGACGAGCGGCTGGACCTCGCGGCTTGGAAGGTCATGATCCGCGGCCTGGTGCGCGCTGGCGTGCGGCGCGTGCGACTCACGGGCGGTGAGCCGCTTCTCCACGGCGACATCCTCGAAGCCATCGGCTTTCTCGCCTCGCTCGGCCTCGACGACTTGGCCATGACCACCAACGCGACGCGCCTCGCCAAGCTCGCGCGACCGCTCAAGGAGGCCGGCCTCGAGCGCATCAACATCTCGCTCGACACGCTCGACTCGGCGTGTTTCTGGTGAATGACCCGCGGCGGCAACCTCGACACCGTGCTTCGCGGCATCGAGGCAGCGCGAGCCGCCGGTTTCTCACGCCTGAAGCTCAACGCCGTGATCATGCGCGGCGAGAACGACGGCGAGCTCGAGGAGCTGGTGCGCTTCTCTTGGGAGCGCGGCATCGAGCCGCGGTTCCTGGAGATCATGCAAATCGGGGAAGGCGCCAAGCTCAAGGACCGCGTCGTCACGGCCGCCGAGATGAAGTCGAAGCTCGCCCACCTGCTCATCGCCGAAGACGGACGCGTCGATCCCGATCGCGGTCCGGCCAAATACGTCAGCGCACGCCACGACGCGACGCTCCGCGTGGGCTTCATCAGCGGCACGAGCGACACCTATTGCCAAGGTTGCGATCGGCTTCGCGTCGCCAGCGACGGCGTCCTAAGGCCTTGCCTCGCGACCAACGACGGCGTCGCCGCGGGCGAGATCGCCAAAGGCGGTGACGAAGGCGCCATCGCCGAAGCGGTCACACGCGCATGGGCTGAAAAGCCCGACGGCGACGTGTGGAAGGGATGCACCGAGCCCAGCGCCGCCAAGGTCTCGATGCGCGGCATCGGCGGCTGACATGGCTAAGGAAGACGGCGACGCTCTTCCGCTCCCGCGGGGCGCACGAGCCGCCGAGGTCCTCCACTTGGCCGGGACCAAGAGCCTCGCGGGCGTCTCGGGCGCGATGGCCACGGTCATCGAACGCCACGGCTCGGCACCGGGCACGGAAGGGCAGAAGCTCTACCTCGGCGCCGACGGCTCGTGCCTCGGCACCGTCGGCGGCGGCGGCCTCGAGCGCCGCGTCCTCGAAGACCTAAACGAGCTTGTGCTTCGCCGCGGCGCGCACCGCGTGGTGACGTACAAACTCGGCGCCGAGCTTGGCATGTGTTGCGGCGGGAGGGTGACGATGTTGATCGAACCGCTATCGGGTCTCTTGCCGTGCCTCATCGTGGGCGCCGGCCACGTGGCGAGCGCCCTCGCGCCGACGCTCGCGAGGCTCGGCTTCGCCGTCACCGTCGTCGATGAGCGCAGCGAGTGGGCCGACGCGGCGCGGTTCCCAACGGCGCGCGTCGTTGTGGGGGAGTTCGACGACGCCGGAAGAGAGATCGATCCCCGGGGCGTCTGCCTCGTGATGACGCATGATCACGGCCTCGATCAGCGGGCCATCGAGTGGGCGCTCGGGCGGGGCTTCCGCTTCGTTGGCGGAGTCGGCAGTCGCGCGAAGGCGGAACGGACGCGGCAGCGCTTGGAGGCGAAAGGCGTTGCAGCGCGCGACATCGAACGGGTTCGCATGCCCCTTGGCCTCGACATCAAGGCGCGCTTGCCTGACGAGATCGCCATCGCCATCGCCGCCGAGCTCGTGCGTTGGAAGAACGACGACGATGAGCCGCACGCGTCAGAAGCGTCGGACGCTCAGCGGTAGCGGCGCGCGAGCGCCGCGTCGCTTCACGGACAGCTGATCGGCGGAAGCTCGGCCGGCGACGCGCCATCGGCGATGGCTCGTGCCTGCGCGAAGACCGGCCGCACCGCGTCGATGCGGGCGACGATCGACATGCCGGCCGTCCGCTCGTCGCCGTCCATCGCGCTCATGCTCATGACGCCCACGATCTCCTGTGTGCCACGGAGCAAGACGGGCCCGCCGGAATCGCCAGGGCACACGGAGGCCTTCAATCGAAACGTGCCGCTCGAAACGGTCTCGATGTCCCCGCCGGTGCGGGCGCGGCGATGCACACCGCCGGCCGACGACGCGCAGCGACCAAAGCCGATGGGATCGGCCTGCGCGATGTGCTTCGCCTTGTTCGGCACCGCCGCCTCCATGGCCGCGTGAAGCGACGCCGGCGCCTGCGACTGCGGCGCCACGACCACGTGAGGCGGCGCGTCGAGCCGCGTGGGCATGGTCGCCACGCCCACGAGCTTCCGCTCGAGCACCAAGACGGCCACGTCGCCGCGACCGCCGCCGTGGCCGCACGGCGGCGTCACGACGTGTTTCACGCTGACCTGCCCCCAAGCGATGTCGTCACCGCCAAGCTCGACTGTGATCTCTTCGGCGCGGTGCTTGGTAGGCGTGAGCTCGCCGGCGTCGGACTTCTTCACGACGCAGTGGTGCGCCGTGAGCACGAGATCCTCATCGACGAGGGTGCCGCTGCAAGAGGAACGGCCGGCAACGACGACGCGAACGATGGCGTCCTCGCGGGTCGCCAGCGCGAAGGGAATCCGTGACGGCGCGCGCGGCGCGACGTCATCGTGCGAGTCGTCGTGCGACGCGGGACGGACCGCGACCTTCGCCTGCGGGGGACGAGCGCAGCCCATCGTCACGAGGCCCGCCGCCGCAACCCACGCGCAAGCGAGGGCCGTCGGCGGACGCGACGACGGCGTCATGCGCCCCTCGTCATCGAACGGCGAGGCGCGCCTGCCTCGTTGCACTGTGGTAGGCGACCGCGCTCATCTCGGGATGGGCTTGTGCGTCTTCGATACCGCGGTGAACGAGCTCAGAGAAGAAGTCGGCGCGACGCGTCGCGGCGGCGATGAACCACGCGTCGCAGGTGCGCGTGTCGTCGTCGCAGGCGGCGAGGGCGCGGCGCTCCGCCAAGAGCGCGTCGCCGGAGCGACCGTTCTCGGCGAGCGCGCGAGCGTACACATGCTCGACCGACGGCTCGTGGCGCACGCGCTCGGGCGCCGCTTCAATGGCACGGAGCGCAAGGCCCGGCGCGCGAACATCGAGGTAGGCCTGCGCGAGATCGCGACGCGCCGACACATCGGCGGGGGCCTCAGCGACGCGGGCCTCGAGGGTGCGGACGATGTCCGCGCGATCGGTGGCGACGAGGGGGCGCTCGCGCTGGGTCCCGCTGGCGAGCCAAAGGCCGAAGACCGCCGCAAGCACCCACGCATTCCACGCCACTCCGCTCATTCAGCCTCCCGAATCGTCCACGAACGCAGCACGAGGCCGCCAAGTCTTCGTTAGACGCGTGACGACGACAAACGTTCTCACAAAACGGGTCCTCGCGAGAGGCCGCGTAAGTAGTGGAGACAAGCGGGGGACGAGGAAGTTCCCGAGTTCGGGAAAAAAGATTTGGCGAGCGGCCTCAGGACAACGGGGGCTAGGACACGGGCTCAGGCCGATCGTTGGATGCGGCCAAGCACAAAGTCGGCGGCAGCCCGCGTCCCCAGCTCGCCGCCCACATCTTTCGTGCACTTACGCTCGCGAAGCGCCTCCGACACGGCGGCTTCGATGCGCGCTTCCTCGCCCTTGTAGCCAAGGTGGGTGAGCATCATGCCCACGGTCAGGAACGCCGCGAACGGATTGGCAAGATCCTTGCCAGCGAGCGGCGGCGCGGACCCGTGGACCGGTTCAAACATCGCGACTCGGTCCGGGACACCCGGGTGCAGGTTTGCGCTGCCGGCCATGCCGAGGCCGCCCTGCAGCGCGGCGCCAAGGTCGGTCACGATGTCGCCGAACAAGTTGCACGTCACGACCACCTTGAACGGCGACGGATCCTGCACGAGGTAGAGGCACAGCGCGTCGACGTAGACGTGTTTCGGCTCGATGCCCGGGTACTCCTTGGCGACCTCGAAGAAGCAGCGGTACCAGAGCTCATGCGCGTGCCGCATGGCGTTGGACTTGTCGGCCATGTGGACGACGCTGTGGCCGTGCGCCTTGGCGTACTCGAAGGCGGCGCGAATGATGCGCTCGACGCCCTTGCGCGTGTTCACGTCTTCGTTGATGGCGATCTCGTCAGGCGTGCCGCGCTTGAACTGCCCGCCCATGCCCACGTAGATGCCTTCGGTGTTCTCGCGGAACACCACGAGGTCCACGTCCTTGGCGCCCTTGCCCTTGAGCGGCACGAGCCGGTCGTCGAGCGCCTTGACGGGCCGCACGTTGGCGTAGAGATCGAGGCCGAAGCGGAGGCCGAAGAGAATGTCGCGCGCGTGTTCGAGACCGGGCACGCGCGGGTCGCCCAGCGCACCGAGGAGCACCGCGGACGCCTCGCGCTCGATGCGCGAGCGCACGTCGTCGGGGTACGTGACCTTGTCGCGCAGGTACCGATCGGCGCCGAGGTCGAGATCCCAGAGCTCAAGGTCGAGCTTGCGGTCTTCCTTGTAATGAACGAGCAGCCGCCTCGCCTCTGCGAGAACGTCTTTGCCAATGCCGTCGCCGGGAATGAGCGCGATCAGGTGCCGCATGAATTTCCTCTACGTCAGTGCCTAGGCCCCGTAAATGCTCCCCCTCCCCCCGTGAACGTGCCCGTGCTCCTGGACGTCCGTGGACGTGCACGGTGTTTCATGCCCCGCGCTCACGCCACCGGCACCGCGACATCCCCACTGAGCTCCGCGAGGTGCGAGAGCGCCGGCGGGTACATCGCGACGAACATGGAGAAGGCCGCCTGCGGGAGCCGCAAGAGGAGCATCTCGGTCGCCGCCGTGAGCGTCACCGAGGACGGCGTCCGCGAGAGCAGCGAACCGTGACCAAAGGTGGCTGCCCGACCCAGCTTTTGCCCTGACGCGTCGTCGCTCATCTCGCCTGCCAAGACGATGTAGAGGCCGTCGGCGCGCTTGCCCTTCTCGGCGAGGACCGTGCCGACGGGCGCTCGCCTCACCTCGAAGCTGCGCGCGATCTCGAGTCGCGTCGGCGGATCGAACGCCGCGAAGAGCGGCGAGGCGTGGAGCGTGTTCGTGAGCAGCCGCCGCGTAAGCAAGCCGTAGAGCGCAGCCTCTACATCGGCGTGGGCCGCCACGATGCCATCGAGCTTGCTCTTGCCGATGCGCAGCGCGAGCAAGTGCCCGTCGGCCACCACCGTCGCTTGCCTTCGCGCGTCGCCGAGGAGACACGACTCACCGAAGATCTCCCCCTCGCGAAGTCGAATGCCGTCGGGGAACGCGCCACCCCCGGGGAAGACGACGCGCGCGGCACCGGATGCGATGGCGAAGAACGCGTCGGCCGGCTCCCCTTCCCGCACCACCACCTGGTTCGCGGAAAGGTCGATGAGCTCGGCGGCGCCCGCGAGGGCCCGCAGCGCATCGGCGGAGACGGACGCGAAGAGCGCGCAGGCCGCCATCTTCGCTTCTCCCTCCGCGGTCGAGCGCTCGTCGTCGTCCTCGATGAGGATGAGATCGTCGTCGGTGACTTCGATGACGGAGGGCTCGGCGTCACCGCGCAGCGGCGCGAGATCGTAGATGTGCGAGGTGGAGGGCCCATCGTCGAAGCGCAGCTCCTCGCTCGAAGGCTCGGCCGCCGGCGTGAGCACGGCCGCGCGTTCGAAGAGCGGCTCGATGGGAGGCTTCACCATCAGCGAGCGGGCCGGCTCGGCGTCGACCTCGTGGGCGACGGCCCGCGACGGGTTGAGCGACTCGACGACCTTCGCCATGGCGAGGCTCTTGGTGACGAAGCCCTGCGCCGCGTAGCGCTCCATGGCGCGGACGTAAGCCTCTTCGGCGTCCTTCAGGTCCCCCAGGCGCCGGAGCGCGTCGCCGAGGCGATGAGACCACCGCGCGTCAATGGCATCGAGCGACTCGAGCTCGCGGAGCGCGGCGAGCGCATCCCTGGGCCGATCGCGCTCGGAGGCCTGGTTGTACTTCTCGGTCAGCTCGGCAATTCGGCGATCAGGTTTTTTCACAAGCGGTCCTTCGCCCGAGGGAGGCCACCACGGTACGCAAGCCTCGTGGGAGCGCGCCAGGGACAACGTGGATCGGAATGGACCCGCCATGAGCGGCGCCGCACCCGGAAATCATTGACAATTCACGGCCGGGCAGATGTCCGCCACCCGCGCACACTTCGTGCACCGACGAGATTAACGCCCAGGAGTACTCATGAGCGCCTCGTCTCACTTTCTCATTCCGGTCTCTTCCACGGCTTCCCGAGCCCGCTCGTCCGCCCCGCCGCGGCGCCCCATTCAAGCCACCGACTGGGCCGAGTTTGACGAAGCGCGGCGCCGCACGGGCCTCTTGTCGCTGCTCGCCGTCTACGCCGTTGGCCTCGCGCTGGTCGTCGCGCTCTATCAGGGCGAAGACATCGGCGTCTTGCTCAGCGCGTTCTTCGCCCACGCGCTCCTGACGGCCGTGCGCGCGCTCCATGCGCAGGTCAAGGAGTGCAGCGTCTCGACGCGACTCGGCACGCTCGTCGTCAACTCGCGCGCTCGCCTGATTCCCGCTCGCCGACGCTGACGTCAGAAGGCATGCACAAAGCGACGCGGGAAGCCCGAAGGCTCCCCGCTCGCGCCTCGCGCTCACGCGCCGCGGCTCATTCGTTCGGTGCTCAGGGCACGACCTTGACGGCGCCGTTCATCACGAGCGGGTGGAAGCCGCAGCGGTAGCCGTAGGTGCCGGGATTTGGGAACGTGACCTCGAGGTACCCGGCATCGGGCGTCACGTTGGTGTTCGCCGGAATGGGCGACGGCGTCGTGCCACCGAAGGGGGTCAGCGGATGGAGGTTGAAGGCGCCGCCGAAGCTCACCTTTTGGCCTGCCTTAATCTTCACGCAGCGGTTCGTGTACTGCTTCACGCCATCGCCGAGGCTCGCCGGAAAGGCGATGTCCACTTGGCCGAGGCCACCGCCATCGAACGCGCTGTAGTCGTTTGCCGGCAAGTCGAGCTCCGCGTCGGTGCACGGGGCTGGCACCGCGGCGTCGACGCCGGTATCGACAACCGTGGCGGCGTCGCTACCGCCGCCGCTGTCCTTGGTGCTCCCTGAGTCAGCGGCGGTGGAGGTCTCGGAGCCTGAACCGGCGTCCGTTGACGTAGCGGGATTGGTCGTCGTCTCGTCGCTGCTGCACGCGTAGACCGCACCGAGGGCCAAGAAGGCATTCACGAGAAGGAAAGATCGTTTCATGCGCAAGCTCCATGGGGCTCGGCGGCAGCCAAGCGACCTCGAACGATACCGCGCCTCGCTTCGGCCTCCAAGATGACGGTATAGAAGGCACGTGCTCTACGAGTTGGCGAAGCCCGCGCTCTTTTCGTTCCCCGCGGCCACGGCCCACGAAATGGCGATGATGGCCCTGGGAGCCGGCGAGCATTCGGCGTTCGTGCGTGACGCCATGGCTCGGTCCTTTGCCCCCCGCGTCGCCGAAGGAGCGCTCCGCATCGACAAGCTCGGCCTCGCGTTCCGAAACCCGGTGGGCCTCGCCGGCGGCTTCGACAAGAACGCCCTCCGGCCGCGGTCGCTCGCTGCCTTCGGCTTCGGCTTCCTCGAGCTCGGCACCGTGACGGCGGTGGCCCAAGACGCGAACCCTAGCCCCAACCTCTTCCGTTTGCCCAAGGACCGCGCGCTCATCAATCGCTTGGGCTTTCCCAACGAAGGCGCGGCGGCCGTCGCGCGCCGCATCGAGGCGCGCATCGGCCTGCGGGGAGCGCGCCGCGACATGCCGGTGCCCGTCGGCGTCTCCATCGGAAAGTCGCGCGTCGTCGACGTCGAAGACTTCCGCAGCGTGGTGGAGGACTACCTCCTGGCCTTCGAGGCCGTGCGGCCCGTCGCCGACTTCATCGTCGTGAACGTGTCGTCACCCAACACGAAAGACTTGCGGCGCATCCAGGGGCCCGCGCTGGCGCGCGATCTCTTCAGTGCGCTCGCCGTTCGGCGCCACAAGGTCGGCGACACGGTGCCGCTGCTCGCGAAGGTCGCGCCCGATCTCGACGACGCCGAGCTCGATGCGCTCTTCGACGTCGCCGCGGACTGCGAGTTCGCCGGCGTCGTGGCCACCAACACCACGCTCTCGCGCAAGAACCTCGTGACCGACGCCGCCGCCGTTCGCGACGTCGGCGCCGGCGGCCTAAGCGGGCCGCCGCTTCACGCGCGAGCTTGCGCCGTTGTGGCGCGGGCGAGGCGGCGACTCGGCGATCAGGCGACGATCATCGGAGTGGGCGGCATTTGCGACGCCGCCGGTGCCCGCGCGATGTTCGCCGCCGGCGCAGACCTGGTTCAGGTCTACACAGGCTTCGTGTACGGCGGGCCCAGCTTCGTGAGAGACGTCGTAGAGGGGCTCGTCCAAGCCTAGCGCGCGATCCAGAAGTAACGCACCGTCGCGGAGCCCGAGTCGTGGGTGTACGTGATGGTGTCTTTGCCCCCCTTGGCCTTGCCCACCGAGAAGCCCCACGAGTTCGACGTCACGGCGCTCCCGCAGAGCTGCGTGGTGGCAAGGAACTTGTTGTTCACGGTCGCATCGAAGGTCCGAGACGTGGCCCGCGTTCCCGAACGCGCCACACGCTCCGCGAGCTTGAACCCACCGCCGTTCGCCGTCACGTCGAGGCGCCCCGAATAGGAGAGCTGCGTGTAGGTGGAACAGAACGGAATCGAGCCCGTGACGGTGAAGCCCGCCAGATCGTAGGTGCCGGGCACGATGGTTCCGCCAAGCGGGATCGTCAGAATCGACGAGCACACGGAGTTGAGCGCGGGGCCGTTGCCCGCCGCCGGGCCACAGGCGCCCGCGTCGCCGCCGTCAGCCGCGCCCGCGTCGTCGGGGCCCGCGTCGGGGTCGTCGGGGTTTCCACCGCCGTCGGTGATGAGGCCGCCGTCTTGCTCCAGACTCGCGTCGAGGTCGGTCGTCGCGTCGGTGCTGGAGCTGCTGTCGAGGACCGCGGAGCTGTCGGTCGTGGCGGCCGCGTCGCCCGTCGACGACGTCGACCCATCGACGCCGCTGGCATCCGCGCCATCGGTGATGGCCGGGGATTCGCTATCGCTGCAGGCGGCAAAGGCTCCGCCTGCGACAACCAGGAGAAGAAGAGAGCGGTCGGTTTACGCATCGCCCGAGAATGCCACAAGACGCGCCCTTGTCGCTACGGCGTGCGCTTGATGTCGAAGGAGCGCACGGTGGCGCCCTCGCCCGTGCCCTTCAAGCCGAGGACGACCCGTCCGCGAGCGAGCTCAGGCACCTCGCACGTGACGGCAGCGCCGCTCTCGGCGCGCTGCTCGACGCGCGCGCCGCGCCGCGCGACGACGAGCGTGGTTCCCACAGGGCGCGGGCTCGGGCACGGGTCTCCCCCGAGCTCCTTCTCGAGGCCGCCCTCGCTGCGTAGCACCAGGTGCGGCATAGCTCCTTCGGTGATCGTGATTTCCGCTTCAAACGCGGCGTAGGTCGCGTCGGCGACGACGACGCGTGCGCCTTGTGGCACCGTGAGGCCGCGATCGGCGTCAAAGCGGAGCGAGCTGGCGGTCGTGGGAGACACGAGCCGATCGGGCGCCATGGGCGAAGGATCGCTGCCGGCCAAGAGCGGTCGCACTTCCGAGCTGTACGGCCCGCGAAGCGGATCGACCCTGAGGCCCGTGAGGCGAGGGCCGTCGGTCCACAGCAGCAGGCTCGGATCACCCGTGGCGATGACGCTTCCGGCGACCGGCCCGGTCGTCGCGCTTAGCGCGAGCGGCGCGAAGGCGCCCTCCCACGGCCGGAAGCGGAGCCACCGATCGCCGGTCCACAGAATGGGGGCCCCGGCGGCCGCCTCGAAGAGCGCGACGCGCGTGACGTTGCCCAACACCGACGGAGCCGTCTCGGTCTCGCCTTCGGCGGAGATGAACACGACGCTCGCGCCGCTCAGCGGCGGCGCCTGTGTGGTGACGACCAGAGCGCCGCCGGCCGGGAGCGCGACGAGACCCTGCTCGTTGCCGACGTCGATCTCTTTCGGCGGATGCGCTGCCAACGTGGCGTCGCGCGTGAACCACTCGAGCTTGCGCACGGGAACGCCATTTTCATCGAAGCCGCCGGCCACGAGGATCTCGCCGTTGGCCAAGCGCAGCGCGCGCGGAAACCGTCGCGGCGACGAGAGCGACGCGAGGCCCGCGGTCCGCGCCCGGCCCGCCTTCGCGTCCACGAGCTCGAGCGACGTGATGAGCGAGCGGCTGCCGATGCCTCCTACGAGCAGCACCTCCCCTGTCGAGAGCGCTACGGCGGCGTGGTCGGCGCGCGGTTGGCCGAGGGGAATGACGGCGTCGAAGCGCCGCCCCGCGGCGTCGGCCAACGTGAGGCGCTCGGCGCTGTCGAGCAAACTTCCGTCGGAGCGCGTGCCGCCGGTGACGAGGACACCGCCGGGAAACGCGGCGGCAGCGGCGCGCGCGCGCTGCGTTCGCAGATCGCCATCCACCGGCAGCGCCTCGAGGGCGCCCGTTCGCAGGTCCGCGAGGAACGATTGGGGTGTGCGCTCACGCTCCGTGCCGCCGCTCACCAGAGCGAACTCACCGGCGACCGTTAGCTGGTGTCCGGTGCGCTCAGGGGCGCCGATGGTCCCCGTCAGCGCGCACGGCGAACCTTCGGGCCACGCGAGAAGATCGATAGGCCCCGCCGCTGGCACGAGCCCGAGTCCACGAAAGCGCCGTTCGCCGGCCGCCAAGTCGAGCTCCAGTTGCCTCGTGTTGACAGGCAAAGCGTCGAGCCGCGCGGCGCTCTCACGAAAGACTTGGTACGGCGAGGCCGCGCTTTGCTGAAAGTCGCCAAAGGGATAGAGGAGGGCGTACGCGTTGGGCGGGACGGGACACGCGAGGGGCACGTGGAGCGTCACGCTGCGCTCGTCGATGTCGGCCTCCGGCGCACACGACGCGGCGACGAGCGCGAGGGCTGAAACGGCCAGAGCGGCCGCGACGAGCGGTCCGCGAGGCTGAGCCGGAAAGGTACGGTACGCGAAAGACACTGGTAGAATCCCCGAGCCGACAAGGCGGCGCTGCCGATCCCCGCGAATGTACCCCCAAGTCTTCGGAAAGTACGTCCTCGAACGCGAGCTGGCCCGCGGCGGCATGGCCCGCGTGCTGCTTGCCACGCTGCGAGGCGCCGGCGGCTTTGAGAAGCGCTTGGTGGTCAAACAGATCCGGGACGAGCTGGCGCTCGACACGGAGTTCGTCGGGCGCTTCGTCGAGGAAGCGAAGACGACGGTGGCCTTGAGCCACCCGAACATCGTCCCGGTCTACGAGCTCGGCGTCGAACAGGGCACGTACTTTCTCGCGATGGAGCTCGTCGACGGGGCAAGCCTCTCGGAGATCTTGGACCCCAAACGAGAAGGCAAGACGCCGCTCTCGCCGGAGCAAGGCGCGTACGTCGGCGTCGAAATCTGCCGCGCCCTCGACTACGCGCACCGGCGCATGCAGGTCGTTCACCGCGACATCACGCCGCGCAACGTGATGGTCGACGAAGAGGGGCAGATCAAGCTCATCGACTTCGGCATCGCGGCGCGCGCGCAAGTCAGCGGCGATGGCGGCCGCGTCTTCGGCTCGCCGGGCCACATGCCGCCGGAGCAGATGGAGGGGCGCGAGCTCGGGCCCCCGACCGATCTGTTCGCCGTGGCGGTCCTCTTGATGGAGATGTGGAGCGGCAAGCCGCCTTTCCGCCGCAAGACGCCGGAGGAATCGGCGGAGGCCATGAAAGGGCCGGCCCCCAAGCCGAGCAGCGTCGACCCGCGACTCGCGCCGCTCGACGACGTGGTGGGTCGAGCGCTCTCGCTGAACCCCGAAGAGCGGCCCCAAACGGCCGACGACTTTGCGCGCGTGCTTCGTCGCTTCCTCGCGGAGATCGATCTCGGCGACGTCGCTCGGAGCCTAGGCGACCGTGCCCGGGAGGCGCGACGCGAGGCCTCCCTTCGCGCGGAGGCCGAGACGGCACCGTCGATGCGACCGCGAGAGCCGAGCCACGTCGAGATGGTGACCAAGACCTTCGCGGCGCGCGACGACATGCTGCCGGAGGCGCCTCCCGAGCCGAGCACACGGAGACTTGGCTCCGAGCGGCCGCCTTCGTCGGAGCCGCGCGTGGAGACGATCGCCACGAGGCCCCTTGAGACGCCCGTTGGGGAGTTTCCACCACCGGGCGACGCGGCGCCGCGTGCGCGAACAAGCAAGGTGTGGATTCCCCTCGTGGCGCTCGCAGCGGCGGCGGCGTTCGCGGTGGGCTTTGGCTCGCTCTCGAAGCTCAGCGGGCAAGGCGCGACGCCGGCGGCGACGTCATCGACCTCGACCTCGACCCCGACCCCGACCCCGACCTCGACCCCGACCTCGACCCCGACCTCGACCTCGACCCCGACCCCGACCCCGACCTCGACCTCGACCTCGACCCCGACCCCCGACCCCGACCCCGACCCCGACCCCGACCCCGACCCCGACCCCGACCTCGACCTCGACCTCGACCGTCGCTGCGCCCGCTCCGAGCGTTGCGGTGGGCGAAGGAAGACTCGCGGTCTTCTGCGATCCCGAGACGAAGGTCACGATCGACGGGGCCGCGAAGGGGAGTTGCCCCCTGAACCTGACCGTCGAGACGGGGCCCCACGAAGTCCGCTTCGTCTTCGTGCCGACGGGGGAGTCGCGCGGCGAGCGCGTTCATGTGGCCAAAGACAAGCGCGTGACGCTCCGCGCCGACTTCACCGGGAGCTCGCCGCTCATTCGTGTCGAGCGGTAGCGCTTAGCTAGCCGCGACCGGCGACCGGCGACCGCGCCGTCGAGATCGAACATCTCGCCGACATCCTGCTATGGTCGCGCCGCCCGATGATTCGCCTCGACGCCGTATCGCGCCAGCACGCCCACCAGATCCTCTTCCTCGACGCCTCTTTCGCCTTGTTTCGCGGCGAAAAGGTCGGTCTGGTGGGGCCCAACGGTTGCGGCAAATCGACGATCTTTCGCCTCATTGTGAAGGAGGAAGATCCCGACGCCGGCCAGGTCATCATCGATCGCGGCACAACCATCGGCTACTTCAGCCAGGACGCGGCCGAGATGGAGGGCAAGAACGTCGTCGGCGCCACGCTCGACGGTGCCGGCGCCGTCTCCGAGGTTGGCGCGCGCCTCCGCGACCTCGAGGCGCAGCTCGCCGACCCGGCCTACGCCGATCAAATGGAGCGCGTCATCGAGGAGTTCGGTGAGGCGCAGGCGCGCTTCGAAGAGCTCGGCGGCTACGCCCTCGATGCGAGGGCTCGCGAGATCTTGGCGGGCCTCGGCTTCTCGCAGGAGATGATGGACGGCAGCGTCGAAGCGCTCTCCGGCGGTTGGCGCATGCGCGTAGCGCTCGCGCGCATCCTCCTCATGAAGCCCGACGTCATGCTCCTCGACGAGCCCACGAACCACTTGGACATCGAGTCCATCCTTTGGCTCGAGCAGTTCTTGAAGGGCTACGACGGCGCGCTCATCATGACGGCCCACGATCGCGAGTTCATGAACCGCGTCGTGAACAAGATCGTCGAGATCAACGGCGGCGAGCTCTCGGTCTTCACCGGCGACTACGAGTTCTACGTGAAGCAGCGCGCGGTCCTCGACGCGCAAGCCGAGAGCGAGTTCGCGCGGCAACAGGCCATGCTCGCCAAGGAAGAAGCGTTCATCGCGCGCTTCAAGGCCCGCGCGAGCCACGCGGCGCAGGTGCAGTCCCGCGTGAAGAAGCTCGACAAGATCGAGCGCCTCGAGCCGCCGAAACGTCGCCGCAAGTTGCGCTTTGATTTTCCCGAGGTCACGCGCTCCGGCGAAGACGTCGCCCGCCTCGAGGGCGTCAAGAAGCGTTACGGGAGCAAGGTCATCTACGACGGCTTCGATCTCCTGCTCCGAAGGCAAGAGCGCTGGTGCGTCATGGGCGTCAACGGCGCAGGCAAGTCGACGCTCCTCAAGCTCATCGCCGGCAGCGTCACGCCTGACGACGGCCGGGTCGTCGTCGGCGGCAGCGTGAAGCTGGGCTACTTCGCGCAGCACGCGATGGAGCTCTTGGACAAAGACTCGACGGTCTGGGAGCAGCTCATTTCGCGCCACCCGAAGGCCTCGATCGGCTCGCTTCGCACCCTCGCTGGCGTCTTTGGGTTCTCCGGCGACGACATCGAGAAGCCCTGCCGCATCCTCTCCGGTGGCGAGAAGGCGCGGCTGGTCCTTGCGCAGATGCTCTTCGACCCGCCCAACTTCCTCGTCCTCGACGAGCCCACGAACCATCTCGACATGGACACGAAAGACGTCCTGCTCGAAGCGCTCTCGAACTATCAAGGGACGATGCTCTTCGTCTCCCACGACCGTCACTTCCTGAGGGCCCTGTCGAACCGCGTGCTCGAGCTCAGCGACGACGGCATTCATCAATACGGCGGCGGCTACTCGGAGTACGTGGCCCAGACCGGCTACGAAGCTCCCGGGGTGCGCTCGTGAGGGGGCGCGAACTGCGCACCTTCGCTTTCGTAGCGGTGCTCGCCGGCTGCGGAGCTCCCGCCGCCACAGGCCACGACCCGGCGGCCCCTGTCGCAGCGACCGCGCCCAAAGGCGAGCCGCTCACGGCCGAGGCGGCGCGCGCCAAGTGGAGCAGCCTCGTCGCCGAGGAGACCGAGGTCGTGCACGCCATCGACGAGATGGCAGGCCTGCCGCCCGATGCGCGCATGAAGCGGCTCTCTCGCGCGCGCGACGGCGCGGGCTTCTTGAGCGGCGGTCTCGGTGCGATGAACGTGCCCAGTGAGCTTGGCGCGTGCCACACGATGGCGCTCGAAGGGGCCCGAGCGCTCAAGATTGCCCTGGATGGCATCAACGACGTGTGGATGGGGCGCGTCCAGGCCGATCGGGCCGCGTCGGCCAAGCTCGCCGAGGCCATTTGTTTGGGCGCCGGACGAATGGCCGCCGGACGGACGAGCTGCGCCGTGCCGGGATCGGTGCCTGCGCCACTGGCCTGCACGCCGTAGCCAACGCCCGCGCGTTGCTTCACGGCAGCAAAAAACCGGTACCACCAGAACTTTCGGCCGTGGGCGCGCAAATCGACACGTGGGCGTTTCCGAATCGTTGCCGAGCAGGAGCCGCGTGCTACCCGGTCGTCGTCGCCTGCGCCGCGGAGCCCCCCCAACTCGCGCCTCCGGCAAAAGGAAGGTCCTCCACCATGAATACGATCAAGCTCTCCCTCATCTCTCTCTTCGCGCTCTCGGCTCTCACCGGCTGTGCGGAGATCATGGGCTCCATTCAGACGCCGGCCGTCGGCACCACCACGACCACGAGCGCGCTCGTTTGCCCCGAAGGCTACGCCGTCGATGCCGATGGCAAGACGTGCGTCGTGTCGTCGGCGCGCGAGACGGAAGCCGCCGTCGACGAGTCCGCCAACTTCCCCTGAGCCAGAGCTCGCTGAGCCGTCGCGTCCTCGCGGCCCCGAGAGTCGGTCATCGCAAGTTGGCCGGCTCTCTCGCTTTTGTGGAGGCGCGCTACTCGAGCCCGACCCACGTCATCAGTCGCATCCGGTCGGCGTCGGTCATGGAATGGCCGGCCGGGGGCATGCTCCGCGAGGAAAGGGCGAGCGCGACCTCTTCCGCGTGTTGGCGAAGCCGCTCCGGCGTCGAGAGGTCCAAGCCGCCGCGACCGCCGCTTCGGTGACACTCGCCGCATCGCGCCGCGACGATCGACTGAATGTCGGCGGGCCAGGCCCCTTCGAGAACGAGGCGATGGGCCCGCGCCGACGCGAGCGCCCAGACCTCGCCGCCTCGAACGGCAACGTTCGACACGCTCCCGAAGCCGAGGTCCCGGCTGACACGAACGCCAGCGTCGTCGAGCGCCCCGACGCGCGGCCCCTCGGCGAACCAGAGCCGCTCTCCGGAGGTCGCGAGCGCGCCGATGGATTCGGACGCCACGTATCGAAGCGTCAAGACGCCGGAGCCGTTCTCCAGATAGATGGCTCGGTCCGTCGCGCAAGCGACGGTTCCCGTGGCGGTGACGGCGACGTGGCGCACGTCAACGAGCGGAAACCACCGCGTTCGGCTCGAGCTGAGCTCGAACGCGACAACGCCCTCTGGGCTTTGAAGGGCGACGACGCCGGCTGCGCTCGCCCCTGCGACGGCGGTGCCCGACAGGGCCGCGCGACGTACGCGGTCGCGGGAGACCACCTGGAGCCCATCCTCCGTCAGAACCGCGAGGCTGTCGCCGGCGCTCGTCAGGGCGACGGCCCGGCCCGACACCCCGAGGCGAGCGTTCATCGGTTCGAGGCCGCCGCCAGGGCGGAGCCGCTGGATCGCGCCGGATGCGTCAACGGCGAGCGCCCAACGCCCGGTGCCGTCGAGCGCGTTCATCTCCGTCACCGAGCGCCACGACGGAGCCTCGCTGCGAGGGTCGCGAGGGCCAAGCTCGCCGACCGAGTCGGCGGCCAGCGCGCGGAAGGCGCCGCTCCGCTCCAAGAGGTAAGGGCCACGACGGCCCACGAAGAGCGCGTCGACTCCGAGGTGCGGCGGCTCTTTTGTGTCGAGCACCACGGGCAACGCCAGCGATGCCTTCACAGTGGGCGCCGACGCGGGCGCGCCGCCACAAGCGAAGAGTGTGTCAACTGCGAAGGAGCTCACGCATGAGCTCACCATCGCGCACGTGGGGCGCCGGATCGACGCCGACCGCGTGGAGGAACGTCGCCAAGACATCGGGCGGCGTCACGGCGCGCTCCCCCAGCGCGAAGCGGCGCGTCGCGATCGGCAAGAGCTCCCCCGGGTCGGTGCGCCCGGCCACGAGTCCGCCGCGGAAGCGCGGCGAGAGCAGTACCATGGAGTTGTTCGGGTAGTGATCCCGTCCACCGTTGAGGTTGAGCTGCGGCGTGCGACAGAACTCGCTGAACACGAGCACGTGCACGTGGTCGGCGAGTTTGTGCCCGCTAACGGTCGGATGGGCCACGTCGTCAAACACGCGAACCATCGCCGTCACGAGCTGGAAGAGATCCTGAAGCGCGGCCCCGTGTTGCCGGTAGTTCGACGCGTGCGTGTCGAAGCCGCCCAAGGAGAACGCGACCACTCGCGCGATGTCGCGGCGCACGGCCTCGATCGCGAAGGCGGCGCTCTGCGTCGCCGGCCCGGCGCGTCCAGTCCAGGGAAGACTCGGATAAGCCTTCCGGAGCGCCGCGTTGCCAAAGAGACCGCCGACGCCCTCGCGCGAGAGGCGAGCGAGCGCCCCGAACTGCGCCGACATGGCGACACTTCGCTGCGGGTACGTGGAGAGCCGAGCCGTCCGCGTGGCTTCCGCCTCCAAGAGCCTCGCGACGTCGGCGCGGTCGTCCGCGTTGGTGGTGTGGTCGGAGCGCGTCAGCGCCGCGCCGAGTCCGTCGATGTTCGCCGTCTCGATGGGAATCGCGTGGGGCCCGAGGCGTTGGCCAACAAATGACGACGGGAACGCCACCGACACGACCGGCAACATCTGCGTCGGTCCGAAGGCGTCGGCGAGCACGGCGTCGAGGCTCGACGCCACAGGGCGGCCCCCCACGAGGTGGCGCCCGCTGATCGCGAAGGCTGCACCGTCGGGATGGGCGACGGTGCTCATGGCGACGCCGTTCAGAATCGTGACGCGATCGAAGATGTCCAGGAGGTCCCCGATGCCTGGCCCGAAGGCGACGTCGCGCCCCTTCGGGATGACGGGACGAAAGCTCTTGTCGACGCCCGCCGCGGAGCCATCGGCCCAAAGGCGCAGGCCGCGGACGTCTTGGTTCGCGGTCGTCGCGGGCATCATCGCGCCGACGGCTTCGAAGCGTGGATCCGCAAAGAGCGTGACGTCCCAGCCACCCTGGGCGTGGATCAGGACGAAATACTCCGTCGAAGAGGCGCGCCCCGGCGCCGCTTGCGCCATCGCGGCCGCGAGCGGTGACGCCAAGGCGCCAGCGATCAATGCGCGTCGTCCGATCATGGGCACCTCAATAGTGATGAAACTCGGGGTGCCGCACCAGCCCCTGGCACACCGCCGACCACGCGGACACGTGCGGCGCTTGCCCCTGCTTCAGGGCCACGTGACGCGACTCGACCTTCTTGTAGACGGCGAAGAATTCGTGGAGCCGTTCGGGCGGGGCCAAGCGCATGGGGTAGCCCAAAAACGTGCGGTGGAGCACGTCGAAGCGAGGACCGAAGTCGGCCTCCGAGAGGGGCGCCGGCCTCGGTTCGAAGGCGAAGACCGTTCGCGGCTCCACGAACGCGAGGCCGCGCGCCGCGGGCGGCAGGGGCTTCGGCGAACGGCTGTAGAGGTCGCGGCCCGCGGCGCGATCGCACAGGATGACGCCGAGCCGCTCGAAGGCCGCCGCCATGATGGTGTTGGTCTGCGTCGCGCGCCCGAGATCGCGCGCGTAGTCGGGCAGCCCGAGCGCCGCGAGGTGCTGGTCCCAACCGAAATACGCGCCGCGACGCGCCGCCTCGTCGTAGGGCGCGCGGACCTCGGGCAGCATGAGGTCGCCGAAGATCTGGGTGTACGAATGGATGAGCACCTCGGCCGGCACGAGCCTCGTCTCGCGCGCCACGAACGACTCGCGCGGGGCCTCCGCGATAGCTGGCGGTGGCAGCGCCCGCGGCGCGACGACCTCCGGTGGCGACGCCTGGCATGAGGCGAGCGCGAGCACCAACAACGACGCGGCCACTCGCGCGCTCATGGGCCCGCGTCTCCCATCGGCGGATGAACAAAGGTACTCCCCGTCGCCGAGGGTCGCGATGCGCCGAGCTGCGCGCGCGCGTACGCGGCGTCGAGGACGATGGCTCGCACAAGGGGACGCATGCGGTAGCCGCTCTCGGCGAAGCGAGCGAGGAGCCGCGCGCGCAGCTCGCCGTCGTCAGCGTCAAGCGGCCGACCGAGGAGCGACGACGCGACCCTGTCGAGCGCGCAGCCTACGTAGTCGGGCGAGGCGGCGAGCTCGGCGCCAAGCGCCACGGGCCCCGCTTCCGTGTGGTCGCGAGAGGCGTATGCGCCGCGGAGGAGGCCGCGGTCGCCGTTCGAAAACGACGGGTCGTAAAACGTCGTGCAGGCCGGCGACATGCGACCGCCGACGACCTTGCACGTCGGGTTCTCGGCAGGAAGGGAGAGGAAGGTCGACGAGCCCTCCTTGATGCGCGTGAAGTAGGCCGCGAGCGGCTCGAGGGTCGTGTGGCAGCTCGCGCAACCGGGCCGCGTCATGAGGTCAGGGTCCTTGCTCGGCGCGGCGTTCGACGTGTCCGCGATGAAGTTCTTGCAGAGCAGGCCCGTATGGATCGCCGCGGCGCGCGCTCGGCGCGACGTGAACTTCTGGAGGAACGCCGGCGTCGTGAGGAGGCCAGCGGCGCGCGGTCCGCGGTCCTTCACGAACACCCAAGGAGCCGCCTCATGGGGCATCAAGTCAGGGATAGCGTCGGGCAAGACGAGCGGCGTCGATTCGAACGGCATCCCAAGAGGACGCTCTCCCTCGCAACAGGCCGCCGGCTCGACGTAGCGATAGAACTGAGCGAGAGGTCCGTTGACGAAGGTGTAGCGGCCCGTCACAAGCTCCCGGACGTCGCGATCTTGCCCGTAGACGTAGTCGAGCAGCTTCAGCGCCTCGTTGTGCCACCACCATATTTGGTAGTTCGTCAGCTTGTTGGGTCCCGGCGGATACGCGCCTTCAAGCCCCACAGGATCGCGAGCCGGCACCTTGAACATCGGCGAATAGTCGATGAACTGCGGGAGGCATCGCTCGAGGCCCACGCCACAACCGCAGTCAACGCTGGCGCGGAGGGCGAGCTGCGTCGAACACGCGATCGGTTGGCCTCGATTCGCCCCTGCCCACGCGTCGTCGTAGGGCGGCGGTGTTGTGCGCTCGGGCGCCCGCGGCGGCAGAGGCTTCTTGCCGTAGCGCTCCGAGACCCAAAGCTTCCCCTCCCCGTTGCTCTGCGCCTCCTCTCGGCAAACCCTCACGCTCACCAGCTCGGTCTCTCCGTCGGGTTCGACGGTGAGCTCTTTCACGGGATAGAACCCGCGCGCCGGCGACCATGCCTTGCCGAGCCGCTCGGAAGGCTGCGGCGTCCGGTAGTCGCGGTAGAGCCACCACGGCTTGACGAGCACCGTCGCCCCGTCGAGCGCCGCCTGAGGCACACGTGGGAGCGTCGCCACGTCGGCCGGCGGCTTGCTCTTGTCCACACCCGATTCACCGGGCGTGAGGCAAAACTCCGCGTCCGTCGCAGCGCGCAGTCGCCGCTGGCCCTTGCGATAGAAGACCCGGGTAAGCTTGCCGTCGGGCTGCCGAACGGTCTCCGCGAAGAGCGTCGCCGGCGCGGGCGTGTAGAGCTGAAGCGGATTGGCTTCGAGGCGCAGGGCGTCCATCGTCATGCGCGTCATGCGCTCCACGTAGCCGGGCCCTCGCAGCGTCTCCTCGACGAATTGTCCCATGTCGAAGTCGCTCCGTTCGAAGCGCTCGAGGTCCGCTTGCAGTGGCATTCGACCTACGAGGTCGATGAAGAGGGCGCGATAGGTGCGGTACTCCTCGAGCGTGCGGTCCTTTTGGGGTCCCTCGGCAAGGGCAGGACGCGGCGCCACGAGGGCAAGGAGAGCCCCGAACACCGCCGCCGTCGGGCGGCCGATGCGATCGGCAAAGTTCTGCGGAAACGTGGGCCGCATGATTGGGCTCCCTTCCCTAAGCCAAGCCCAGACTCACAGCTCCCGGACTGATACGGTTGAGCGATGACTCGCCCGTCGGACGGTAGGGAGCATACCAACGCTCCCAGCTCATCCGAAGACGATTACCGCCCCGAGGGGCCGACGGCGCGCGCCCGCGAGCGCGTCGGCTCGACGATCGTCGGGCGTTACCGGCTCGACGAGCTGCTCGGCGTCGGCGGCAGCGCGGCCGTGTACGCGGCCACGGAGCTCGAGTCGGGTCAGCGCTTCGCCATCAAGATTCTCCACCCGGAGCTCTCCGCGCGCGACGATCTCGTGCGGCGCTTTCTGCGCGAAGGGGCCATCGCCAAGAAGCTCGATCACCCGGGCCTGGTGCCCATCTTCGAAGACGGACACACGGAAGACGGCGCTGTCTTCTTGGTGATGGAGATGCTCGAGGGCCACACGCTCGAGCGCTGGGCCACCTTCGAGGAGCGCCTCCCCATCGTCGAGAGCCTGCGCGTCGCCGAGGAGGTGCTCGATCTCCTCGCAGCGGCTCACGACGCGGGGATCGTTCACCGCGACATCAAGCCGGCCAACCTCTTTCGAACGCGCTCCGGTGAGATCAAGGTCCTCGATTTCGGCATCGCGCGCTTCTTCGAGGGCCCCAACGACGGCATGCAGACGCAACACGGCGCCGGCATGGGAACGCCGTCGTTCATGCCGCCGGAGCAGGCGCGCGGTCGCTGGAACCTCGTCGACGGGCGCACCGACGTCTGGGCCGTCGGCGCTGTGCTCTTTGCGGTCCTCTCGGGCGAGAAGCCGCGCATCGCCGAGACCACGCATGAGGAGCTCCTCCTCGCGATGACCCAACCGGTGCGCTCCGTTCTCGACGCGGCGCCGCGCCTCCCGCCGCTCGTCGCCGATGTCGTGGACCGCGCCCTCGCGTTCGCAATGGACGATCGCTTCGCCTCGGCGCGCGCCATGCAGGCGGCGCTCCGCTCGGCCCGCGAGATCCTCGAGGACAAGAGCCCCGCGTCGGCGCCGACGCGACCCGACCTGCTCGTCATCGAGAACGCGCCGGAATCGCGCTCCATGGTCTTCGTCGCGCCGCCCCCCATCTCCGACAGCGACGTCGATCCGGTGTCGCTCTCGGCGGCCGATCTCGAGACGCGCGAGCGGCCCCCGCTCATGGTCGCGCCAAGGCCGCCGGCGCCTCACGCGAAGAAGCCGTCAACCGATCGGCCGCCGCCCTTGCCCGCCGCGGCGCGCCCGCGCGAAGCCGCCGGCGTGCAAGCGCCGCCGGCGCCGCTGCCGCCCGCACCAGGCCGTCCGCGCGGCGTCGACCCCGCGACGGTGCCGCGTTCGGACGTTCAATCGGGCGGCCTGTCATCGCTCGCGCGCAGCGTCGTCGGCTTCGACGCGGAGCATCGCTACATCCTCGTGGCGGCGGAGGGCACGAACCTCATCGGCCTGCGCCTCCATCGGGGCATCGCGCTCTGGCGCCACCCGATCCCCGACGGACCGGTGTGGCTCGCGGTCTTTGGGCGCACCGTCGTGGTGGCGTCGGGGGCCTCGCTCTCCACCGTCGACCTGGTGACCGGCGAGGTCACGTTGCGGTCGGTCCTTCCCCGCCCCGTCGATCCCGACGATCGCGTGCCGAACGCGCCGGCCATCGTGTGGTTCCAGAACCCGCAACCGATGCTGGTGGCGCGCGCCAGCGGTTCGACGCTCCTCTCCATCCACGCAGGTCACGGGACAGTGGTTGCAGAGCGCACGTTTCCGTCGCGGGTCGAGATGGCCGCGTGGCACGACGTGCTCCTGGTGCTGCATGGCCGCGAGGGCGGAAAGACCCTCGAGATCTTGGACCCCATGACGTTGGCGACGGTCGCCGGGCCCGGCCGGGCGCCGATGCCCGACGCGGAGACCGTGGTCTCGGTCACCGCCGAAGGTCCCTTGCTCCTGGTGTCGGGAGAGAAGCGCGGCCTCTTCGGGAGCGGCAGCTACGTCAGCGTCATCGACGGTCGCAACATGCAAGAGCCCGTGGCGCTCCGCGACAAGGCCATCGAGCCGAGCGTGAGGCCGGTGCTCTCTGGCGGCGGTGTCATCGCGGTCCTCCGCATGCCGGAGGGGCATGCGCTCTTTGCCTGGCCCAGCGGAGCCACCGCCGGTACACCGCTCCCGCAGCGCAAGCTCGTGGCGCTCGCCGCCATGGGCCAGCTCGTCTTCACAGTCCTCGAAGACGGCACCGGCAGCCGTGAGCTCGCGACCATCGACGCGACCACGCTCGCGCCGCGCTTCGGCTACGGGCCGGTCGTTGAGGCAGCGTCACTCGTAGCGCCGGCGGGGCTCGGCGCGCCGCCGCTCGCGGAGCACTTCGTCCAGCGAAGCGAGTCCCGCGTCTTGGTGCTCGCGCCGACGGCGCCGACGCACGCGGACGTGCGCTGCATGGCGCTGGAAGTCCGCGCAGGTACAGTGATTTCAAGACTTTGACGTGCCGCGTCGCGCGCAGCGGTGAGACGCGCGCTGCGCGCCAACTCGGAAGTTGTCCATAGAGCGATTTAGGTCGCCATCACGTGCACTTACGTTCCTGCTTGAAGGATTTGGTCAGGGTACAAAAATATCTGACTTGTATTCTTTGGTCGCATGCTAAACCAGCCTCGCTGCCGGCCGGAAATACCAGCCCCGGCTCGCTCCTGGAGAGGCTCAATGACGCGTCGTTCGGTTGTTTCGCTCGCTGCCCTTTCGTCCGTCGTCCTTTTCGCCGACTTGGCAAGCGCCCAGGCCGTTTCCGACAAGAGCTCGAGCGCCACGGCGCCGCTCATCTGGCGCACCCGCGACAGCTTCTTCAACGTGGGCACGTCCCTCGGCGACAGCGACGTCGCCCTTGAGGTTGGCTTCAGCTTCCAGCCCGAGACCGACCCGCAGAAGGATCTCCTTCGCGTCGACATGTCCAAGGGCGCGCTCATCGAGGCGAGCTGGGGTGACGACAAGAACATCACCATCAAGTCCCTCGGCACGCAGCAGAAGGAAGGCGTCTTCTCCGCCGAATACGTCATCAAGCCGGGCGTCGAGATCACCGTCGACGCCGGTGCCTTCGGCACCTTCAACAAGTTCTGGGACGCCAGCGGCCTCTTGAACAAGGCCCCCGGCAGCAAGTTCGACCCGCACTCCAAGGGCCAGTCGCCGTTCGAACCCTGGGGCTGGAACGGCGCGCAGTTCACCATCCCGAGCGCGCCCATTGCGGAGAGCAAGATCGTCAGCACGACCTTCGAGGCGCTCGGCGCGAGCAAGAGCACCATCGAGGGCAACATCGCCGTCGCGATGACCACGACGCCGAAGTTCACCTACAAGACGACGTCGATCCAGCTCGATGCGAACAAGCCCCTCACGAAGGAGGGCGAAGAGCTCCAGATCCCCACCATCGACGCCGACTACCTCGAGGTGGAAGCGCTCGTGAAGGGTCGCCTCGACTACGAAGGCAACATGGTGGTCCGTCCCGTCGTCGAGGTCACGTCGATCGCGGGCTTCAACCTCCCGTTCACCATCGACCTCGCCGGCATCGCCGACGCCCAGGTGCCCTACGGCAACGACAAGACCAAGACGCCCGGCGATCTCGACGGCCCGCTCGCCGTCAACTTCCCCAAGGCCACGTTCCACATCGCGCTCCCGAACGTGAAGGTCCGCACCAAGTCGCTCGACATGGGCACCGTGACGCTCGGCCAAGAGGTCAAGAAGACCGTTCAGATCGACAACACCGGCGAGATGGGCGCCACCGTCGAGTTTGAGAGCACCGATCCGCAGTTCAAGGTCGGCAAGGCGACGCAGATCGCCATCAAGGGCAAGTACGAGCTCGAAGTGCTGTTCGTCCCGCAGAACGCCGGCCCCGCGGCGGGGAAGATCCTCGTCAAGTCCAACGACCCCAACGAGTCCAAGGTCGAGATCAACGTGACGGCGAACGGCGCCAAGCCGCTCGCCGCGCCGCCGCCGAAGGCCGAGGAGCCGCCGGCCGTGGTGGCCACACCCGGCAGCGACAGCGGCTGCGGCTGCGACGTCGTGGGCCAGAAGAAGAACCAGACGACGACGCTCCTCGGTGGCGCGCTCTTCGCGCTCGGCCTCGCCGGCCTCGCGCGTCGACGCCGCAACTGAGCGGCCGGCTGTAGCCGACTCTAACGGCTCGATGGAAGGCTCGCCTCGGCGGGCCTTCTTCGTTTTGTCCGCACCGAGAGGGCGAGGCTCCGTGTGGCCGTGGACGGCGACCGCCGACGGTATTAGACCGCCTGCATGCCCGACTTCTTCGACCTCGCGAGGCACCTGTCCCCCGAAGAGCGCTCCATCCAGGAGAGCGTGCGTCGCTTCGTCGACGCTCGCGTCCTGCCGAGCATCGGTGAGCACTTCGAGAAGGGAACGTTCCCCACCGAGCTCATCAGCGAGATCGCCGGCCTCGGTCTACTTGGGTGCAATCTACAGGGCTACGGCTGCGCCGGTCTGTCGGAGACCGCGTACGGCCTCGCGATGCAGGAGCTGGAGCGCGGCGACTCAGGCGTCCGCAGCTTCGCGAGCGTGCAGGGCAGCTTGGTCATGTACCCCATTCACACCTTTGGCTCGGAGGCGCAAAAGGAGCGTTACCTGCCGAAGATGGCGAAGGGCGAGATCATCGGCTGCTTCGGCCTCACGGAGCCGGATCACGGTTCGAACCCGGCGGGCATGCGCACCGTTGCCATCGACGACGGCGCCCACTGGGTCCTGAACGGCACCAAGCGGTGGATCACCAACGGCAACGTGGCCCAAGTCGCGCTCGTCTGGGCCAAGGTCGGCGGCCCCGAGGGTCTGGTCCGCGGATTCTTGGTCCCCACAGAGACGAAGGGGTTCGAAGCGCGCCTCATTCACAAGAAGATGAGCCTCCGCGCCAGCGTCACCAGCGAGCTCATCCTCGAGGACGTCCGCGTCCCGAAAGACGCCGTGCTCCCCAACGTCGTCGGCATGAAGGGCCCGCTCTCATGCCTCACGTCGGCGCGCTTCGGCATTGCGTGGGGCGTCATCGGCGCGATGCACGCGTGTTTTGATTCGGCCCTCGACTACGCGAAGCACCGCGTTCAGTTCGCCGGCAAGCCCATCGCGTCGCACCAGCTCGTGCAGGCAAAGTTCGCCGAGATGCTGACGCAGATCACCTCGGCGCAGCTCATGGCCCTCGAGGCGACGCGGCTCAAGGAGCAGAAGCAGCTCCGGCCGCAACACGTGAGCATGATCAAGCGCAACAACGTGCGCGCAGCCCTCGAGATCGCGCGAACGTGCCGCGACATCCTCGGTGGCAACGGCATCACGCTCGAGTACCCGGTGATGCGCCACCTCTGCAACCTCGAGACGGTCTCCACCTACGAGGGGACCCACGACGTGCACACGTTGATCTTGGGGCAAGACGTGACCGGGATCAGCGCCTTCGAGTGACGCGCCGCCTAGCGGGTCACCGCGCGACGCGGCTTGGAGGGCAGAGCTTGCCGCTCAGAGAGACAAGTCGAGCGTCATCCGGAAGAAGACGCCGTTGGTCGAGAGCGCCCCGAGCTTCGTGCTGGCCACGGGCCGCGGATCGTCGCGGTCCGTCGGTTCGAGCTTGAGATTCGCCGCCGTCGCCAGTTGAACGCCGACCTCCGGCGTGAGCCAGAAGCGCGCGCGATGCCGCGTTGGCGCCGCGTGCGGCCCCAGAAGGAGCGAAGCGCCCAGCGAGAGGTCCGTAGCAAAGGACCAAGCCGAGCCGCGAAGCTGGCTCGGCGCCGAAGGATCGGTGACGTCGAAACGAAGGAGCTGCGCACCGGGCGCCACGCGAGCGAAACCGTAGACCAGAGGCCGTGGGTGAAAGCGCGCCTCGATGGGAAGCGCGAAGCGCTCCGACGTGAGGCCTGCAGCGAGGCCTCGCATCGAGGAGCCTCGACCGCCGTGATCCCACGCAAGGCCCGCCGCGAGCGCGAACCGATCCCGACCGAAGAGCGTCCGCGACGCCGCGAGCGTGACGCCGGCGAGCGCGTCGCCCTTCGCGAAGGCGTCGAAGGTCGAGTCGCCGACGGATGCGACCCGGAAGCCGAGCGACATTTTCCAAGAGTCTCGCTTGGTCCCCGAGCTCTCCCGTGAGGACGCGACTCGGCTCCTCCGCGGGCTCGGCGCCACCGGGCGACTCCTCGCTCGGCGACGACGGTGCTGGAGCCGGCTGCGCGCGTTCGACGGTCGGCGGAGCAACTGGCGCGGCGGCTGCCCCCGTGGACGGCGGAGGCGACGGCGGTACCGGGCCCGGTACCGGGGCTGCCGCAGGCTCATCGGCGCGCGCGCCCCCGGCGAGGGCAGACGAGGCCAGGAGGAGAGCAACGCTGAGCCGTCGCCGCATGAGCACGCGCATCACTGCACCCCTTCCAAGAGAAGGCCTGAATAGGCGACGGTGCGCGCCGGATCGGGCGTCAGTGCGTCGAGGAGCGTCAAGCCGACGGCGCCTCGCGCGTGCACCGCCACGAGGGCCCGGCCACTGGGTGCCTCGATGTCGTAGACGGCGTCGATGTTTCGCTCGACGTCGAGCGTCTGGGGTCGGGCGTCCGCGAGCCCGATGGCCGCGAGCTTGCCGGTGCCTGGTTGAAACGCCCAGGCTCGAGCGCCGTCGGAAGAGACCTCGAGCGAGAGGGCGTTCGCCGTCGACACGAGCGGCGAGGCCGTGCGGTCCTTGAGGTTGAGGATCGCGAAGCTCGCGGTGCCGGAGGCGCCAGAAGTCCCGCGGCCAAGCTCGAGCACCTTGAGCTCGGGTCGCGGCGGCGGCACGTCCTTGACGGACGCGACGGCACCGCCGACCGAGACGAACTCAACGGAGCGATAGGGCACGCCGCTCGTCCTGCCCAGAGACCAGAACGCGACGCCCGCCCCCGAGCCGCCCCAAAGGAGCGCCACATCGGAGCTTGCCGCCGGAGCGGCCACGGCGGCAACGTCTCGCGTGACGAGCGACACGCGCGTGAACGGTGCCGGCAACGTCACCTTGTCGGTCACGCCGGTCTCGGGTTCGACGAGCACGGCGCTGGAGATGCCGGGGACGATCGCGGCGAGTCGAAGACCGCCGTCGGTGCGGACGAAGGCGAGATCCGAAGGCGGGCCGCCGACGTCGACGAGGTTGACGGTGGGCGAGAAGTCGTTGGCGTTGGGGGGCGGCGTGGTGCCTGCCGCCGCCGCCGTCGCCGGTCCGAGGGTGAGCGTCACAACGCTCGAGTCGCTTTCGCTGCGAATGGCGATGCGGGTGTCGTCGTTGCGCGTCGGCTCGCCATCGTCGAAGACGAGGCCCGCAGGCTTCAGCACCTTGCTCGTGCTGCCGCTGCCGAGGCGCACCGTGATCTCGGGGCGCTCCGGCTTGTCCTTCAGGTGATCGAGGTCGAGCAGCGCGACGTCTTGCTCCGTCTCGGCGATGAGCAGTCGCCGCGAGCCCCCGGGGAGCGAGAGCGGCGGCGTGAACGTGAAGCGGCGAGGCGTGCCGCCGAAGCTCCGCAGCGTGCGGGAGGTGGCGGCCGAGTCGGTCGACGGATCGTCGAGGTCGAGGACGACGACCTCGTTGGGGTTCTCCACAAACGACGCCTTGAGGTTCGCCGTGCCCGCCGGCGCTGCGTGCAGCGCGACGTAACGCCCCAGCGGGTCGAGCGTCAACGCGCTCTGCGCGTTCTTGAGGGCGAACGTGCGGTGGATCGTGGCGCCGCCGGAGCGGCGAATGACGGTGAGCGACGGGCGGGCGTCCTTCTCTTCACGACGCGGCTGGTCGCCGGCAGACAAGACGAAGAGTGTCGTGCGATCGCGCGAGAGCGCCGTGGCCACAACGTTGGGCCCGACGGCCACCGAGCTCCGCGCGAGTCCGAGGTCTGGCTCCGGCACAGCGAGCACGACGCGCTTCGCCGACTCGTCGACGACGGCAACCGCGTCGACGAGCCCGTGACGCGCCCCGATGCGGATGGGGTCGTTCCACACGTCGGCGCGCTCGCCACAAGCAAGGCCGGCTCCCGCCGCGAGGACGAGAAAGAGAGGCATCAACGACCGGTCACGAACGCTCATCGGCCTCATCGCCCCACCGATCCATCGACGACGCGCGCCGCCAGCTCGAAGCCCGTCAACGTGCGCGCGGCGCCCGTCGCAAAGTCGATAAACGTGATGCGTCCCTCGGGGTGCTCTTGTGCGACGAAGGCGCGCCGCGACCGCGCGGCGACGCCAGCGGCAATGGGCGGACTCGCCAGCGTGTAGCGCTGAACCATGAGCGACGGGAAGCTCGCGAGGGAGGCCCGGTAGACCTTCGACCGATCGTCGCGCTCCGTGATGATGGCCCGATCGCTCTCCGGCGCGATGGCCACCTGCATCGTAGGCGCTTCCGTGGCCACAATCTTCGCGGGAAGCTCGGCGGAGAGCGGCACGAGGCTGAAGGCGCTCGTGGCCGGCCCACCGGCGCTGGCGCTCACCGGCGGATGAAAGATGACGGCGTGGGCGCCTGATGGCGCGAGGAACGCCGCGAGCACCGGTGAGTACAAGCGTGTGGGCCGCGTCGTGGCCGGCGTCGTCGAGAAGTCGAGGACGCTCATGCGTTCCACTGACGGGTCGGTGGTGTAGAGGAGTGCGCGGCTGCCTTCGGGCGCGAACGCGACCGACCCAACGGTCTCGCCGGGAAGCGTCACCGTGTCGAAGGTCAAAGGGTCGTTCCAAATCTGCGGAATGGGCAGGATGACGGCCTTGGCGGTGCTCCGAACGACCGCAATGGCGCGGTCGCCGTTGGGCCCAAGGTCGAGATCGGTAACGGGCCCGTCGAGCGTGACGGTCTTGCGCGTCCCATCAACGAGCGAGATCACCGTGAGCGTCGATGCACCGTCGCGACGCACGAGCGCGTAGGCGCCGTCGGGGGTGAGCGACACGTCGCGAGAGCCGGGATCCTCTAGCGGTGCGTCGGAGAGCGCGACGTTCTTGGATACGCGCGGGCCCGACGCCGTCGCGAGCTCAACAACGGAGACCCCGTCTTGCGTGACCGCGAACGCTTTGTCACCGGCGGCCGAGAAGCCAATCGCGACAGGTCGGTAGCCGACGGCGAGGACCGTGGAGCGACGGGTCGCGAGGTCGACGATGCACACGTCTTGAAAACCGAGGGTCTTGGGCGCGCTGGCCTCGCGGCGCGCGTCGGTCCACGCGATGGCCGTGAGGCCGTTGGGCGCGACAGCCCAACGATTGCCGCCGCTCGGCACCGGCACCGTGGCCACGTCGAGGGTCGCTCCAACGCCGATGAGCGTGGCGTCCTTTGAGCCGCTGTTCAGAACGATGACCTTGTCGTCGTCGCAAGGCTTCGGCGCACACGTCGGCGGAACCGTCGCGAGGAAGGTCGGCTGATTGCCGGCTTCGAGGGTGCGCACCGCGAGCGTGGTCGCGTCCACGAAGGCCACGCGCCCGCTGCGCGGGTTTGCAGTCCACACGTATCGGCCCGTCGCTACGGGAGCCTCGTAGAGCGATTCGAGCTCACGTTCGGGGGCGGCCGCGTCGCTCGACGCCCCTCCGGCGGTCGCTCCAGAGGCGGAGGGATCACCGGGAAACGCGCCCCGTTCCGCTGAGGAGGACAACGCGTCGCCCGAGGCGCCGCACGCGAGCGGCGCGCACGCGAGCGAGACGAGGAGCCATCGCCGCTTAGTCACCATCATGGTTCGTTCCTCCGCAACAGCAGTGCCAACGCCATTTCCTCGACGAACACTGTATCCTTCCCGCACGGACCGCGCTCGCCCCGTGACACTCGTGTCATCCCGACCCCAAACTGGCGGCCTCGTGGCGCGCCTTGGCATGCCGCGAGGTCTCTTGCTCGCGCTCGGGGTTGTGTTCGGATGCAGCGATACGGCGGCGCCCGTCCCCCAAGCCCAGCCGACGGCAAACTCGGAGCGCCCGCCTTGCACCGCGGGCTTTCGTGCGGAGGAGCGCGGGCGTGGCTGCGTTCCCATCTTGCCTCCTCGCGAATGCCCGGCGGGGACGCGGAGCCAGGTGGGATCGGTCGAGTGCGTGGCCGTGGGCGTCACGCGCTGCGCGGCCGGTTTCGAGCGAGCCGAGGGCGGCTGGGGCTGCTCGCCGATCCTCACGCAGGGCTCGTGTCCCCAAGCGGAGCGGCCCCGCCTCGGGGTACGCGACTGCGTTCCCGTCGCGAGCTGTGACGCGTTTCCGCCGCCAGAAGCGACCCATTTCGTCCGCGCTGACTACGCCGCCGTCGAGCTCGACAAGACCCACTTTCGAACCATCGGCGCTGCCATCGCCGCTGCCCCCAGCGGCGCTACGGTGGCCATCGACCGCGGCACCTACGTTGAGTCCGTCGACATCTCGAAGCCCGTCACCCTGGTCGGCCGGTGTCCGGCGGAGACGCTCGTGAGCGGCGCCGGCACGGCCACCAAAGGTCTGTTGGTGCGCACGCGGGACGTCAGCCTTCGCGGCTTCACGATCGATGGTTTTGAGTACGGAATGCACGTCGTCGGCAGACTTGCGATGCGCGACGTCATCGTGCGGGGATCACGACGCGCGGGGATTTTCTCCGCGCAGCAAGCCACGCTCGAACTCTCGAACGTCGTCGTGGAAGGCGGCACGATGGTGCCCGGCACCAGGGAGGCCTACGGACTTCTCGTGCAACAAGGATCGACGGCGCGCGTTGAGGACAGCGTCTTCGCCGACAACGAATTCACCAACGTCGCAGCGCTCGATGCGGGAACGAGCTTGCGCGTTTCCCGCTCCATCATCAAGAGCGGACGGTCATCCTCCAGCGCGAACGCGCTCTCGAGCGCCGGCGTAGGGGCCGTGGCCGGCAAGGGCGCGACCTTCGACATCGAAGAGTCGGCCATCCTCGACAACCGGGAAAACGGCGTGCTCTTGCTCGAGAGCGGCGCCACCGTGTCCATTCGCGGTTCGGTAGTCGCCGGCACGCGCCCCTCCGACAGCGCCGACGGCGCCGGGCTCTTCGCCTTCGCCGGGTCCGCCTTTGCCGAAGAGACGACCTTTGCTGAGAACGGACGCACCGACGTGGCGCTTCAAGGCGCGGCGGAAGCCGAGCTCACGAGCGTCACCATCGCGCGTGCTGCCGGGCAGGCGGCTCCGACAACGGAGGGGGCCGCGCTTGTCACGGAGGGCCGCGCGCGCGCCACGCTGCGCAGCGTGGCAGCCCTCGCATCGCGAAACCTCGGTCTGCGGATCCGGGGCACCGGGAGCGCGAGCATCGTGGAGAGCCTCGTGGCGGACACCGCTCCTGTGGCCGGGGACATTGGCGGATACGCCCTCGCCGTCGCGCCCCATTCGGTGCTTGCGATGAGCCGCTCCACCGTCCGAAACGCAACGGCGGCCTCGCTCCTCCTCGACGGGGGCACCGCCAAGTTGAGCGAGGTCCTCGTCACCCATACGCGCTCTCGCGCCGGCAGCGGCGGCAACGCCATTTCGGTTCAGACGGGGGGGACGGTGGAGATCGAGCGTTCGGCATTTGTCAGCAACCGGTCCATTGCCATCGGCGTCATCAGCGAAGGCAGCCGCGCGAGCGTCGTGGATTCGACCATCATGGATACCGATAGCGACGACGGCGGCAGCTTCGGCATGGGGGTCTTCGTGGCCGGAGCCTCGGCGTCAATTCTGCGAACGACGATCCTCTCGAGCAAGAGCGTCGGCGTAGCCTTCGCTTCCGGCAGCGGCCTCCTCGACGACTCGGTGCTGGCCAACAACACCGTCGCGATGCACGCGCAAGGCGGCTCGACCCTCGCCGAGACGGGCGAGCCCCGCCCGCTTTTCGTGCTCGTTTCTGCCACCACGCGCCTCATCGAGAACGGGGCGCGCCTCGGCTCGGGGTTGGTGCCCGTGCCAAGCCCGTTCTAGAACGCCGGCGGCGCCTCCCCGACGACGGTGCCCGGAGGCGAGACGGCGCCCGCGGCGAGACGGCGCCCGACGCGGCGCGACGGCCGGGCCGCGTTCTTGGGGGGCAAGTCGATTGAGTCGTTGACGCAAGCGCGCTGCCGCACGTACCTTCCGAGCAGCTTGCGGACCGTAACCGCCCTCGCCATCTGTGCCTTTTTCCTCGGCCTTCCTCGCTTGGCATTGGCCGGCGATTTGGATCCGACGCCGGAGCGGCTCGTCCTTCAGCCGCCGAACCTCCCCGCCGGCGAGACGTGCCAGAGCATCGCGGCCTCGCCCGACAAAGCCCTCGCCGCCGGCACCTTGCCGACCAGCCTCAACTGCCGGCCGGACAACATGGCGTTCCGAAACTACGTGTCCGAGTTGGGCTTCGCCATCGCCCCGACGGCCAACTACCCGGCCCGAACCACAGGCATCGGCGGCATCGCGCTGACCATCGAGGCGGCTTACACCAAGGTGAACAGCGACGGCCAGAGCATCGGTGACGATCGCTCGACGACCTCCTATTGGCGCAAGGGCACGCAAGGCAGCAAAGACACCGGCTCAAACCAGTTCTCGCGCGAGAACACGAGCCCCAACTCGCTCCTGTCCGTCTACACCCTCAAAGCCAGAAAGGGTCTCCCCTTCGGTTTCGAACTGGTCGGAGCCTTGGGAACCATCAGCGGGTCCAGCCTTTGGGTCGTCGGCGCCGACGCTCGCTGGTCACTCCTTGAGGGGTTCCGCAGCGGCGCCCTGGGCGTCTTGCCCGATTTCTCCGTCGGCGGCGGCGTTCGCACGCTGACGGGCACCTCGAAGTTCCACCTCACGGCCGTCGGCTTCGACGTCAAGGCGTCCAAGCCGATCCCCATCGCCGACTCGGCGACGCTCACGCCGCACGTCGGCTACCAGCGCCTCTTCATCTTCGGCGACTCGACGATCACCGATTTTACGCCGAACACCGACGCGCTCCGCGAGTGCGGTTACGCGGGCCCCGACCCGCGGACCGGCGTTCCCTCGTGCCGCAACAAGCTCGCGAGCGGCGCGGACAACAACGTCGACTTCAACAACTTCGCCACCTTCGACAAGGTGCGCGTGCACCGGCACCGCATGATGTTCGGTGCAACCTACAAGTATGAAATCTTGTATGTCGGCGGCCAGTTCCTGATCGACGCGACGCCTCCCGACTCCGAAAACTACGGGCTACAAAGCACTCGCCAATGGACGCTATCGCTCGAAGGTGGCGTCTTCTTCTGACGCTCGCTGCGGCGGCCACGGCCGCGGCTTGTGACAAGCCGCCGGAGTCGCCGGTGGGCGTCTCGCAGGCGATGCGACCGGGGCCTCGCGCGGCCGACGCCGGCGCGGCGCCGCGCCCCCTGACGGTCCTGCCCGCCGACTTCCGCACGCGGCTGGGGAAGCTTTCGGGTCGCTTCGTGTCGGCGGGGCACGCGGGTGCTCGTTTCGACGCTCTGCTTTACGCCAACGAGGGCGCGACCGAGGCCTTCGCAAAGCACGCGGGGACCTTTCCCGTCGGGGCGCTCTTCATCAAGGAGCACTGGGAGCGAGGTGGCGACGGCAAGCGCGGCCCCGTCATGGCCATGGAGAAGATGGCTGCCGGCTTCGACCCCGCTCACGGCGACTGGCGCTTCGTGGTGGTAGCGGCCGACGGTGAGGTCGTCGTCGACGGCAAACCGGAGGGCTGCGTCCTCTGCCACGACGACGCCGCGCATGACCACGTCTTTCGGCTCGGTAGCGCGCCCTGATCAGACGCGGGACGCCAGCGCCACCACGAAGGCCACGGAGAGCGCCAACAGCACGACGGCCGCAAGAACGACGGCCAACGCCGCGCCGCGGAAGCCGCCGCGAAGGGCTCGCTCGGCGGCGTCGCCTGACAGGCCGTAGGCACCGCGCAAGAAGGCCCGCGAGGCCCGGCCGGGCGCGCGGCCGGCCTTGGTCAACGTGGCGAAGGCCGAGGCTGGTCCCTCTGATAACAGCAACGCGACGAGACCGATGGGGCCCAGGACGATGTCCCAACCGGCGGCGTAGAGTCCGAAGCGGAGCGCACGCGTGCGCTGACCGCGCGCGCCCGAGTTGCGAGCCGCCCGGTCGAGGGCCAACGCATGCAGCGCGTGCGCACCGACGAGGAGGAGCGCGATGAGCGGCAAGCCGACCACCGTGGAACGGGCGGCAAAGGCCAGCGCGCCATCCGACACGACGACCTCGGCGGAGAGCGCTGGCAGAAGCAAGCCTACGCCGCTGGCGGCCCCGAGCATCAGGGCCGAGGCCGCGGCGAGCTCCGAGAGCAGCGCGAAGCGAAGCGCTGGAGCGACGGCGCCATCAGGCAGCGCCTCAAAGAACGATTCGGGCTGCTCCGTCGCGAGGCGCGCCGTGAGCCAAAGGCCGCGCAGCGACGAGCCATCGCGTTCCCAGGGCACGATGGTCAAGAAGCCGGAGCGCTCCTCGTCGGGATCGCAGCCGAGGCAATCGACGTCGCCGCAGCGCGCGCAAACGACCGCCGCCGGCACCTCAAGGCGGTCGAGGTCTTCGTCGGCAACAGCGGGGGAGGCCGGTGCGACCAGCTCTCGAACCTTGAGCGAGCCGCTGTCGGGCGGCGCAGGAACGCGCTCGCTCGACGGCACCGCTCCATCGCGGGCGGCACCGCCTTGAGCCCCGCCCTGGAGCACGAGGAAGCGCTTGTTCTTTGCCGGCGAGGCCACGGTCACAGGATGACTCCATGAGACCGGGGACGCCACGAAGTGGCGTGGTGCGAATCGAGGCGCCTACGCGGGAGCGGTGAGGATTGGCGCGCGGCCGACGCGGGGCCGACGCAGCGGGGGCGGAATCACACGGAAGCCTGCGGATTTCCAGCCTTCCGCCACTCTTCCTCGGTCGTCATTTGCGTCCACCAGAACTGCATCCGCGAGCGCACCTCGTGCGCGACGTCGCGGAGCTCCGGCTCGAAGTAGGCCTTGGTCCCGATGTACTTGGTCCAGTAGGCGATCTGCGCCTGCTCGTAGGCCTTGAGGATCGCGAGCGGGGTCGGCGACCGGTGGTCGCGAATGGCCGCTCCGCGCGGCGCATCTGGAGCCACTCGGGGTAGGCCGCTTCCCACGCCATGGCGTGGCCGCCGCTGGCGATGGCCATGCGCGCCAAGGTCGCCGGCTCAAAGGTCACGACGCTCTGGCAGTGCGTGCAGGTGACGTTGATGGCGCGGTATGTCACAGGGATCGCGAGCGGTACGCCGCAGTGACCGCAGTTGCGCTCAGCCTGCGTCACGAGGGCCCGCTGATGAAGCTCGCGCGCACCGGCGGCGAAGGTTCGCATCTCGGAGGCCTCGCGCTTGTTCTCCAGATCAAAGGCGAGGTCCTCACCCTTGCGCCGCTCGCGCATCTGCACGCCGCGCTCGACGCCTTCCTGCTCGAAGACCGCTTCGACCTTCTCGTTCCAGGTGTCGATGATGCGACGCTCGAGCTCCTTCAGGCGATCGTTGACCGCCATCCACGCGTGCGAAATCGGGATGAAGTCGTGCCCGCAGGCGGCGAGCGCCGCCTTGGACCCTTCCTCTGCCTCTTGGCAAACGGCCGCGTGGCGGTCCGCGATCTGTTTGAGAAATCCGTCCCATCGCGCGGCAGCAGCGCTCATAGCTTCTCCTTGCAGAAGCGACACACGAGCTCCTCGTGTTGACGAGGGGCTCCACATTGTTTGCACGTCATGATGGCCACGCCGGCGGCGACCGTCTGGTCGGGGGCGGCCTTCTCTTTTTGCGCGGCGACGGCGCGCGCAAAGAGAGCCGAGACGCCGACGCCACCCCCTGGCGTCGGCGCGGCGGGAGGCTTCTCGGGCGGCTTTTGGCCGCCGCCCGAGTCGCCGCTTCCGGAATCAGAACGAGATGTCGACATCGGCCTTCACGCCGGGGTACTTGGCCTCGAACTTGGCCTCGACTCGCTTCTGCATTTCGTTGAACTGCTTGTGGTTCTGAACGGCAGTCCGGTGAATGTGGTAGCCCATGAAGGCTGAGAGATCGCACCAGTCCACGACGCTGAGGCTGCACGACTTGAGGACCTCGACGGGGTCTTTGCCCTGCTTGGCGCCGTAGGCCTGCTCGTAGAGGATCTCCCAGTACTGCTCGAGGGTCATGGGCGGCTGCATGTTGAGCTCGCGGTTCGCCGCGCGGGCAGCGGTCGCTTCCTTGGCGTACTCCGAGTACTTGCCCTTGGAAGCCGCCTGGAAGGCGTCGCCGTAGATCTGCGCCACCGTGAACGTGGTGTCGCGCGACATACGGGCTTCCCACTCGGCGCGAGCCTTATCCCAGCGCGGCATGTCGATGCCCTGACCCTTGAGCATGTCTTCCGCGTTGGCGCCCTGAGCGATGGCGGCGTTGATGCCGGCCCATTGCTCAAGAGAGATGCCCTCGACGGGGTTGAGCTCGCCGCTCGCGGCCTTGGACGCGGCGGTCTTGGCCATCAGCTTCTGGGTCATCCCCATGCGGTGGTTCATCATGCGCTGGGCCATGGCGTCGATGCCGCCGTACTTGCGCGCGAGGACCGTCTGGACCGAGTCCCTCACGGCCTGCCAGTGTCGGCGGTCGCGGATGCCCCACTGGCGCATTGTGCGGTCGTGGTCTTCCTCGGTGATGGTGACGTTCGGCGCGATCATGCCCTCGCTGTCCATGTAGAGCTGGGCCTCGAAGAACGCGTCCTCGTCGGTCTCGGGGTTGAAGCCCGCGAGGTCGAACTCATGAACCTCGCCGCAGTGGGGACAGGTCTCTTCCTCCGCCGCCTCCGGTTCGGGCTCCGACGACGCCATCTGCGCCGCGTGCCCGCCGCCGCCATGGGCCTGAGCCGGCAGGCCTGCGGGCTCCGACTTCATGCCGAGCAGTTTCATGACGAAGTCGATCAGCGTCTTCAGCAGTCCCATCGAAGTCCTCCTGTTTATCCGGGGCGCCTGGCGCAGCGGGTGCGACCCAGGCCCGAAGACCGGAGGGTACGCGACTGGTTTCGAAAGAAGCCCGCGAATTCGTTCCGGGGCCTCTCTCTGCGCGGTGGCTTCCCGACATTGTGCGGGCGAGTGTCGAGGGAGAGGCTGCAAGGCGTGTGCTCGGCGAGCGCCCGAGAAAAAGCGTGGCAAATCTCGGAGGCGTCGCACCCTCGAAAAAGAACCTGTCGCAAGGCGCTGCCCAAGGGTGCAAGCGCGTGCACGAGACGCGCGACGACTTTCCACCGCGGCGCGAAAGCTATGGCGAAGAAGGAACTTGGTGCACCAACGATTCGCGGAGCGAGCTCTTGTTCGTGCTTCTCACAGCTCAGCGGCGCTTCGCGGGTCGCCGGCTGGAGCGCGTCTTCGCGCTCTTGGTCGTCGTGCTGCTCGACTTGCGCTTGCCGTAGGGCTCGTACGTCGCGACGTCTTCCGGCCGCCCCCGGCCCTCGGCGCCCTCGAGAGCCTTTAGCTGATCGCGCAGCCGCGCGGCCTTCTCGAACTCGAGGTTCTCGGCGGCCGCGAACATCTCGAGACGGAGCACCTGGATTTGGTCGGCGAGCTCCTCGCCGCCTTGCGCCTCTACGCCGCGCTTACCGCCGCCCTTCGGAATGTTCAGGTAATCGATGATGCCCGAGTCGGGGTTCATGTTCATGACGGCGCGAACGACCGTCGCGGGCGTGATGCCGTGCTCCAAGTTGTACGCCTCCTGGATGACACGGCGCCGCGAGGTCTCGTCGATGGCGCGCTTCATCGCGGCGGTCATGGCGTCGGCGTACATGATGACGCGCCCGTTCAAGTTGCGCGCGGCGCGCCCCATCGTCTGGATCAGGGAGCGGGCGCTTCGGAGGAACCCTTCCTTGTCGGCGTCGAAGATCGCCACGAGGGAGACTTCGGGCAGATCGAGACCCTCGCGCAAGAGGTTGATGCCGACGAGGACGTCGAACTCCCCGAGCCGGAGATCACGCAAGATGTCGATGCGCTCGAGCGTGTCGACGTCCGAGTGGAGGTAGCGCACCCGCACGCCGAGCTCGCGATAGTAGTCGGTGAGGTCCTCGGCCATGCGCTTGGTGAGCGTCGTCACCAAGATGCGCTCGTTCGCGGCGACGCGCTTCTTGATCTCGGCCAGGAGGTCGTCGACTTGGCCGGCCACGGGCCTGACCTCGACCTCCGGATCGGTTAGCCCCGTCGGGCGAATGACCTGTTCGACGAAGACACCGTCGGCCTTCTGCAGCTCGTATTCGCCTGGCGTCGCCGACACGTAGATGGCGTGTTTGACCCGTGTCTCGAACTCCTCGAACTTGAGCGGTCGGTTGTCGAGGGCGCTCGGCAACCGGAAGCCGTATTCGACGAGCGTCTCCTTGCGCGCGCGATCGCCGCGAAACATCGCCTGCACCTGCGGCACGGTCTGGTGCGATTCGTCGAGGATGAGGAGGTAGTCCTCGGGGAAATAGTCGATGAGCGTGGGCGGCGGATCGCCCGCTTTGCGGCCCGAGAGGTGCCGCGAGTAGTTCTCGATGCCGTTGCAGAACCCCATCTGCTCCATCATTTCGATGTCGTAGGAGGTTCGCTGCTCGATGCGCTGCTTCTCGAGGAAGCGCCCCGCCTTGTCGAAGAACTCCAGCCGCTCGCGGAGCTCGACGCGAATGCCGTCGATGGCGCGGCGCATCTGCTCTTGCGGCGTCACGTAGTGGGAGCCGGGATAGATGGCGTAGCGGTCGAGCGAGCCTTTCACCCGGCCCCGCAGCGGGTCGACCTCCTTCATCGCTTCGATGACGTCGCCGAAGAACTCGATGCGAATGGCGGTCTCTTGCTCGTAGGCGGGGAAGACCTCGACGACGTCGCCGCGAACGCGGAACGTGCCGCGGTGGAAGTCCACGTCGTTGCGCTCGTATTGCACGTCGACGAGCATCCGGAGGAGGTTGTCGCGGCGGAACTCCTCGCCGACTTTCAGATCAATCAGGAGGCCGTGGTAGCTCTCGGCGCTGCCGATGCCGTAGATGCAGCTCACCGACGCGACGATGATGACGTCACGCCGTGATAGGAGCGCGCGCGTCGCCGAGTGACGCATCCGATCGATGGCGTCGTTGATGATGGCGTCCTTGTCGATGTACGTGTCCGTCGTCGGCACGTACGCCTCGGGCTGGTAGTAGTCGTAGTAGCTGACGAAGAACTCGACGGCGGCCGACGGAAAGAGCTCCTTCATCTCGCCGTAGAGCTGCGCCGCGAGGGTCTTGTTGGGCGCCAAGATGAGCGTCGGTCGACCGTGCTCGGCGATCACGTTGCCGATGGTGAAGGTCTTTCCGGAGCCGGTGATGCCGAGGAGCACCTGGTGGCGATCGCCGCGCTTGAGGCCCTCGCTGAGCTCGAAGATCGCCTTGGGCTGGTCGCCTTTGGGGGCGAACGCCGAGACGAGTTTGAAGTCCGCGGCCATGGAGCCAATCACCATTATCCGAAGCGAGCCGTGCGACAAGCGGTCGCATCGCCGTCGGTGCCGCGACCGCACGCGAGGCCCGCCGACGCCCCGGACTCGGCCCAACTGTGCTACTCGTGAGGCGTGGCGGATCCTCCGAGCAAGCGGCCTCCCGTGCCGCGGCCCGCCGGTGCGCCGGCCCCGCTGTCGAGCCGGCCACCGGAAACGGGACGCGAGTGGCCTCCCCCTCAAACGGTGAGGGAGGAAGAAGCTGCGCCGACCGTCGCCGAGGAGCCGGTCTTCCGCCTGCCCGACGATGCGCTCTCGGTGACGGCGCCAGGCCTGGTCTACGAAGCGCCGGCCGAGGGGACGCTACCGTTGCCTCGACCAACGAGCCGCCCGCCGCCGTTGCCTCCGCCTTCGGGCGTGCCGCCGGCACCCCCGAGCACCGATCCGCTGCTGGGGCGCTCGGGCGCGAGTCGCGTCCCTCCGGGCGCTCCCAACACCGATCCGCTGCTCGCGCGCTCGGCGTCCAACCGAATCCCGCCGGCTCCACCGTCGTCCGCGCCCGCGGACCGGCCGAGCGCGAGGCCCGGACCCGGCTCGCTGCCGCCGCCGGGCCCTCGCGGCTCGACCCCCCCCACCTTCGGCGTCGTGGCCTTCTTGGGCACTGGCAGCATGGGCCTCCCGATGGCCGCGAACATCGCACGGCGCGGCTTCTCGCTCCACGTGTGGAACCGGACGCGCGAACGCGCCGCGTCGCTGTCCCCGCTCGGCGCGAAGGTCAAGAGCAGCCCCGCCGAGTGCGTGGAAGGTGCGCGGTTGGTCATCACGATGCTGACCGACGAACGAGGCCTCACCGACGTGCTGACGAGCTCGACGGGAGCGTTGCATAAGCTCGCCCCCGACGCGCTCGTCGTCGATATGTCGACCATCGGTCAAGCGGCGGCCGTCCGCGTCGCGCAGCTCGTCCGCGACGCCGGCGCGCGCTTCGTCGACGCACCTGTGACCGGCTCACCGGGCGCCGCGGAGCGAGGCGAATTGGTCGCACTCGTGGGCGGCAAGCTCAATGAGATCACGCGGGCCCAGCCGGTGCTTCTCAGCATGTGTCGCCGCATTCTCCACGCCGGCGATGTTGGCTCGGGGCAGGCCTTGCGCGTGCTCTTGGCGGGCCTTGCGGCGGACCAGCTCGTGGCGCTGACGAGCACCCTCGCCCTCGGCGAGAAGCTAGGCCTACCGCGGCGCACGATCCTCGAAGCCTTCGCGGCGAGTCCTTACGCCGCGCCGGCCTTCGCGATGCGCAAGGAGAAGCTCCTCGCAAAGGACTTCTCCGTCGAGACGACGCTCGAGACGCACCTCCGCGACGCGCGACTCTTCGCAGAGCTTCAACAGGAAGCCGGGCTCCCACTCGCGGTGAGTCGCGAAACGCTTCGCACCCTGGAGAAGGCCGTCGAAGAGGGCCTCGGCGCCGATGACGCGTTTGCCCTCGAGAAGTACTTCAAGCTGTAGCGTCTACTGGCGAAGGTCGCGCGCCGCCGCCTTGGTGACGTAAAAGTAGCGCGGCCAGTGGCGGTAGTAGCTGGCGCGAAGCACCGCCGCGCCGTCTTGCGGGTCGACCTCGCCACCGGACGAGGCCACGACGCGGAGCAGCGAGCCCACGCCAACGGAACGTTCGCCGACGTCGTCGTCGGGGCGCAACGTGACGAGGACGTGCACGAGGCCAAACTCGCGATCACTGACGGTCACGCGGCAGGTGGAATCGTCGCGCATGCTCTCGCAGAGGTTGCGCGGCTCCAAGCGACGCACCCCGAGGGTCAACGCGGTGGCCCCCGACGGACCGGGCGCGCGATGCGTGACGATGCCGAAGAGCGAGACGTGGCCCTTCTTCCACTCGTCGGGCTGGCGCTGAAACATCACGGGGTCGTACTCGCGGGCAGCCGCCACGGCGTTCTGCTCCTCGGAGAGCGGCACGTAGTGGGGCGCGTGGCCGTAGGGGCCGGCACCGCAAGCGACGAGGGAAAGCGCGAAGACGGCGGCGAAGAGGGCTCTCATCGGAGTCGGCAGCGTAGTGCGGATTTCTCAAGAAAAGGGCGCTGAAATCAACCTTGCCGGCTCGCCGCCAGCATGTGGTGCACACTCAAGCAGCGGGTCGCTTTTGGTTCGCTGCCGCGCGGAGCGCGAGCTCCGCCGAAAGGAGCCCCAAGAGGACGAGCGCGACCATCCAGGACACGTCGACGGTGGCCTTGGTGTCGCCGAGCTTCGCCTCCGTATTGGGAGCCGTTGCGCGCCTAGGCCTCAGGTCGAGCTCCTTGGCGATGGGCGCGCCAACGCGCTGCTCCTTGCGGCCCCCCGCGAACGTGAGCTCGTAGGCGCCCGCGACCTCGGGCACGGCGCGCGCGACGTTGCCCTCGCGCACGACCTTCACCGGGCCTCGCGGGCCGGAGACCTCCGCGGCTTTCCCTCCCGTCACGAAGACCCACGGCTCGCCAACGGGGGTGCGCCGGTCGCTGACGCGCGCTCGCGCCAAATCAACCCACGTGTCGAGGAGCGGCAAAAATCCGGGCCGGAGCGGCAAGTCGCTGGCGTCGACGGAGAGCGGCAACGTCATGAGCCACACCTCGCCTCGCGCGATCGTGCGCTTGGCGAGGAGCGGCGCGCCGTCGGTCCATGGCACCAGCGTCTCGTAGCGCTCCCGATCGGCGGGCGTCATGACCGAGCGCTCCTTGGCCCCGAGGTCGGTGAACGAGGTCGCTGCCTCGACGAACATTCCGCGCGCACCTTTTGGATCGGCGCCGGCACTCTTGTTCTTCTCCCAGATGACGCCTCGCTCAAAGAACGGTTCAAAGGACGAGCCGAGCGGCGCGGCGGCGGCGCGAGGCCCGAGAGAGACAAGGATGACGCCCCCTTCTTCGACGAAGGCCTTGAGCGCTCGCCGCTGATCCGGCGTGAACCCCGGCGGATCATCGACGAGGATGCCGACGAAGCCCGACAGGTCTTCGATGCGGTCGGGCACGACGGGCAGCGGGCGCGCCGAGAGGTCGAGCTTCAGCGAGGCGAGCGCCTGCTCAACAGCCGGCGCCCCACCCGTGGGAAGGGCCTCGCTTCCTCGCTCGACCACAACCGCCACGGCGCTCGTGGCCGCCTCGACGACCACCGGCGCTTGGTCGTCGCTCGCGACGGCATCTGTTCCCGTCAGGCGCACGACGAGCCGCGGCACAATGTCGTCGGCGACGGCTACATCGACGACGCCGAGGAGTGGCACCACGGAGGTGACGACCTTGCCGTCGCGTACGACCTCGAGGGTGCGCCGCTCGAGAGCCAGGGGCGCGTCGGGGCTGCACTGAATGCGGACGCGAATGACGCCGCGCAAACGGTCGGCGGAGAGCACCGCGCAATCGACGGCCGCGACGGCAAGCTCCGGTAGGGGCACCCATAGCGGCACGTCGCCGCCCTCGAGCGGCGACGCACTCGGTTGGCCGTCGGCCAGATCGCTGAGAAGCACAACGCGCCGATCGACTTGCGGCAGTTGCGCCACGAGCCCGCGTGCGACGGCGACGGCTCCCTCCAAATCGGTCGCCCGATCCGAGGGCGACATGTTCTCGAAGATCGTCCGTGCGGCGCCGATGTCGCCGGTGGCCGCGAGGGCAACGCGCGGCGGCGCCCCCGCTTGCACCACCGCCACCGCGTCGCCTTCGCGGGACGAGGCGAGCAACTCGAGGGCGGCTCGTTTGGCCGCGTCGAAGCGCGAACCGCTGCCAGCGGCCGCGCGCATGCTCATGGAATCGTCGATGACGATCGCGAGCGCGACGGAGGCCCCGCTGGAGCGCGTGAGCGAGAGCCGCGAGCAGCGCACGAGCGGCGAGGCCCCGAGGGCCGCGAGGGCCAGGACGGCGAGGGCGCGGATGACCAACAGCGCGACGTCCTCCAACTCGGCGCGACGCCGCGCCCGCGGCGGAGCCGGCGGCACGAGGTGCGTTGCGGCGAAGGGGCGCTCTTCACCACGGCGGCGGCGAAGGCGGTGCGCCATGTAAGGCGCTGCAGCCAGGAGGCCGATCAAGAGAGCGAGCGCGGTAACGAAGCTCACGCGGGACTCCTCACCGGACCGCCTCGACGATAGCGCGCACGACGGCCACCGGATCGTCGTTCGTGGACGCCGTGACGAACCGTGCGCCGCGAGCCAAGAGGGCTGTCTTCCACTCGTCGCGCAGCGCGGCGAGCGCGCGGAGATAGCCGTCGCGTGTGACCGAAGGGTCTGTCTCGACGAGCCCCGGTCCCTCGAGGGCGCGGAGCCGCAAGGTGCCCTCCCACGGCAAGGTCTCCTCGTCGCGGTCGAGCGTCTGCACGACGACCACCACGCGCCCCGCCGATGCGAGGCTCGCAACGCGCAAGACGGCGCCGGCAGGCATGTCGAGGAGGTCGCTCAAGACAACAAGGATCGAGCCGCGACGCGCCGTACGGGCGATGGCGCCGAGGGCGCGCTCCAAGACCTCCGGGCCGGTGAACGCGTCGCCGCCGGGCTCAACGGTCTCGAGCGCCGCGACGACGCGCTCAAAGGCTTCGCGTCCACCCGAAACGGGAACGCCGCGCGGCCCTTCTCCGCCGATGAACGTCAGACCAATAGGGTCGCCGCTCCCCACGGCGATGCGGGCGAGGGCTGCCGCGCAAAGAGCGGCGAAGGCGAGCTTGGCGCCGGGCGCCGTGCCGCCGCGGTAGGCCATGGAAGCCGTCGCGTCGACGACCAACCGGAGCGCGCGGTCGGTCTCCGTCTCGAACTGCCTCACGAGCAGGTGGTCGTGACGAAGCAGCGAGCGTCGGTCGAGCCAGCGGAGGTCATCGCCGGGAAGGTACTCGCGGTGTCCGCCGAACTCGACGCCAGCCCCACGTCGCGCGCTCCGATGGCCACCCGCGTAGACGCCTTCGGCGACCTCGCGCGAGCGGAGCGCGAGCGGCGCGAGGCTCCCCCAATCGATGCCCTTGCTGAGATCGCGCGCGCGCATCGTCCTCGTCAGGGCAGCCCAACGTCGGGCACCGGACCGCCGAGCGCCGCGCGAGCGCCGGCGAGCAATTCTCGCGCAATCGTGACCTCCATGAGCTCGATGCCGCCACTTGACTGCACGACTTTCTGCAAGGTCGCCTCGGCGCCTTTCTGGTCGCCGAGGATGCGCTGCTCCATCGCGCCATAGAAGAGCGCCTCGGTGCGCTGCGCCGGCGTGCGCGCGCTCTGGGTGAGCTCGCTGACGCCGATCTTGCCCGTGCCGAAGGCCGCCAGCCGCGAGGTCCAGCGGCCGTCGTCCTTGATGCCCGTCATGGCTCGCTCCGCCACCGGATCCGCCGACACCTTGCGGTGCCGTTCGACGATGCGCACCCAAAGGGCCAGGTAGACGATGTCTTCGGCCGGGAGATCGGCGGCGACGCCGCGACGCAGGTCGTCCCGCGCGGCGGCGAGGTCGAGCTCGCGAAGGGCCCGCGACGCCATCGTGAGGAGCGTCGCCGAGGCCTCTTGCTTGTCGCGCGGGGCTGCGTCAAAGGCCCGCTCGAGCGCTTGCCGCGCCTTCTGCCCGGCACCAAAGCGGTCGAGCACCTTGGCGAGCGTTCGCTCGACGCGGGCGCGAGCGTCGTCGGTCGTAGCCTTGCGCGCCTCGGCGAGACCCCGAAGCGCATCGCCGAGCGTCGCGCGTGCGGCGGCGTCTTGCCCCCGTTCTCGCTGGATGTCGCTCTTCATCAGCAGGATTTCGCCGCGCAGCGCCGGCGAGCGCTGACCCTCGGGAGAGCGCGTCGCATCGTCGATGTGACGGAGCGCGTCGTCGGTCTTGCCCTCGCTCCGAGCGATGCGCGCGAGCGTCGCCGACACCGGGCCCGTGGGCTCGACCGACGCGGCGCGATGCAAGAGCTCGCGCGCCTCGGCGACGTGTCCATCGCGGAGCTCGATCTCGCCCATGAGCGCGCGCACGGAGGCCGGGCTCGGCTGAATCTTCGCCTTGGCGCCATCGGCGATGGCGAGGAGGCCGCCGGCGGCGCGAAAGACGCGGCGCGCGCCGTCGCCGTCCGAGGCCTTCATCATGGCTTGCATCGAGAGCGCGAGCGCCGCCGCGATAGTGCGCGGCTCCGGGTGCACGCGCACCGCCTCGACGACGACCGCCGGCGCCGCCTCGAGCATGTCGAAGTCGACGAGCGCGAGGGCCAAGTCACCGGCCGCGTCGACGGACGTCGGGTCGAGGCGGTAGGCCTCGGCGGCGACACGGAACTGGGCGACGCGGAGAAGCGTCTGAAGGCTCGCGTCGACTTCTTCGCGCTCCTCTGGCTGCAGCGCGCGAAGCAGCTCGAGCCATCGCTCGGCGCTGGCGGTCTTGGCGCCATCGACGGCGGCCGCCAGCTGCGGAACCAGCTCGCGTGCTCGAACCTTCTCGAGGGCCTGCGAGGCGCCCTTCGCGTCGCCGTGCCTTAGGTACAGGGCCGCGAGGACGATGGGCGCGCTACGGAGGGCCGCGTGAGCCAGGATCGCCTCTTCTTGATCGCGACGGTTGAGCGAACGGAGCACCTGCGCCGACCGGTACTTGGACCTGAGCTCGAGGGCGCGCTCAAACCACTCCGTGGTGCGCGCCGCCGCCTCCGCGAGCGCAACGTCGCTGGGCTCGAGGACGGCGCGAGCGACGGCCGCGTTCTTCGCGAGCTGGACGCCCGCCATCGGCGCGCTGCCGGCTCGAAGGTCCTTGATCCAGCGACCGATGGCCTCGAGATGAGCCTCGATCTCCTTGCGATCGCCCTCCGTAGAGAGGCGGGCGAGCATCGCGTAGGCGGCGAAGGCGGCGCCCTCATCACCCCGGTTGGAGAGCTCCTTCGCAGCGCCCGCGAGGGCGCCTTTGGCGGCGGGGCCGAGGGAAGCCGCGTCGATCTCCGACACGGAGGCGAGCGCGAAGGCGCCGGTCACCGAGGCGAGGCCCCGATCGGGCGCGTTGCCCGTGAAGTGCGCCGCTGCGCGCACCAATTGGCGCGACATGGTCTGCGCGAGCAAGACGCGCCGTGCTTCCGACCGCGGCTCGCTCGCCAAGAGGTCTTTCACGGTCTCCGCGAAACGGTCGTCGGCGACGGGGGCGACCGAGAGGCTGCCCCCACGTTCGCCGGGGAGCTTGGGTCCCGTGTTTGGCGGTGAGCCGCATCCGACGAGCGCCGCGAGCGAGATCGCGCACCAAAGAAACCGCCTCATGGGCGGATGGTACACCGGCGCGAGCGACGCGGGGACGCGACCAGCGCCATGCCGGGCGCGTCACGGTCGTGGGCACCGACGCGGCCGAGGGGCTACGGCAGAGATCACTTGAATCGCCCCTATCGAACGGCCGCCCCGGTGGGCGAGACGGCCCTTCGCAGGAGTCTCTAGCCAAGATCGGATCAGTCCTCGCTCGTCGCAGGACCAACGCAAGCGGTGCTTGCGTTAGCATCTCGCCCTATGGCGCGAGCTCACCTCTTGATCGTCGACGACGAGCCCGCGATCTTGACGACGCTGAAGAAGGCCCTCGACCTCGAAGGCTACGCCGTCGACGTCGCTGGCGCTGTGCAGGTAGCCGAAGAAAAGCTCAAGAAGCGGAGCTACGACCTGTGCCTCTTCGACGTCATGTTGCCCGACGGCGACGGCATCGAGCTCTTGGCTCGCTTGCGGGCCGCGAAGGTCGAGACGCCCGTCATAATGATGAGCGGGCACGCCACCATCGACACGGCCGTCAAGGCCACGCGCCTGGGCGCTCTCAATTTCCTAGAGAAGCCCATTAACACTGACGCGCTCCTCATCGGCGTCGAGACGGCGCTGCGGCTCGATCGAGCCGAGGCCGAGGCCAAGGCGCTGCGCGAGATCGCCGGCTCAGGAACCGAGCTCGTCGGCGACAGCCCCCCCGTCAAGCGGCTCGTGGATCAAATCGCCCGCGCCGCGCGGAGCGCCGCGAGCGTCCTCGTAACCGGCGAGCGCGGCACCGGCAAGGAGCTCGTCGCCCGCGCCATCCACACGCTCTCTCCACGCGCGAAGGGCCCTCTGGAGAAGCTCAATTGCGCGGCCCTCCCCAGCGAACTCATCGAGAGCGAGCTCTTCGGCCACGAAGCCGGCGCCTTCACGGGCGCGACGAAGCAGCGCCGCGGGAAGTTCGAGCGCGCGTCCGGCGGCACCCTCTTCTTGGACGAAGTGGGCGACATGCCGCTCCCGATGCAGGCCAAGCTCCTGCGCGTGCTCCAGGAGCGCGAAATCGAGCGCGTCGGTGGCAACGAGGTGCTGAAGGTCGACGTGCGGGTCGTGGCGGCGACGAACCGGGATCTCGTCGCAGCCTGCGAGTCGGGCGGCTTTCGGGCCGACCTCTACGATCGCCTGAACGTCGTCCCGCTCGAGATCCCTCCGCTGAGGGCGCGCCGCGAGGACGTTCCCGTGCTCGCCGCGCACTTCCTCGAGCTGGCGGCGCGCAACAACGATCGGCGGAACGTAAAGCTGACCGACAGCGCCGTGACGCTCCTCAGCGGCTACGCCTTTCCGGGAAACGTCCGCGAGCTCAAGAACCTCATGGAGCGGCTCGTGATCTTGACGCCCGACGACGTCATCGACGAGGCCGACGTACGGACCTGTCTCCCGGGCGGCGTCGCCACGGCCACGGCGGGCCTCTACCGCGCCGGCGTCCCCTTCCGGGTGCTCGTCGAGGAGGCGGAGCGCACCATCCTCAAAGAAGCCCTCACGCACCACGCTGGCCAGATGACGGCGACGGCGCGCGCGCTCGATCTGGAGCGAAGCCACCTTTACAAGAAGGCACGGTCGCTCGGCCTGCGCGGCGACAAGGGCGAGGAAGACGCGTGACGCCCGCCTTCACGACCGGAGGCCGCCCAAGTTCCCGTCGCTTCGGCGGCCCCAATGTTCGCCCCCTTTTGCCCCCAAAATCGGCTCCCGCCGATTTTCTAGTAGCTCGCCCCCCAATCGTTCGATTTCACCGCGGCGAGCTACTAGGATGATGGGCCCCGCGATGCACGAGAGCCTGCGCTTTTTCGCGAGCACCGACGTCGGTCAGGTGCGCGACCACAACGAGGACAACTTCCTCGTCGACAAGAAGCTCTCGCTCTTCATCGTCGCCGACGGCATGGGAGGGCACGCCGCCGGCGAGGTCGCCAGCGCCATCGCCGTGCGGACGGTCCACGAAGAGGTGCGTCGCGAGGCCGACCTCATCACCGACTACCTCGCCGGCGCGAAGGGCGCGGCCAAGGTCACGACGCGCGATCTCATCACGCTCATCGAGCACGCCGTCCAGCGCGCCTGCGCGAAGGTCAACGAAGAGGCCCGCCTCGACGCAGCGAAGCGCGGCATGGGCACGACGCTCAGCGCCTTGCTCGTCGCGGGCCACCAAGGCTTCATCGCCCACGTCGGCGACAGCCGCATTTACCTGCGTCGCCAGGGGCGCATCGAGCAGATCACCGAAGATCACACGGTCTACAACGAGCTCTTGAAGCGCGGGAACCTTACCCGCGAACAGATCGACAAGGTCGGCCACAAGAACGCCATCACGCGGGCCGTGGGTGTCTACGAGCGCGTCGAAGTCGACACACTTGTCATCGAGGTGTTGCCCGGCGACACCTTCATCCTCGCGAGCGACGGCCTCCACGGCTACCTCGAGTCGCCGGAAGACATGACCGAGCACCTCGCAAAAGAGGGCGCCCAAGCCACCAAGTCGCTCATCGACTTTGCCAACGCGAAGGGTGGCAAAGACAACATCACCGTCATCACGGTGCACGTCGGCGACACCGCCGACGACGGCCGCGCACGGCGCTTCGCGTTGAAGCGCGAGGTGCTGGCGAAGATGCCTATCTTCTCGCCGCTGAACGAGCGCGAGCTGCTCCGCGTCATGCAGGCCGTCGAGGTCCGCTCCTACGCCTCCGACGACGTGGTCTTGCGCGAGGGCGACACCGGCGACGAGCTCTTCATCGTGCTCTCGGGGCAAGTCCGCGTCTCCCGCGGCGAGGCCGTCCTGACGCACCTCGGTCAGGGCGAACACTTCGGTGAGATGGCGCTCATTCGGAGCGTCCCTCGCTCGGCGACGGTCACGGCGGAGGGCGCCGCCGAGCTCATCGCGATTCGCCGGAGCGAGTTCTTCGAGATCTTGCGGCGCGAGCACGAGCTCGCGGTCAAGCTCCTCTGGCAGTTCCTCGGCGTCTTCGCCGATCGCCTCGACCAAACGTCAAGCGATCTGCGCTCTGCCAAAGAAGGACTGCGCGTCGACGAGCACTCGACACCGATGCGAACGCGCAGCCTTCCGCCCCCCTTGCCGGGTCGCTCGTGACGCTCCGGCGAGGCAGCCTCCCGTGCCTCGTCCTATTCGCCTTCGCCTTCGCCAGCGCGAACGCCGCCTGCGCGCGAAGGGCGGAGCGGAGCGATGAGCGAGCCGCGGCGCCGAGCACGACAGCGACGCAGCCGACGGCGACGGAACGAGCGCCGGTGGCGCCATCGCTTCGGGGCGATGGCGGCCGAGTCGACCGCGGCCTCCGCGTCCTCGCCCTTCGTGACGGCGACGCCGGAGCGACGCACCTCACGTCGGGCCGTGAGCCGGATGTCGCGCTCGGCGTCGGCGCGCGCATCGGCCCCGGCGATCGGCTCACGTTGAAGCGCGGTGGCGCGGTCCTCAAGACGATCCCCGAAGGCGTGGAGTTCGAGATCGCCGGGGAGGCCGCCCTGCGGGGCGGCGCCGACGAAACGCTCACGCTCTACGACGGCACGCTCACGGTGCTCGCCGCGCGCGCGCCGCTTGAGGTCGCGACGACGACGGCGTTCATTTTCGCGACGCAGGGCACGAGGATCGAGGCCGGCGACACTTGCCGCGTCGTGGCCGGGGAAGGCGCCCGCATCGCCAGCGGTGAGCCCTTTCGAGAGCAGCGCGCGGTGGGCGCCGTCAAGGCCGCCGCCACCGCGGGCGAGTCGCCAACGGAGCGCTGCCGCCGGCTCGCGGAAGACGCGAGGGCTTGGTGGCAGCGGGCGACCGTCGACGCGGGCGCCGTGGTCGCCCACGCGGAGGGACGACGCTCCGCGCGGATCGCGTGCGCCGTGGCGCGCGTCGACCTGGAACGTCGCGGCGCGAAGGGCGCAGCCTTCGCTGACCTCGCGAGCGCCGAGGCGCTGTACCGGGACCTGCCCCTTGGGCGACCCGCCGCCGACCCCACGGGCCAACGGGACGGCCAAGGAGGCGCGACGAGCGACGCCGGGAACGTGGCGCGCGAGCCCGAACGAAATGCGCTTCCGGCCCCACCGCCTTCGGGTTCTCGTTGACACCCATTGGGGGGGCCCGTAGCGTCCGGCGAGCGTCGATGCGGATGGGCCGGAAAAACCTATCGCCACTAACAGTTGCGGTGCTCGCGGGGGGCCTCTCCACGTTCGCCGGAATGGCGCGAGCGTGGGCGGAAGATCCCAAAGCGCCCCGCGAACCCAAAATGATGCGCGAAACGGGGGAAATCACCTCCGTCATCGATGCCTTCGACGAGGACGACCCGTTCGACGCCACGTTCATGCTCGGCTTCGAGCAAAGGTGGCACAGCGCGAACATCCGCCGCGAAAGCTCCCTCTTCCAGCCGGGCCTCTCCACCGGCGAGTTCGTGGCCCGGACCGAGAACGTCGCGGCCTTCAGGGAGACGACGTCGCTGCTCAAGATGGGCGCGCAGGTCGGCATCTACCGCGATCTCGCGCTGACGCTCCGCCTGCCCTTCATCATGTCGAACGCGCGCGAGCTGAGCGACTTGGACGGCTCGTCGCAAAACCCGCAGCGCCTCGGCGATCCGGCCGGCGGTCAGCTCTTCAGCGTTCCCCACAAGAGCCCGTCACGAAGCGGCCTCGACTACATCGCCGTGGGCGCCGACTTCGGCATCTTGAACCAGGCTCGCGATCGCACGAAGCCGAGCTGGACCGTCGGCCTCGAAGGACGCTTCGGCGTGGGCACACCGATGCACGCCTGCACCGACGCCCCCGCGGCGGGGCAGGCCAAGTGTCCCGACCCGGTCACCCCGTCGGTTGATCGCGATCCGGGCTCGAGCCGCGGCACCAACGCGATCTTCGCGCACACGACGTTCTCTCGCCGTTACGGTCAGGTGGAGCCCTACTCGGGCTTCTCCTTCTTGGCGGAGTTCGCGAAAGAGGGCAGCGAGTTCGGCGGAACCAAGCCGCGCGGTGCGCTGGTTCACAATCCGCCGCTCGTCGGCACCATCATGGCGGGCATTGAATACGTGCCTTACGAGCGCAAGGAGCAGTTCCAGCGCGTCGTCGTCGACGGCCGCGTCGCCGGCGCCTACCACTCAGTGGGGCGCGACTACAGCCCGCTCTTCGACGCCCTCGGCACGACGTCGTCGAAGTCGCTCACGACGCCCAACCCGAGCGCGTATCGTTTCGCGGAAGACAACGCGACGAGCGTGCAAGACCCGTCGTCGCAGCGCGTGTTCTTCAACGGCATCACCGAGACGCAGGGCCACGGCCGCATCACGCTCGCCGGGAGCGTGACCTACCAGGCCGGTGAATACGTCAAGTTCAACGCTGGCGGCGCGTACACCTGGGTGCAGTCGTACCTCATCAGCGGCGCCGACGCGTGCAACCCGAGCACGCGCACCGATCCGGCCGTGGCCGGTCCGTGCCACTCGGTGGTCAACGGCGGCGTCGGACCGCAGCCGATCACGGGCCTGCCCAACCCGTACCACCGGCCCGTCATCGACCTGCCGGGCCGCCGATTCTCCGTCGACGACGGCGCGATCGTTCAGATCTTCCTGAACGGTATGGTCATGTTCTGACGAGGCGGGCCATGGTTCCGCGTCGGGCTTGTGCAGGGCGGCACGCAGCATGGATCGCGGCAATGCTCGTGGTGCCCCGCGTCGCGGCGGCCGACGCCGACGGGACGCCAACGCCGGCGACCGCCGCTTCCGGGTCCGGATTGGCGAAAGCGGATGCCAGCCAAGACCTCGTCGTCGTCTGGCCGACGCTGGCTCGCGGCGATGACGGCGCGCACAGACCGCCGTCTGCGGCGCGCGATCCGGCGACGCTAACGAGAGCCCAGGAGCTCGACGCCACGCTGCGCGACGCGGTCCAGGATCTCGGCTTCGTGCTGGCCGTCACCGACGCGGGCCCGCTGCGCGATCACACGAGCGACCTTGACGTCTTGGCGCGGGCCGCGGCCGATGGCCCGAGCGGCCCCAAGGGCGCTTGGGTCATTAGCCCGCGCATCGAGCCGGCCTCCGGTGACGCGTTCATCGTTCGCATCGTGGCTGTGCCGCCGCGGGGAAACATCCTGCGAACGCGCGTCGAGCGCGTGAAGGGCGCCGACGTCGCCGTGCGGGGCCTGGTGATGTTGCGCGAGCTCATGTCGCCGGTGGCAGCGGCGCAGGCGGCGGCCGGCGCACGGGAGCGCGACCGCGTCGACGACACGGCTGGCTACGGCGTTGTTCAGCCGGTGCGCTCCGCGGGCCGCGCCGTCCTCGCGACGAGCTCCACCATCTTCGGCGGCTTCACCGCTTACAGCCTCCAGCGCGCCAGCGGCAACGAGGATCCACGTGTACTCTACCCGCTTCTCGCGGTGGGCGCGGGCGTGGGACTCGGCGGCAGCTTGCTCGCCGCCGAAGAGTGGGACCTCACCGCTGGCGACGCGTGGTTTCTCACCGGCGGCACCTGGTGGGGCGTTGCGTCGGGCATCCTGCTCAGCAACGGCTACGAGGTGAAGCCGCTCTCGGACCGATACAACTACGGCGCTGGCGCGGGCTTCATCGGGCTGGGCCTCTCGACCGTTGCGCTGACGCGTTCGCGCATGGACGAAGGGGACGCGGCGCTCCTTCATTCGGGTGCGGGCCTGGGACTCGGGCTTGGTGCGCTGACGGAGATGTTTGTCGAAGGGTCCACGACGGCCAAGCCGGCGCTCGGCGCCGGTTACGGCGCCGGCATCGGGCTCGCCGGCGCCGGAGCGCTCGCCTCCCTCGTGCAGGTGCCTGCGTCGCGCGTCTTGCTCATGGATATCGGTGCGGGGCTGGGCGCCCTGGCCGGCGCCGCCGCCGCCAGCCCGCTGGTGTTCGAGGACGTCACCGCCGGCAAGGCTCGCGGGTTCCTCGCGAGCACAGCCGGCGGCGCCGTCGCCGGCGCCGGCATCGCGCTCTTCGTGACGCGCGGCAGCACGAAGCGCGAGACCATCGTGGGCTCGACCGGCCTTCGCGTTCTCCCCACGCTCGCCGTCCCGGGTGCGTCGTCGCCGGCCCTCGGCGGCGGCTTCGTAGGCTCGTTCTAGAGGCCACATATCTTTGCGTCCTCGACGCATCGACTCGGCGGATCAATCCGATCCGGCTGGGTGCTCGTCGCGGCGTCCCACGCGCTAAGCGAGGATCGCTTCGATCCGACGCGAGTGCGGCCGAGCGTGATCACGCTCACTTGAGGCCGTGCGAGCGGCGGCACGCTCCCTGCTGAGGAGCCCTCATGGCGGCGCCGGCGGGCCTCGCCCAAATCGGAGGTTTCACATGAGCCGAATTCGGTTCTTTTCTGGGGCGATGCTGTTCGGATTCCTCGCGGCCTGCGGCAGCGACGCAAAGTCGGATACCGACGGAAAGATGGTCGTGACGGGAACCGTCACCTCGAAGCTGGCGCTCGATAACCCGCGCGTCGTCGCGACCGACGACCTCGGTTACCGCGTGTGGACGTACCTCGATCTCGATCGTGAGTTCACCCTCAAGCTGAAGACCGGGCGCAACTACCGCATCGTCGTGGCCAACCAGCGTGCCGACGGCACGCAAGAGACCGTCGGTCGCGTCGTGCTCCCCGACGGGGCTTCCAAGACCGAATGGCTCGGTGCCAACGAGGCGACGCGAGTCGATCTCGGAAGGCTCCGCGTCAGTGGCGCCGCCAGCGCGACGGCCACGGTCGGCACGCTAAGCCGCGGAGGATATGGCGGCTGCGACGCTTGCGGCGACAACAGCGGGAGCGGGCGCGGCGGCTACGGCGGAGGCGCGGACGACGATGAGGACGATGACAAGTCGGAGCACGACGACGACAAGGACTGCCATGACGAGAGCGAGTCGAGCTCCGGCTACGGCGGCGGGAGCAGCGCCAACGAGGGCAGCGGCTACGGCGGTGGCGGCGGCAGCAGCGGACGCGGCGGCCACGGTGGTGCCGACAGCGATGACGACGACGATGACGGCGACAAGAAGTGCGACGTCTGCGCGGGCGCCAAGGAGACCGAGCTCGAGCCCTCGAAACCGGTAGGCGCCGAGTGCGCCGACAAGGGCCACAAGGAGCGCAAGTCGAAGGGCGGGTACGGCGACCAGAGGGCGTGCCCCTTGGCGAACAAGCCTCCGCCGACCGCCAAGCCGGAGCCGCCGAAGCCCGCCGGAAGCTCCTGCGCGCAGACCTCGCAATGCGCGAGCGCATGCGCATGCGTGGCCGCCACGTGTGAGACCATCAATTGAACGCGAAGGCCCTCGGCAAAGGCCGCGGGCCGGGCGCATGGCCCGTGGCGCGGGAGTGGGTGGAGCGACCTGGCGTCGCTCCCGCCCTCGCCCCGCCGACCACGCCGCCGACCACGCCGCCGACCACGCCGCCGACCACGCCGGCGACCACGCCGGCGCCATCGACGCCGCTCGCCGAGCGGCTCTGGGCCGTGTTCGAGGTCGCCTTCTGTCCCGCTGTGCTAATTGGGTGCGTCGTCGCGACCTACTTCGCGAGGCGCGCGGGCCTGACGTGGGTGACCACACTCTTCGTGTCGTCGGCGGCACCGCTGGCGATCATCACGCTCTTTGAGTGGCTCAGGCCCTATCGACGCGATTGGAACTATCCCTTTCGCGAGGCGCCTCGCGCGGCGCTGCGAGAGCTCGGGGTCGACCTCCTCTTCGCGCTGTTCATCACGAGGATTCACACGTGGTTGCTCCCCACGGTGCTGCCCTACGTCGTTCCGACGGCGAAGCTCTTTGGAAAGAAGCTCGGCATTTACGGCGCGCTCGCCGGTCTTCCCTCACCGGCGCGCGTCGCCATCCTCCTCCTGGTCGGCGAGCTCTTTTGGTATTGGGGCCATCGGCTGCAGCACACCGTGCCGCTCTTGTGGCGATTCCACGCGACGCACCATGTGCCTACGCGCCTGTCGGCGCTAAAGGCCGCGCGCAATCACCCTGTTGACCTCTTGATGCTCAGCGTCGTCGGGTATCTCCCGCTCGTGGCGCTGGGCGCGCGAGGGCGCGATCTCATGTGGGCCGCGCTCATCCAGTCGGTCGTCAACGTCCTGTCTCACGCCAACGTTCCAGTCCGAAGTCGAGGCTTCTCGTGGCTCTTTGCGACGGCGGACTACCACCGGGTGCATCACTCGGCCGACGAGCTCGAGAGCCGCTCCAACTACGGCTGTCGCCTCCTCTTCTGGGACTGGGTCTTCGGCAGCCTCAAGGCGCCCCGGGAAGGCGTGCGCATCGGCGTCGAGCCCATCGGCGAGCGGGGCCTTCTGCACCAGATGTTCGCGCCGTTTACGCGTCGCCCGCTGTGAACCACCGGCAGGCGGAAGGACCGAAGGCTCGCCCCGATGGCGTTCGTGAGAATCGGGTCGCTTCCGCCAAGGACGAGATGCAGCGCGGGGGGTAGTCTTATGTTCCCATGACCGCGTCGGGCCTTACCCTTGGACGCTACCTCCTGTGTTCGCAGGTGGCGTCGGGGGGCATGGCGACGGTCCACCTTGGCCGCATGTTGGGTCCCGACGGCTTCGCCAGGGTCGTGGCCATCAAGCGACTGCATCCGCATCTCGCGCGCGAGCCGAACTTCGCTGCGATGTTTCTCGATGAAGCGCGCCTCGCAGCACGCATTCGCCACAGCAAGGTCGTCCCGATCTTGGATGTCGTGAGCGCCGCTGGCGAGGTGCTCATCGTGATGGAATACGTCCTCGGCCAGAGCTTCGCAGAGCTCTTGCGTGCGGCCGGTGCGCCCACGCCGCCGGACATCGCTGCGGCCATCGTGATCGACGCGCTCGAGGGACTGCACGCGGCGCACGAAGCGCGCGGAGACGACGGAGTGCCGCTCGGCCTCGTGCACCGCGACGTATCGCCGCAGAACGTCCTTGTCGGCGTCGATGGGGGCGCGCGCCTCGTCGACTTCGGCATCGCCAAAGCGCGCGGACGTTCGCAGGAGACGCGCGACGGTGAGCTCAAAGGCAAGGCGTCGTACATGCCTCCGGAGCAGGTCCGCGGCAGACCGTTGGATCGCCGCGCCGACGTCTACGCCGCAGGCGTCGTCTTGTGGGAGGCGTTGACGGGCCGGCGCCTTTTCACCGCCGACGAGCCGATGACGATCATGTTGCGCGTCTGCGAGGAGACGCCGCCGCCGCCGAGCCGCTTCGTGTCCGTGCCGCCGGAGGTCGATGCGCTGGTCATGCGCGCCCTCGCCAAGGGCGCAGACGAGCGGTACGGGTCGGCGCGCGAATTCGCCGATGCGATCGAGCGCACCATGGCGCCCGCGTCGCCGCGGACGGTGGCGCGTTGGGTCCAGTCGACGCTCGGTGAACGACTCGCCGCGCTTGAGGCGGCGATGGAGGCGGCCGCCCGGGCGACGCCAGGCCTCCCCCAACCACCGTCGACGCCGACCGCCCCGCCGACGGAAGACGTCGGTGCACGCCCCGAAGCGCGTCGCGTTCGGCGTCGCTGGATCGCCGGCGCCGCGGTTCTCTCGCTCATCGTGGGGACATCCATCGTCCTCCGGGGGCGCATGACCGCGGAGATTCCGCCGGCCGTTTCGACCCCCACCTTCGCGGCGTTCGCTCAAGCGAGCGCGCTGCCCTCTCCAAGCGTGCCGGTCCCCGCAGAGCCGTCCGCTTCAGTGGAAACGCCCTTCGTCGACCTGGAAAATGAACCCTCGGCCACACGGCGCTTGCGTACCCCTACCAAGACGCGAAACTGTGACCCTCCGTGGATTCTCGGCCCCGACGGCATCAAGACGCTGAAGCCCGACTGCCGCTGAGGCGGGCCGTCGGTGCGCTGTGTGGTTTGGCGGCATTCTGGGTCTCCAGCCTTTGCGCAGCCGGAGACAAGGAGCGCTGCGCGAGCGCGTATGAGAGCGCTCAACGGCTCCAGCGCCAGGGCTCGCTGCTCGAATCGCGGGAGGAGCTCGGCGTCTGCTTGCGGGAGTGTGCCGAGATCGTGCGCCCCGAATGCGCCCGCTGGCTCGCTGAAGTCGAAGAAGCGCTGCCGTCGATCGTGATCGCCGTGAAGCGCGCCGACGGCAGCGACGTGAAGCTGCCGCAAATCGCCGTCAACCAGCGGAGCGTCAGCGCAGACGGGCGCGCGACGGAGCTCAACCCGGGCACGCACCGCATCGAGGTCGACGCAGAGGGTCAACGGCTGACGCAAGAAATCGTTCTTCGCGAAGGCGAGCGCGGCCGCCACGTTGTGCTGAGCCTGCCCCCAGCGCCGATGGCGCCAGCCGCGAGCGCGGCGCCGCGCGAACCGCCCCCGCACGAACCTTCCGCGCGCACGATCCCTCTCGCTTCCTGGGTCCTAGGCGGCGTGGCGGCGGGTGGCGTCGCCGGCTTTGCCGGCTTCGCCCTCTATGGCGAGAGCCGTTACCGCGACTTGGAGGCCTGCCGACCGCGGTGCACGACGACAGACATCGAGGCGACGAAGGCGACGTACCTGGTGGCAGACGTCTCGCTGGCCGTCGCCATCGTGAGTCTTGGTGCCGCCGTCGCGACCTACTTCTTGTGGCCCACAGGCGAGGCGCCGCGGGCAGCGCTGGCGCAGCGGAGGCGACCGTGAGGCTTCGGTCGCTCGCCACGTTCACCTGCGTTGGCATCGCTGCCGGGTGCTCCCTCGTGCGCTCGTTCGACGGCTTCGGCGATGGCGTCGACGCGGGAGACTACGCCGACTCAGCGCCAGAAGGCGACGCTGCGACTGCCGACAGCTCACCGAGCGACGCCACCGCGACCGGTGACGCGACGGGCCTCGATGGCGCGACGGACAGCGCCCTGGGCGACGCGACGGGCGACGCCACGCATCCGCCGGTCACCTGTGCGCTGACCAGGCTCGCAACGTTCGGTTCGACCCCCGCATCGGCGGATTACCCGAACGCGCTCTCCTTGTCTGACGCCGCCATCTACGTCGTCACGGGATCGCGCGTCGACGGGGGCTCCGACGGCAGCACGGTGTACCGGCTCCCCAAGACCGGCGGCACCCCCAAGGTTGTCCTCGAAACAGCCGAGGTGGTCGAAGGATGCGTCGAACACTCGGGCGAGGTGATTTGCGGACTCGGCAAACGCATCGCGCGGGTCCTCGCCGACGGCGGGACGACGACGCTCGCGCCGGTGGCCCAGGAGATCACCGACTTCGACGAAGGTCCTGACGGCTTGGTCCTCGGCAGCAACACCAACGCCGCGTGGTACTACCCGTGGGACAGCGGCGTCTTGCAGCAGCGGTCCGTCGCGGGGCGCGCCTATCGCATACGGGCCGACGATTCGCGCATCTACTACGCGACAGAGACCGTGGGGCGACTGCAGAGCTTGGCCATCTCCGACTGGGCGCGCGCCGACGCTGGGCCCTGCAACCTCGTCAGCAACAAGAGCGCGACGCACCTCTCGGTGTGCCCCGAGGGGCTCTTCTGGGTCGATCTCAACCGCAACGTTCAACGGACACCGCTCGACGCCTGCGACGCCGGGGGCAACGTCGAGATCTTCTCGTCGCCAACCTACGGCCTCACCGCCAATCCCAAGTTCGTCTTCATTCGCGAAGCTACGCGCGTTCGATTGCAGTGGGTCGACACCGCCAGCCCTGCCTGCGCGAGGGCTCTGCTCGACGGTGGCTCGACCGCCGATCTCGGTGGCGTGATGGCGGCCTTCGCGGGCGACGACGTCTACTTCCTCGCGCCGCCGGCCCTCTACCACCTGGCGACCACGGTGCCCTAGTGTCCTGAGTCAGAAGTTCGCTCGCCGAATGTCGCGCCCCCTCGTCGAGCGAGGGGCGCGAATTCGTCGGTCAAAGTCACAGGTGTACTCGGTTCCTGTCCTCGTTCGACGTGTGGTGAATCTCTGATTCACCACACTAGCCCCCGACACTGTGAAGTCGGCATGGTCTAGTACCTCGACCCATTGATTTTGATGGGTCGAGTACGGCAAACGAGAACGAAACTCCCAGACACAAACCCGTGGAAACGAGGCAGGTTCGAGTTGGCCCCTCGCTCGTCGGGGGCCTCCTCGAACCTGCCGATTTCACAGTGTCGGGGTACGAGAGTTAGCGCTCGACGCAACGAACGGCACGTCGGCCGGTCAAGGCCCCAAGAAGCTCTCGAGCGCCCTCGTGTCTTCGGTCGACAGCGTGCGCAGCAATGGCGGCATGGTGCGAGCGCGCAAGACGCGCTCCTTAATCGGCTCGCGGTTCGCGTTCCACGCGGAATAGGACGAGAGCGCCAGGCCGGCACGACCGGCGCCGTGGCACTCGCCGCAGGCGCGCGCCGCCACGGGAAGGACGCGCGCATTCCAATTGGCCTCCTCCGCTGAGAGCTCGACCCTATGGCGCGCGAGAGCGGGCCCGGCGCGCCACACGTCGCCGCTCCGCGAGACGAGCATCGAACTCGCCGCGTCGAACGTCGCCACCGAGCCGCGACGCAGCGATTCGCCGTCGAGGTTCCACGGCTCGGCGCCGGCAACGAACCAGACCCGGCCGCCGCCGGCGCCAAGGGCGCGGAGCTCCACGTCGTCGCGTTCGACGATTCGCGAGAGCGTTCCGCCGCTGGTGCCGTCCTCGCGGAGCAGCGCGTGCGGTGTCAAAACGAGGAGGCGTCCGGCGGCGTCGAAGGCGGCGCCGCGCGCGCCAGGCACGGCGCGACTCGTGGCCTTGCGACTCGCCACGTCCACGACGACGAGCTCGTCGCCGCGCAGACCGGCGATGCGAGACTCGGTCGCCGCAACGCCATCGAGACTCGGCACGTCGAGGCGAACGCTCGTTTGCTTCGCGACGTTGACGAGGAGGACGGCGCCGTCGAGGGCGAGCGCGAAGGCCGCGTCCGACGTCACCGCGACGCCGCGAACGTGCTCCCCGCTGGCGATGGGCAAGCGACGTCCGACGTTCTCGAAGCGACCGGACTCAAGCAAGCGAAGCAAGCGACCGTCGGCGGAGAGTCCCACGAGCCACGTCCCCTCCCCGTCGAGGGCGGGGATAGCGGCGGCACCGCGCCAAGCGCGCACGTCACCCTGCGACTGCACGACGGCGCCAGCGCGCACAAGCACCGCACCGTGGTCGCCAAAGGCGACGTAGTCATCGGCCGCCTCCGCGACGGCGACGACATCGCCGAGCGCCTTCGGATCGGCCGTCGGCAAAGCGTGGAGCGTGAGGTCGGGGCCGCGCGAGAGGGTCGACGTGCTCGCCACCGCGGCCGTCTCGCCGATGGCATCTGCCGCCGAGAAGCAGCCCGCGACGGCAAGGAGCGCCAAAGCGAGGAGGCCCAGCTTCACGCGAGCACCTCCGGCATCACGACACCGTCGCGAAGGTGCGCGCGCGGGTCGATGCCCATCGCCGCGAGCAAGGTGGCGATGACGTCGCCGGGCTGAATGGGTCTCGCACCGGTGGCTTCTTGGATGTAGTTCGTCGACAAGAGCTGGCCAGCGTCGGTGCCTCCAAACGCGCGCCCCCCCTTGAAGCGGGGCGAGACGATCAGCGCGGAGTTGTTGGGGTGGTGGTCTCGCCCGCCGCGCAGGTTAATCTGCGGCGTCCGGCAGAAGTCGCTCACGACCAGGATGTGAACGCGGTCCGAGAGCCCTTCGGCGTCGAGTCGGTCGATCAGCGTCGCGATGACGTCGAAGAACTCCTGGTACTTGAGCGGCGCGTCGGCGTAGTCGGCGCTGTGCGTGTCGAAGCCGCGGACGGCGAAGCTCACGCAGCGAACGACGCGTTTCTTGATGGCTTCGACGGCGAAGGCCGCGTTCAGTGCCATGGTGTCTTGGAAGCGGCGAACGACGCGCTGGCCCGCGCCGTCGACGAAGAAGCGCGGCTGGGCCACGGTGCGGAGCTTGTTCTCATCGAAGAGTTGCCCCGTCCCCTTGTCAGCCAACAGCCGGCGCAGCGCCTCGTACTGAAGCTTCATGCGCTCCGCAGGCACGGGGTCGTAGGAGCTCGCGGCCAAGTCGGCGGCTTCTTCGGCCAGCACGGCGGTGACCGCGTCGCGATCTTGCGCCGTCGTCCACGCGTCGCTTCGCGCCACCGAATCGCCGGCCGTGGTGACGCGGCTCATCCGCAGCGGCATGCCACGCGGGTCGAGCGTTCGCGAGACGAAGGTCGAGGGGAACTCGACGCTGACGAGGGGCAGAAGGTCTGCGGCGCCGAGCTCACTGGCGAGAACGCTGTCAACCGAGGTTTGAACCGCTCGACCGCCGGCGAGGTGGCGCCCCGTAGCGGAATAGAAGGCGCCGTCCCGATGGGAGACGGTGTCCATCGCGATGCCGTTCACGAGGGTGAGTCGATCGGCGCGATCGGTGAGGTTGCCCATCACCGGGCCGAGCGTCAGGGCGCCGCGCCGCACGAGTTCGAAGCTCGACGTGCCGTCCCCGAGGGGCTTCGGTGTCCAGTGCCGAATGCCGGCCGTCTCGACGACCTCGTCGGTGGCCGGGTCGACGAGACCAACACGAGCGTTTCGTGGATCCGCCCAGAGCGAGACGTCCCAGCCGCCCGAGGCGTGGATCACGATGAAGCTCTCCTCGACGCCGCTCGGGTTCGCGAGCGCGCGAAGCACCGGTAGCGACGCCGTCGAGGCGGCGCCGGTCGCGGCGAACAGCTTGAGAAACGAACGTCGGTTCATGGTGATTCCTTGGGGGTTGCGGCGCGCCGCTGACGCGTGCGGCGCCTCGAGGTGAACCTGGGAGCGGCCCGTCGGTCAGTACAGGTGGAACTCCGGATGGCGAACGAGGCCGTAGCAAACGACGCTCCACCCGGCCTCCGGCGGCGTGAGCTTCGACGGCGCGGCGCCCGGCGCCGCATGACGCGCGAGGACGTCGCTGTAGAGGCGAAAGAAGCGGTCGCCGCGGCCGCTCGCCAGGGAGGCTGGGTATCCAAGGAAGGTGCGATGGAGGACGTCGAACCCCGCATCGAAGGCGGCGCGATCCATCGGGTCCTTCGCGAGCTCGAAGTCAAAGACCCTGCGATCGCGGGCGCTTTTCAGATCTCGTTCCGCGGCGCGATCGCACAGCGCAACGCCGAGCCGCTCGTAGGTCGCGAGCATGATCGTGTTCGACTCCGCGCCGCGCGCAATGTCCGCGCCATAGTCGGGAAGGCCGAGGGCGCCCAGGTGGCTCTTCCAAGAAACAAACAGCTCGTTGCCCTCGGCGCCGCGCGCGGCGCGCGCCACCTCCGCCGGGGAGATGTCGCCGAACAGCATCATGTACGACCGCAGGTACGATTCGCCCGCGAGCATGCGGGGCCCGTCCTTGTGCCGGCCGTCGACGAGGCCTTCGTGACCGGGCACGTCGGTGAGTTTGACGGTAGGCGGCTGCGGCGCCGCACCGTCCGTGCCCGGCGCCTGGTAACAGGCGCTAAGCGTCAGCCAGGCCCCCAAGAAGAAGAAGGAGCGTTTCATTGTGCACCTCCCGTGGCATTGGCGTTCTTGTAGGCGCGGGACTTAACGATGGCGCGCACGAGGGCCTTCAAGCGGAAGCCTCCTTGAGCGACACTCGCGCCGAGGGCCGCTTCTTCGGCGGCGGCGAGCCGTCGCCCCACAAGCCCTTCACTGACGGTACGGGCCACACAGGCTGCGAATTCCGGTGCAGCGACGACCTCAGCGGCGAGGCCTTGAGGGCCCTTGGCGACGTTGGTCGGCGAGCCGTAGGCGCCGCGGAGCTGTCCCGATTGGGCGGTGGAGAACGCGGGGTCGTAGAACTTTGCGCAGGCCGGCGACATGACGCCACCGGGCGCCAAAGCGCAGGCTGGGTTGTCCACGGGTGCGGCCAACCAAGAGACGGCGGACTCGCGCGTCCGTGCGAAGAAGGCCGACAGCGGCTCGAGCTTCGCGTGACACGTGGCGCAGCCCGGTCGAATCATCAGGTTTGGCTCGTCACTGGGCACCAGCGCGACCTTGTCGGCGATGAAGTCCTTGCAAAGAAACGCGTTGTAGACCGCGTTGGCTCGACCGCGCCGAGACGCAAACTTCGCCAGGAAGACCGGCATCGTGAGGATCCCCGCGGCCCTCGGGCCCCGATCGGCCACGCGAACCCAGCGGTCCATTTCGTGCGGCAACAGATCGGCCGGAACGCGCTCGGGCTCGACGAGGAACGTCGGCGTCGCGAGCGAAGTCCCGGGCGCGACGGCGCTCTGCTCGGTGCAGCAGTCGGAGCCGGCGACGCCTCGGTAGAATTGCGCGAGGGGCCCATTGATCTCGCCAAAGCGACCCGTCAGCACCTCGCGAAAGTCGCGGTCCTCGGTGAAGATGACGTCGAAGTACCGACGCGCCTCCTCGGCCCACGCGCTCTTCCACCAGTCGCTTTGCGGCGCGCGCGAGACCTCGAAGGGCTCTGCTGGCCCAAGGGGCGCGACCGATGGAAGGACTGCGCCGGCGGGGTCAAGGGAGTGGCCCGCACCGGGCGTACAACGCTCCAGCCCCGTACCGCAGCCGCAGGTCGACGCGAGCCGCGCTCCCGTCTCCGACGAGCAGGCCACCGTGACCGGAGCGCCATTGACCGTGACGACGGCGCTCTCGGCGCGACTCGCCTCCTCTTTGCAGACGTAGACCTCGGTCGTCGCCGTGCCGTCAGCGTCGACGAGCAAGCGCGGATCATTGGCCGCCGTCGCGGGCCCCACCTTGTCTGTCGGCAGGGCCAACAGGTATCGCCTCTCGCTCCCTTGCCACGAGGCGTAGTGCTCCCGCGGCGCGGCGACGCGGTAATCACGATAGAGCCACCAAGGGCGAACCTTCTGGACGCGGCCGTTGAAGGTCGCGCGGGGTACAGCCGTCTTCGGTTCGAGGGGCTCGGGAGCGCGTCCACGGGTGAAGACTTGCCCCGTGTCGGCCTCGCCAAAGCAGAAACGCCGGTCGAACGTCGGCGTGTCGCGGCGCTGCGCAGAGCGCCAATAGACCCAAACGGGCTTCGTCGCGCCGTCGACCTCGCGCACGAGGATCGAGTACCGACGGAGCATCGTCGGCTCCGGCCGAAAGAGGAACGCGTCGGGGACCTCAAGCCGCAGCGCGTCCATGTAGATGCGCTGGAGTCGCTCGCTGTACGCAGCGCCCGAGAGGTGCTGTTCGACAAACGCGTCTTCGTCGAAGCTCGGCGCCTCGAACGCCAGGATCTCCGAGCGTGTGGGAATGCGCCCCTTGAGGTCGATGCTGAGGGCGCGAAAGTAGCGATACTCGTCCGTGGTCTTGGCCGCGTGGGCGACGGTCGGAGCGAGCAGCCCCGCGAGCGCGAAGAGGACGGTGCGTCGAGCTTTCCCCAAGGTAGCCTCCAATGGACACCGTCAAGCGAGCGCCGTGCCCACGCCGATTGGGGCCCCGTTCTCTGAAAATCGCCGAGCGCGGTGCGATCCGTCAGCGGGGGCGCGATCTCCGGGATCGCACCTGCCGATCATGGGGCTCAGACGGGCCACCCGCCGATGTCGGCGCTCCGCGCGTCTATCGACCGCAGCCTATTGGCCGCCCACGCGACGCGCCTTGAGAATCTGAAAGTAACGGCGCGCGACGCCGGCGTGGGCCGCCGCCCGCGCGACGTTGCCCCCGGTGTACGCGAGCATGTGCTCGATGTACCGCCGCTCGAACGCCGCGAGGACCTGCTCGCGTGCCTCGATGAGCGGCAGGTTCCTGGCCAAGATGAGCTCGAGCCACTCGGCCTGCTGCACCGCCGGCGCCTTCTCGCCGGGTCCGGCGGTCTCGTCGTGGAAGCTCAGCGTCGCCAGCTCACCAAGCGCAAGCTGCCTCGCGACGACGTTGCGCAGCTCACGAACGTTGCCGGGCCAGCGCTCCTCCTCCCACGCCGCGAGCAACGGCGCCGGCACCTTCGACATGTCGCCGCCGAGCTCGGTGCAGAAGCGATGCACGAGCAGCGGAATGTCACCGCGTCGCTTGCGGAGCGGTGGCAGCTCGACGCGAGCCACCGCGAGCCGGTGGAACAGATCGTCGCGAAAGCGCCCCGCTTGCACCTCGCGATCGAGGTCGCGGCGCGTGGCGCATAGAAGGCGCACGTCAACTTTGAGCCACTTGTCACCGCCGACGCGCCGCACCTCGGAGCGCTCGATGGCTCGAAGGAGCTTCGGCTGCATCGTAAGGTCGAGATCGCCAATCTCGTCGATCAGCAAGGTACCTCCGTGAGCCTGCTCGAAGACGCCTCGGCGCAGCGCGACGGCGCCCGTGAAGGCACCGCGCTCGTGACCGAAGAGCTCCGACTCGACGAGGTTCGGCGGGACGGCGGTGCAATCGAAGACGATGAACGGTCCTGTCTTGCGCGGGCTCTCCGCATGGATGGACTCGGCGAGCACCTCCTTGCCGGTGCCAGTCTCGCCTTCGATCACGACTGGAACCTGGGCGCGAGCGAGGCGCTCGAGCAACGGGAAGAGGCGCCTCATCTCCCGACTGATGCCGAGGGTCGTTCCGAAGTGCGTGACGGCCGGTAGCGGCTGCGCGCTCGGAGCGCCGCGCTCGACGAAGAGCACGGTGTCGCCCATGCGAAGGTGCTCTCCGCCGTAGACGGAGACCTCGCGAAGGCGCGCGGTCCCGAGCCAGGTGCCGTTCTTCGACGCGAGATCGCTCAGCTCCAGGGCCGGTCCGACGACCTCCGCGGCGGCGTGTCGCCTGGAGACTTGCCGATCGGTGAGCCGGAGCTCGCACGCGGGGCCGGTGCCGATGAGGACGCGGGCCGCCGAGCCGCTCACGACGAACCGCTTGCCCGCGTCGATACCGCTCACCACGTGGATGGTGAACGTCGCGTCGGCCTCGTCGGGCAACCCTTGCAGGCGCGTCTGGAAGGCGGTTGAAAGATCCTCCGGTTCGTCGGAAAACGACGGAAAGCGCTTATCGTCACCGTCGCGGGGCATAAGCCCTGAGTGTGCGAGGTTGCGCCCTTCGAAGCAAGTACGCGACGTTGTGCGCCCTGCGACGCAAGGTCCCGTTCGAAACGCTCACTCGGTTCGCCGCCCCTTCGGTACGCCCCATAGTCGCCTCATGGCGCACGAGGCAGAGGTGGAGGTCTTCTACGACGGGGATTGCCCGCTCTGCATGCGCGAGATCCGCATGCTGAAGCGGCGCGACGCGCGGCGGGCGATCCGATTCACCGACATCGCGGCGCCCGACTTCGACGCGCTCGTGTACGGCCTCACGCAAGCCGACTTCATGGCGAGGATTCGGGGGCGCGATGCGGAAGGCCGCTGGCTGGAGGGCGTCGACGTCTTCCGTCACCTCTACCGGGCCGTTGGCTTCCGCCGACTGGTGGCGCTCAGCGAGTGGCCCGGCGTGGCGACGTTGGCGGAGATCGCCTACGAAGCGTTCGCGAAGAACCGTCTACGCCTGACGGGACGCTGCGAGGCGGACGCCTGCACGCCGCCGGCTCGCGTCACCTAGAAGTCCCGTGACGGCCTCGCCTCCGGCCCGCCCTCTCCAGCCTGCCCTGGCGTGACGAACGGTGCGCTTCGTTCTACGTTTCGTGGATGCGCCGGGCGGGGTGGATCAGCGGCGCCGTTCTCGCGGCCCTCGCGGCGTGCTCGTACGAACTGGGGGGCGAGGGCGACGTAGCTGTCCTTGACGCCAGCGTCACGGGACCGAACGCAGAGTCCCAAGACACGGCTTCACCCAAAGAAGCTCCCGCGGTCGATGCGGGCGGGGACGGGGGCGCGGAGGAGCTCATCGTCGACGAGTTCGACGACCCGGCGCTCGTCGATGACACCAAGTCGGTCGGGTATGTCGTAGCCGGCGGCGCGCTCGCCATGAAGAGTTCCATCGAACGGGGCACGGGCGCCGATGGCGCATGCGTCGTCACGGGCACCATCGATCTGACTGCGACGACTTGCGTCGGTCGCCCGGGTCCCGACGTGATCATCTACGCTGCGAGCCAACCCATCGCCGCACAAGCGGACACGATCTCCATCGGCGGCATGACCGCGGGCCTCGCAGCCGGTGACGAGATCGTGATCCTCGACATGCAAGGCCCCACGGCGGGCCGCGCTGAATTTCGTCGCGTCGCGAGCGTCACGAGCGTGGGCCTTTCAACGACAACTCCCCTGTCCTTTCCTCACGGTGCGGCCGACCGCCCCGCCGTGCAACGAGTCCCGAACTACGCGTCGTTCGCCGTCGCTGGCGGCGGCCGCGTCGTTGCACCCGCGTGGGACGGAACGCGTGGCGGCGCGCTCGTTGTTCGCGTTCGAGACGCGGCGACGATCGCGGGCGCCCTCGACGCCAGCGGCGCCGGCTATCGGGGCGGGGCGCGACCGGGCAACAACACCAACGCCGACGGCTTCGTGGGCGAGTCGGCGCTCCCCGGCTTCGGCTCGCTGCGGACGGCCGCACCCAACGGCGGCGGCGGCGGCGCCGGTCGCGGCGATCCATGCGGCGGTCGTGGCGTCGGGGCCGGCGGCGGCGGCCACGGCACCGTCGGTGGGACGGGCGGCGACGTCGCGTGCGGAGGCCAAGGCGGCGCGGTCTTCGGGGGCGCCGACAGGCTCTCGCTTGGCGGTGGCGGCGGCTCCGGCGGCAACGACAACACACTCGGAAACAATCCCGTGGGCGGAGCCGGCGGCAGGGGCGGCGGCGCGATCTTTCTCGAAGCCGACACAGTTACCTTCACGGGGCTCGTCTTGGCCAACGGCACCGCCGGCCAAGGCGACGCGCCGCCATGCCCCGGAACGTCGAGTTCGACCGCGATGTGTTGGGACTTCTCCGGCCCCGGCGGCGGCGGCGCCGGTGGCGCCATCTGGCTCCGCGGCACGACGGTTCACGCGGGCAGCGCTCTCGTGCGCGCCAGCGGCGGCAGCGCTGGCATCGGCGTCGGCAACAACGGCGGCGTGGGCGGCGCCGGTCGGGTGACGATCGCCGCCGAAACGCTCACCGGCACGACCGTTCCCACGGCGACCATCGGCGGCGTCTATCCCGCAGCGAGCACGGTCGTTTCGAAGGATCTGCTCCTTGGGCGGAAGGCCGTGCAAGCGTTGGTGAGCTTAGCGGTCGACGTCGCCCACCGACCGTCTGCAACGAAGGTCAAGGTATCGGTCAGCACCGACGGTACATCTTGGTACGGCGCGATGCCGCCAAACGCCGACACGCTGGAGGACGGCACCACGACGGTTCCGCTCGACGTCCCCGTGGGGGCGTCGCTCTTCTATCAGCTTCGTTTCGAGGGGGATCAACACGCGACAGCGCGGGTCGAGCGCGTCAGGGTCATCGTGCGCCGGTGAGCGCGCCGATAGGACGTGGTGTCACGCGATGCGCTCGCGATGCAGCGAGGATTCGCTGGCACCGAGATAGAGCACGCGGCGTTCGTCCGCGATGCCGGCGCCGGGGCACACCTCCTGCGCGAGCTTGGTGCGCACGATGAGGCGGCCGAGGTTCCACCCGCGCACGCGACCTCGAAGCGCGAAGCCAACGTTCGCGTGGGCTCGGAGCGAGGCCACGTTGGTCCACGAGACGTCGGAGAAGAACCGGCGGCGCTCCGGGGACTGGCTCGCCACAAGCGAGAGCAGGGAGCCAAAGAGGCCCTGACCGCGACGCGACGGCGGGATGAAGACGTCGCGAACCCACAACGCGTCGTCGGGAAGCGCGAGCTCGATGGCGAGCTCGTCGAGGTAACGAACCTTGCCCGCCGCAAACCACCCGTAGCCAGCCGTCACGCCTCGGTCCACGAGCTCAAAGAAGCGATACCCATAGCGCAGGCGCGAGAGCGTCCGCTGCGTCGAGGTCGTGCGCGAGACTCGTCCGTAGACGCCCGCCACGGCGCGGACGTCGTCGTGCTCGACGACGGAGAGTCCGCCGCGACCGACGCGCGGCAGTCGCGCGATGTCGCCCTCGAGAAGCGCGATGTCGTGGCGCTCGATGCCAGCGCTGGTCACGCTGGCCATCTGAGAGACGAGTCGTTCGGCGAAGCGGGCCCAACGCGCCGAGAACCGCGGCGCGAAGGGGTGAGGGGCGATCGTTCGGGCGAGGGCGGCGGGCGGCGACGAGCGGCGCGAGGGAGGACCCGACATGCCTCGCGACTAAGCACCGAACGTGCCGAACCGTCGCCAGAGCGCGGTGGGGGAACGTCCGGGGCGAAATCCGGTGGAACCAGCGCTTGCCATGAGGCTACGCCCGACCGAGGGGGCTCCGCCGATCCATGCCTTCGGGCGGAGGAAGGCGGGGTTCGAACGCTGGGGACGGAACCGCAGGCCTCGCTCGTCGCGGGGCGAACTCGAACCTGTCGACTTCAAGTGTCAGGCACTAGCCGCCGCTGACGCAGCGAATCGGAAAGCTTGCCGTCTGCAGTTGGTCAAAGAGATTGGCGCGACCGTTCTCCGTCTCGACCACCTGGGCCTTGTTCGGATTGCCGGTGACGGGGCTCGAGGTCCACATCGAACCGGTTGGGGTTCCGGGGAAGAGCGCGGTGTCGACGGCAGGGCTCGCCTTGGTCGTGTCAACGATGGACCAGAGCTCCTTGTAGCTAGGAAGGCGGTAACCACCGGCGCCGTCGATCGCGAGTCCGCTGCAGTAGGCCAGCGCCTGCGCCCACGTGTACGTCGACGGGGCCATGGCTCGTTGCCACTTGAGGCTCGTCCGACTATCGACGACGACGTTGCCGCTCGCCGCCACCGTGAAGCCACCGTTGACCAGGCTGCCGCGCACGCAGAGCGATGAGGCCGGCGAGCTCTGCGTGATGGACCTCAAGATCATCACGTTCCAGTTCAGGCCCAGCATGTACCCCAAGCCGAGGCCCGGCTCGACGCCGCTCGTCCAGATGCCCGTGTTCTGCTGCTGACCCGAGAAGACCGCCGGTGACAACCCCAGATTGCGACTCGAGTCGACGAGCGTGAGCGCCTCGAAGGGCGTCGGGAAGCGCCAGTCGCTGTACCCCGCGAAGGGAGCCTTGTTCAATTCGTCGCACCGAGCCTTCGCTTCGTCGCGCGTGAACGGCCCCGCGGCGAAGGCCTGCTCCCACATGAGGCCGCTCACCGGGTCGTAGACGGTGCCCCCGATCTTCGCGTACGTCGGCTTGTTCGCGGTGAAGTTTCCGTCTTGCCCCGCGTAAGGTTGTCCCGCCGCCGGGCACGCGACGAATGCCGCCCCGTTCGTGCAGAGTGCACTCTGCGAATCGGGCAAGTGCGCCGTGGGCGACTCGGGGGCACACGACCCCTCCTTGCAGAACGTGCGGCAGAGCTGGTCGCAGTCACCACAATGCGCGAGGCTCGTCAAACTGTCGACTTCGCAGCCGTCGTTCGCCAGCGTGTTGCAGTCTAGAAACTTGTCGACACATGCATCGCGTCGACACGCGCCAGCGCTGCAGGCGGCGGTGGCGTTGGGAAGTGCGCACGGCGTACACGTGTTGGCGCTACAGCCCGTGGACGGATCATCGAGCGGCACACATTGGTTGCCGCATACCTTCTGCCCGGCGTCGGCGCACTGGGGCCCTGCGTCACCAGCGTCAGCGAGCGCCGAATCCTTCGCCGCGTCCACGGCTGCACCATCGGTCGCTCCGGCGCCGTCGGCATCGAGCGTCGCGTCGCCGACGACTTGTGCGTCGCCGAGGCTCGTCGCATCCAAGCTTGTTGAATCGGAGAAGGCGTCCGGCGCCGCAACGTCGGGAGAGCCACCGCCTTCAGCGGAGGTGGCATCCGGCACGTCCCCCGCTGAGTCGCTCTTGGCGGTGGGGTTTTCGGCGCCTGGCCCGGAGCCAGCCGGCTCCGCGCCGGAGCACGCGAAGACCGTACCGAAGGCACACAAGAACGGGATCACGACGCGGGTGCGGTAGGTGGGCATGTGCCGCATCCATGCCGGCACCATCGCCTTTGGATCTCGGATTCGACTGAGTCGACGCGCCCACCTCGCCTGACAAGGCGCGCCTACCGCGCAGGCGCCGCACCGAACGCTGGCCGAGAGTGGCGGAGTCCTTCCAGGGCGCTTTAGAGACGGCCCGCCAATGGTGACGACTTTGTTCGAGGAGCCGGCCGATGGCACTCTTGCTCGCACGGAAGCTGCGACAGCCCCATTTCGCGGACCGCAGCCGGCCCCCGTGCGGCCCATGCGCTCGGCGCGAGCGCCCTCACTCCCCATTTGAAGCGCGCTCCACTACGGTGACTTCGTGCCCGAACTCCTTTGCCTCCGCTATTCGCCTTGGTCCGAGAAGGCGCGCTGGGCTCTCGCCGCGAGGAGTGTGTCCTACACGCATCGCACGTATTCACCGTTGCTCGGTGAGCCAGCGCTGCGATTGAAGCTCCGACGCCTTTCCGGCCCCGTCTCCGTCCCGGTCCTCACCGACGACGACGGACGCGTCTACGCGGACTCGTCCGATATCGCGCGCTGGGCTGACGCGCGAGGCGAAGGACCGCGCCTCTTTCCGGAGGGGCAGGACGCCCGCATCGCCGAGTGGGTCGCGCTCTCTGAGCGTGGCCTCTCGGCGGGGCGCGGGCTGTCGCTGCGCCGCCTCTTGACCGACGACGAAGGTCTCTTCGAGATGGTGCCGCGCAAACTGCGGTCACTCGGCGGCGCCGCAAGGGCCATCGCCGCCTTCGGCGTCCGCCGCACGCTGGCGAAATATGGAGCCGCTGATCGGAGCAACGCCGAACTCGAGGGCGAGCTCGGCCGGGTGCTCGAAACATTGCAGGTCGCCCTCGCCAAGGTGCAAGGCGATGGCGGCCCGCGGCTGCTCTTGGGCACGTTCTCCTTCGCCGACATAGCGATGGCGCAGGTCCTCGCGTTCGTCTCGCCGCCGGCCTTCGGCCTTCGCATGGGAAAAGCGACACGTCGCACCTTCACTGATCCGGCGCTTCTGGCGCGCTTCGCGGACCTCGTGACGTGGCGCGACGCGCTCTATGAGCGCTACCGACCGCGCCCGCCGGCGGACGCGAAGACGTCGGTCTAGGGGCGCACTTCGCAGGCTCACGGAGCCCCAAAAGCGCGAAGCGCCGCGCGACCTCGCGGTCGGCGGCGCCTCGGCTCAAAGACGCGAGCGTCCCATCTCAGGGGAAGATCTCGCGCTCCTTGTAGACAGCCTCGATGCGCTGGAGCGCGATGCCGTAGGCGGCGACGCGAAGGTCCGTCTTCTTGTGACGAGCCCAGTCGGCGACCTCGCGGTACGCGCGGTTCATGGCGCGCTCGAGCTTCGCGTCGACCTCTTCTTCGGTCCAGCTCTCCGAGTTCTTGTTCTGGACCCACTCGTAGTAGCTGACGGTGACGCCGCCGGAGTTGGCGAGGACGTCGGGGAGCACCGCGATGCCCTTCTCGAGCAGGACGCGCTCGCCGTCGGGCGTGCACGGACCGTTGGCGCCTTCGACGATGACCTTCGCGTTGATGGCCTTCGCCTCGGCTTCGCCGATCTGGTTCTCGAGGGCGCAGGGCGCGAAGATGTCGCACTTCGTCGCGAAGAACTCCTCGCGCGTGATGGCCTTGCCGCCGGGATAGCCGGCGATGCTGCCGTTCTGCTTCACGTACTCCTGGAGCTTGTGAGCGTTGAAACCCTCGGGGTTGAACATGTAGCCCGAGTGATCACCCACGGCGATGGTCGACACGCCGAGACGCGACAAGATGACGCCGAGGTTAGAGCCGACGTTGCCGAAGCCTTGCACGGCCATGGTGGAGCCGCGGAAGTCGAAGTTCGCGTCTTTCGCCCACTGAATGAGGCAGAAGACCGCACCCTGGCCCGTGGCCTTCTCGCGACCGAGCGTTCCGCCGGAGGCGACGGGCTTGCCGGTGACGATGCCCTTGACGCTCTGCTTCTGAAAGCTGCCGACCATGTTGGCGTAGGTGTCCATCATCCACGCCATCGTCTGGCTGTTGGTGCCCACGTCCGGCGCCGGGATGTCGTAGTCAGGGCCGATGTTCGAGCCGAGCGCGTGCGTGAAGCGGCGCGTGATCTTCTGAAGCTCGTGGCGCGAGACGCTCTTCGGGTCGAACTTGATGCCGCCCTTGCCGCCGCCGTAGGGGAGCCGCATGAGCGCGCTCTTCCAGGTCATCATGGCGGCAAGCGCCTTGACGTCGTCGAGCGAGACGCTCGGGGTGGTAGCGCATGCCGCCCTTGAAGGGCCCAAGCAGGTTGTTGTGCTGCACGCGGTAGCCCTTGAAGAGCTTCACTTCGCCGTTGTCCATGCGGACGGGGAAGTTGACGATGATCTCGTTCTTCGGCTGCGAAAGGATCGTCTGCACGAAGGGCTCGACGTTGGACGCCTTGGCGGCCATGTCGAGGTATTGCTGCACGACCTGGAAGAACGGGTAGTGCTTCTCGGGCTTGGCAGCCGGCAAAGACGTCATCGACGGACGTGAAGGCGCGGGCACGGGGACTTCGGAAGCGGCTTTCATGCTCGGATCAGAGGGCTTCACGGCGACTCCTCGACGCGTGGTTCGCGTCGCTCTTTGGTACGGACAACGCTCCGAAAAAGGCTCCCGAAGCGCGGCGGACTCTAGTCTCGCCGCGAAGGAGGGTGCAAGAGACGCGCGCGCGTTTCAGTGCGGAAAGAGCGACGTTTGTGCAACGCACAATGCTTGCGAACCATGCTTCGCATCGAAACTGGCGAGCAGCGCACGAGCTTGACGCAGTGAGTCGTGGAGGGCGCATCGCCTTTGACGCGGTGCCGGCCAGCTCAGAAAAGGCCGCGAATCCCCGCGTCCTCCAAGGCCTGCGAAGCGAGCGGCTCCCAGCCGCGGTTCGCCAGAGGGCTCGCCGGACTCGGGTGCGGGATCTGACTGACAAAGGCGCCCGGCGGCGCGACGGCCTCCAGGCGCTTTTTTGCGTAGAGCCCGACGCCGACTAGGTGCTTCGCACCCAAGACCACGACGGCCTTCGAGAGCGCCTCGTCGCAGACGGCCTCCATGGCCGCGCGCTCGGGGCGCGCGATTTTGTCGGGCGTGACGTTGGCGCCGCGCTCGTCGAGGAAGAGCAGCGGGCAGTAGTTGAGGACGAAGGCTCGCTTGAAGAAGGTGGCCGGCGACGGGTGACGCTTCGCGATGGCACCCCAGAGACGTTGCCCCGAGACCTCGACACGAGGGCACAGAAGGCCCATCACAGGCCGCTTTGCGTGAACATTCTTGGGCGGTCGAATCTTGCCCGTGAGGCCGAGGTAGTCACGCACCGTTGGCACGTCGCCGAAGGGGATGCCCGTCTGCCCCATGCCGAAGGGACCGGGGTTCATGCCGAGCAGAAGGACTTCTTTTTTTCCCTGGCCGAAGCGCGAGAGGTAGCCCGCGACGAAGTCGGCGGCGTATTCGAGCGGCCGGTACACGTGCGCGACCGGCGCGCTGAAGCGAAGCGCGCGCGTGGCCTTCGCGAGGTCCTTGTGGACGCTCTCGAGGGTCGTCGCCTGACGCGCCCCGCCGGTCACTTGGCCCACAAGAGATAGAGCGACGTCACGGTGGCCGTCACGAGGAGCGCGTCGATGCGATCGAGGATGCCACCGTGCCCTGGCAGAATGCCGCCCGAGTCCTTCACGCCCGTCGCGCGCTTCAGGAGCGACTCGCCGAGATCGCCCGCTTGCCCCGCGGCGGCGGCCACGGCGGCGAGCGGCAGGGCGTGCGCGAGCGACAACGACGGCAGGAACCACGCGTGCGCCAGCGCACCGCCGAGCATCGCGGCCGCGAGGCCACCGACGGCGCCCTCGACGGTCTTCTTCGGCGAGACGGCTTCGTAGAGTTTGTGACGGCCCAGAAAACGTCCGGCGAAGTAGCCGCCGGTATCCGCGAACCAGGCGAACAACAGGCACAGGACCACGTAGCCAGGACCGTCGTTGCCTGGCTGATCGCGCCGCATGACCGCCAGGAGCGCGAGCGGCACGCCGACGTAGAGCGGGCCGAAGGCCAGCGCCATGGAACGAAGGGCGGCCGTCGCGACAGCGCCGAGGCGCGTCAAGGTGATGAAGAGCGCCAGGACGGGGAGCGCCGCGATGAGCGTGAGGAGCGCCCTGGGATCTTTGCCCGACTCGTACACGACAAGCGCTGTGGCCACCGTGAGCAGCACCCCGACCGCTCGGCTGGGCGCGTCGTCCGGGTGGCTCATGCCGAAGAGCTCCCAAGCGCCAACGGCCGCCGCCGCGAGCACGAGGACAAAGAAAGCGACGGGTGGCCCGTAATACAAGAGGCCGAGAATGACCGGCGCGCCCACGAGCGCCGTGAGGACGCGAACGACGAGGTTCGAGGCCTTCGAGCTCAAGGCCGCGACTCCCGACGCAGCGACGTCCGCGTGCACACTCCCGTGAGCTTCACGCGACGGCCCCGCGGCTCTCCTCGGGGCTCGACTGGTTTGCGACGACGGAGGCCGGCTTGCCGACGAGACCGAAGCGACGCTCGCGGGCCTGAAAGCTGGCGACGGCCGCGTAGAGGTCGTCGGAGGAGAACTCGGGCCACAAGGCGTCGGAGAAGAAGAGCTCTGAATAGGCGAGGCCGAAGAGCATGAAGTTGGAGATGCGGCGCTCACCCCCGGTGCGAATGACGAGATCCGGATCGCCAACCGAGACGCTGGGGATCACGCTGCGCAGCTCGCCCACGTTGACGTCTTCCCAGCGCATCGAGCCGTTCGCGACGCGGCGCGCCAGCTCGCGCGCAGCGTCGGCGATTTCTTCGCGACCGCCATAGCTCAGCGCAAGCGTGAGCGTCATCTGCTTGTGGGACTTCGTGTCGCTGCGGAGCGGATCGAGGGCCGCGCGCACGATGGCGGGAAGGCGCCCCAAGTTGCCGACGGCGTTCAGCCGAATGCCGTTGTCCAAGAGCTCGTCGCGCTCGGAGAGCAAGAACTCGCGCAAGAGCTCCATGAGCGCGTCGACTTCTTCTTCCGGGCGCGCCCAGTTCTGTTCGCTGAAGGCGTAGAGCGTAAGCGCACGGAGGCCCAAGCGGCGCGCGGCGCGCACCACGCGGCGCACCGATTGAGCGCCTTCCTTGTGCCCGCGCACGCGCGGCAGCCCGCGCTGCTGCGCCCAGCGGCCGTTGCCATCCATGATGATGCCGACGTGGGACGGCAAATTGCGTGCTTCGACGAGGACCATGAGGCTACTTTCCCCGCGAACTATCACGGGCTGGGCGCGACGTCACCCGCGGTCGAGCACGTCTTTTCGAAGCTCCTGACCGGAGGGGGAAAGGACACGCACCTCGATGGTCTTTGCGCCCCGGACCGTGGCCATGCCCCACGTGCGCCACTTTGGCGACCGGCCGATGTCGAGAGACTGACGCGCCGTCTCCTTGCCGTCGTGGCTCCACACGAGGGTGACGGCAGCCTCGGCGCCGGGATTCTTCACCTCCACGAAGTAGGTCACGAGGGCGCTCCCCTTGCCGTCCCCGACGGGCTTGCCGCCCTCGACTTTGTCGCCGAACTGGGCGCCCACGACGGAGAGGGTGGCTTCGCCTTCGGGCACGGGAATGGGATCGGCGCCGAACGCCGGCGCGGCGACGAAGAGGGCGAAGAAGGACGAGAGAAGACAAGCGCGGCTGACGTTCATGTTTCGGATGACCTCCGAGGCCACGCTCGTGCAGCCTCCGTACCAGCGGCCGGGCAGCGGCTTTTCGGCCATTTGTGGCCCATTTGGCCGTCGCCTTCGTGGGCCCCGTGACACGCCCCGTGGCCAACGCGGCGCGCCCCTGGGTGCCAGGTTGGGGTCGGCGGGGAGACGGGTCGCGAGGCCGCTCCGCGTCGAGCCTCTTCGCGTGGTAAGAGCGAAACATGATCGGCACTCGGGTCACGCTCCGCCTCCGCATGTCCGCCCACGACGCTCACTACGCCGGCGAGTTGGTCGACGGCGCGCGCATGCTCGCGCTCTTCGGCGATCTCGCGACGGAGCTCTTGATTCGACTCGACGGCGACGAAGGTCTCTTCCGCGCCTACGAGGAGGTCGAGTTCCTCGCGCCGGTCTACGCCGGCGACTACATCGAGGCGACGGCCGAGCTCATCGCCTTGGGCAAGACCAGCCGGAAGATGCGCTTCGAAGCGCGCAAGGTCGTCTCCAACCTAAGGCAAGCCGGCTTCGCGCCGAGCGCCGCTGATGTGCTCGAACCGGCGGTCGTTGTCACGCGCGCCGTCGGGACCTGCGTGGTCCCCAAGGAGTTCCAGCGCGGGAGCAAGGGCCTCTACATGCCGGCCTTGCCGGCAGGTCCCGCCCCCGGCGCCGAGCCCATCGTGACGCCGGCCCCGCTCGCGGGTTTGCCCTTGGTGCTGACGGCGGCCATCGTGGGCGCCGAGGTGACGCGGGCGCAAACGCCGCATCTTCCCATCACGCCGAGCGAGATCGCCGATGAGGCCGCGCGTTGCCGCGAGGCCGGCGCCGCGGTCATTCACTTGCACGTCCGCAACGACGACGGCTCGCCGACGCAATCGGCGGAGCGCTTCGCCGAGACCCTCGAGGCGATCCGCAAGAAGACCGACTGCATCATCCAAACCTCAACGGGCGGCGCCGTCGGCATGAGCATCGCCGAGCGCGCGGGCCCCCTCGCCTGCAAACCCGAGATGGCGACGCTCAACTGCGGCACCATCAATTTTGGCGAGGACGTCTTCGTCAACACGCGTCCGCAAATTCGAGACCTCGCCGCGCGCATCAAGGCCGCCGGGAGCGTCGCTGAGCTCGAGTGTTACGACGTCGGCCACGTGGAGGAAGCGGTTCGTCTCCTCGAAGAGGGCGCCATCGGCGCGCCGCTTCACTTCCAGTTCGTCCTTGGGATTCCCGGCGGCATCGGTGCGCGCGAGGAGCACGTGTCGTATTTGCGTTCACTCCTGCCGGCCGGTGCCACCTGGGCCGTGGCGGCCGTGGGACGTCATCAGCAACCGATGACCGAGCTCGCCATGCGCACCGGCGGTCACGCGCGCGTGGGCCTCGAGGACAACATCTACCTCTCGAAGGGCGTGCTCTCCGAGGGCAGCGCGCCGCTCGTGGCGCGGGCGGCGGCGTACGCGAAGAGTGTCGGCCGCGTGTTGCTCGAGCCGGAGCAAGCGCGGAAGCACCTGGGGCTCGCTTCTCGAAAAGTTGGGTAGACTGCGCAGATGCCGTGGCGACCGAGTTCCATCGCGGCGCTGGCGCTTCTCTTGGGTTGCCAAGCGCTGCTCGAGTTCGACTCGGGCCCGTCCGCTTCGACGACTGCGAGCGTTGAGGCGGGAGCCGCCGCGGACGCTACGACGGAGGCCCGAGAGGCCGCCACCGATGCGCCGGCCGATTCCGATGCGGTCACCCTCGCGACACTGGGTTCGGGAGCGCGTTGGTTGGCGACCAACGGCCAATACGTCTTCACGACGGCCCGGCGCGGCGACGGCTCCGACGCAAGCTCGGTCTACCGTGTGCAGAAAGACGGCCAGCGTACGCTGGAGCTTGAGACGCCAACGGCAGGCTTCGTGGCGCCTCTGAGTCTCGAAGGTCTCGCGGCCTACGATGGGGGAACGTACCTGGTCACACTCGAGGCGGTGCGTGCGGCACGCCGGTCCAGCTATGGCGCCTCGACGGCACCAAGTTCACACAGGTCGCCGTCTCGGCCTGCGGCGGGGTCCCGCTCATGGCGATGGACGCGGCGGGCCCGACGGGACCTCGCGATCTCATGCTCGTCGTGGCCGTTGAAGCCGGCGCGGATCTGCTACGCGTCGCCGTGCCGAGCACCAACGTCGTCAAGATCGCTGGCTTCCCAGCGGCGACCGCCGTGTTCTCTACGCCGAGCATGGTGTACCTCGCGGACAGCAGCAAGATCGCCTCGGTGACCAAGCCGGGCGTGGCGAGCACCTTCGCGCCCATCACGTCGCCGGTTCGACAGCTCGTCGCCGACGAAGCAACGGTCTACTGGCTCGACGCCACGAGCAGCCTCATGGGCAGCCCAGTGAGCGGCGGCGCGCCGACGGTTCGGGCCCAGCTCCCGGCGAAGCCTTCGGGGCTCGCACACTTCGGCGACGACCTCTTCATCACCTTCTCCGACGCGGGAGAGGTGTGGGCGTTCAACAAGACGGGCGCTGCGCCGGAGCGCCGCATCGCGACGGGACAAGGCCGCCCCGCGGAGATCCTCGCAGATGACAGCGGCGTCTACTGGCTCAACCGCAAGGACGGCACCGTCATGCACGTAGCCCGGTAACGAGCGCGCACTACCGACCGGCGCGCAACGCAGCCGGACTTGCCACGCCCGGCTCGGCCTTCGGGCGCAGGTACGCCGCCGGATCGGAGAGCGAGAGCCACTTGTGGTCGCGAACGCCGACGAAGAACACGCGGTCCGTGCCTTGATGACGCGACGCACTGAAGGTCAAGGTCGTTCCGCCGAGGCCGGGGTCGTAGCCGCTCATGCGTTCGATGTTGTCGCGGAAGGCACGCCGCGTGAGCACAGGCCCCGTGCGACGCAGCACTTCCGTAAAGACCTTCGCGTTGACGAACGAGAGGAGCGAGATCGTCTGATACGGGAGCGTTCGGTAGTTCGCGTCGCGAATCTCGTTGGGCACTTGAGGGTTCCGCTTGTCCATGAGCGACCGAAACTCGGCGACCACCGGGATCGTCAGGTCGTCCCAGTTGGGCACGCTATGGATTCCCAGAAGAGGCTTCTCGAGGTACGAAGCCGAAGGGTTCTTCTCGCGCGCCTTCTTCTCTTGGGCCACAAGCAGCCTCAGCCACGTGTCGTTGGCGATGGACGAGTTGGCGATGGGAACGTTGAGCCCCGCGTCGCGCATGTCGCGAACGAACGCGGCCGCCGGCTGATACAGCGTGAAGCTGATGACGGCATCGACGTTGGCCCTCTTCAGCGTATCGACCTGCGTGGACGTCGACACCTCGACCTTCTGGTTCGCCGGGTGCGTGGTGGCGGCCACGAGCGTTAGGCCCTTCTCCTCCATGGCCGCCTGCACACCGGCGAGGCCCGCCTGCCCAAAGGCGTCGTCTTGATAGAAGATGCCGATGCGCTTGAAGTTCGCCTTCACGAGACCTTCGACGAGCGCGGCGCCTTCTTGTCGATAGGACGAGTGCACGTGGTACCAAACGTCTGAGCCGGGCGCTTCGCGGGTGAACGGCGCGCCGTTGGTCGTGCCAAAGCCGAACGCGCCGCTGGCCTTGTTCTCCTGGAGCACCTGCGTCGTCGCTTTGATCACGCTCGAGCCGTTTCCTCCGAAGATGCAGAACACGCCGTCCTCTTTGAGGAGCTTCTTGACGTTCTCTGCGCCGGCCTCGGGGGCGTACGCGTCGTCCTTGGGGAGGAGCTCGATCTTTCGTCCGTGTACGCCGCCGGAGGCGTTCACTTCGAGGAAGTAGGCCATGGCGCCGCGGTACCCTTCCGTGGCCTGACCGGCGGCCGCACCGGTGTACGAGCCGGTCGTGCCGATGACGACGGCGTCTTCGTAGACGCCCGGGGCGCCATCGATGGCAACACGCGCGCTGGTCGTCTCGACGGGCTCGGGCGACACGGAGCGCTTGCGCTTGCCGCACCCGGTGATGACGAGGAGCGACATGACGGTAACGGTAGCGAGGCGAACGTTCATGATGGGGGCTCCAAACTCTGGCGCTCGACAAGCGGCGCGCGCTCCCTTTGGAACGAGTCACTCAGGCTCACCACGGGTAGAAACCGAGATTTAACATGCAGCCTACACGTGGTGACTGACTACGCCGCTCGACACGGCCCGAAGTCCTCGCCATGACACGCGTTCCGGAGCGGAGGCCTCCATCCCCCAGCCGGTGACCGCGGGTGTTAACTCGCGACCTATTCGGGCCGCGTCAACATGCTGGGCCGAACGCTCGGCCGCGGCACCGACGCGGGCGCTTCGTCGCTCGCGCCGGGCAGGCGAATCTGGAACACGATGCCGCCCCCCTGCGGAACGTCGACGTCGATCACCCCGCGGTGCCGCTCCACGATGGACCGCGCGAGCGAGAGCTCGAGGCCGAGGCTACCGAGGCGGCGGGCGCGATCGGGATACTTGAAGGCCTCGAAGATCTTCTCGCGTTCGCCGGGATGGAGACCGCGGCCTGCCGTCTCCACGCCGATGGTGACGCCGGGACCGAAGGTCGCGCGCACCGCGACCGTGCCCTTCTCGGTGAAGCGCGCCGCCGTGCCGATGACGCCCACAAGGGCTTGGACCATCCGATGCGCGTCGACGGCCACGATGGGCGACCCGGGCTGGATCTCGACCTGGATCGTCACCTCGGAGCCGAGCGCGAGGTCGCGCGCGTCGAGGACGGCGCTCATGATGACGTCATCGAGCTTGGTCGCATCGGGGGTGATCTCGAGCTGCCCCGCCTCGGCGCGGGCCGCGTCGAGGATGATCCCGATGAGGTAGAGGAGCTCGCGGCCGCGCTGCTCGATGATCTGGAGGCTCTGGCGCTGCTCCGCCGTGAGCGGACTCTGCTCGACGAGCGTCGCGAAGCCGAGGATTGAGTTGAGCGGAGACTTCAGGTCGTGGCTCATGGCCGCCAAGAAGAGAGCGCGCATGCGCTCCGTGCTCTCTTTGGCGGACGTGGCTTGCTCGTGGGCGGCGGCGAACTCGCGGAAGCGCAACCCAAGCTCGCCCACCGCGTAGAGGAGGCGGGAGACGGAGGCGAAGCGAGGCTCGGCCAGGGGAACCTTGGCGCCCACGACGAGCCCGCCCGTGGCATCGATGGTCGCGCGGGCCATGGCCAGGTCCGTTGAGTAGAGCGCCCCCACGCGGAGGCCCAAGAGACCGGCGAAGAGCGCCGCCACGGCCACGACGATGGCGTAGGTGAAGCTGCGCGCGACGACGGGACGCTCCTGCATCTCCACGAAGGCCTCACGATCGTCGAACGCCGCGCGCACCCGCTTTGCGCCACCGGCCGGGTCGTCGCCTGTTGCGATGCGAACGCCAAAGCCGGCGGCGGCCGAGATCGCTTGGTCGCTGCCGCTCCGCGAACCGGCAACCGAATCGAGCGCGACGTGAGCGACGGCGATGGCCGTTTGCCGCTCGCCCTCTTCGGCGGCTGCGTTGACATGCGCGTACGCGAGCAGCGATGCGGCGAGGGCGATGAAGGCCACGGGGGCGAGCGCCGCCAAGAGAAACCGTGTGCGAACGCGCGTCAGGCCGCGCGCCGCTGACTCCTCGAGTTCGAGCGCTTCGGCCGCCACGCGGGCCGGCGCGCGCTCGAAGATCTTGGCGAACATCGCGCGCAGGACGACGTAGAGCGGCAGCGCCGCCGAAGCGACGACGGCCCAATGGAAGAGGGCGAGCGGCGCGACGCTCGCGATACCGTGGGCCTCGGACCAGAAGGCGGGATGAAGGGTCGCCGCCGCTTCGACGCTCGCCAGCGCCATGAGAATGCCGACGAGCGTCGCCGGCATGGCGTCAAGCGCGGCCAAGTCTGTCGCCAAGGGCTCGCCGCCCTCGGCGGACATCGCCAAGAGGACTCGCCGAGCGGGCCTCAAGAGCACATAGGTGGCAAAGGCCTGGAGGAGGGCCACAACCACGGCGCTACGAAGGAGCGTGACGGCAGCGGGCCCGAGATCAGCGCTCTCGAGGAGCAGCGCTCGCGGCGCGACGGCGAGCGTGAGGCCCGACGCCGTGAGCGGCAGCGCCGCCTGAATCGTGGCGACGCGACCAAAGAGCGCGCGCCCCGTCATGCGGCGCTCCTCGGCGACGCCATGAGCGCCTTGCGAATGGAGCTCTTGACGGGGATGCGCACCTCGAAGGTCGACCCACGCCCCAGCTCGCTCTCGACGCGAATGGTCCCGCCGTGCATCTCCACAAGGCGGCGCGCGATCGCGAGCCCGAGGCCGGAGCCACGTCGCTTCTTCTGCTCGTCCTCCGGTTGACGAAAGTCTTCGAAGATGACCTGCCGATCGGCCGCCGAGATGCCCGGGCCTGTATCCGCGATGGCGAGCTTCGCAAAACCACCAAAGCGCTCGACGGTGATGGACACCTCTCCCTGGTGAGTGAACTTGACGGCGTTGGCGACCAGGTTCGTCAGGACCTGGCGTACGCGCCTCGCGTCGGCCTCAATGACGAGCGACGGCTCACCTCGTTGCACGAGACGCACGGGTCTTCCGAGGGTCAGAGGGCCGGCCTCGCGGAGCACTTCGGCGACCAAGGGAGCGAGATCGAGCGGCTTGGCGGACAACTTGAGCTGCCCCCCTTCGAGGGCCGAGAGCTCGAGGATGTCGGCGATGAGCTCCGCCAAGTGCGCCCCCGAAGCGCGGACTTGCTCGAGCTCTTCGCGCGCCGCCGCGGTGAGCGGTCCGTCCACCTCCTGCATCAGCAAATCCGTGAAGCCCAGGATCGCGTTGAGCGGACTGCGGAGCTCGTGGCTCACGGCCGCGAGAAACGCGGCCCGGTCGCGATCGGCGCTCTCGGCGCGCGTGAGGTTGTCGCGATGCACGAGCTCGGCCTGCACGAAGCGGCCCACGAGCTGATTGAAGGCGACGGTCAGCGCCCCAATTTCGTCGAGGGCCCGCACCGGCGCTTGCTCGCCGGAAGGCTCGGCGCGCACCTTCGACATGGCGTGAACGCGCGACGCCAGGAGCTCCACGTCGACGTCGGCGTCGCGCCCCAAGAGGTACGCGAAGACAGCGGCAGCACCCACAAGGAGCGTGGTGAACGCCGCCAGCGACGCGAGCAGCGCCGGCTCGCCACCCGCCGTTGGCGGAGCGCGAACGAAGGCGATGACGACGTGTGGTGAGCCGACGCCCAGCCAATGAGCCGCGAAGCGCGTTCGACCCACGGCGGTGTCGGCCTCCCCTTCCCCCACGTCGGTCATGCGAGCGAGCGCGGCGCGCTCCGGCGGGCCGAGGCTGGCGTCGACGATGAGCTCTCCGCGGCCGTCGACGACGACGAATAGCGCGCCCGTGTTCCGCGCGGCGAGCTGCAAGGCGTCGAGACGAAGCCCGTCGGGCAACGCGCGCAAGCGGGCCGCCGCCGTGGCGGAGAGGATCTGCGCGCGCTCCGCCGCGCGCTCATCGCTCTCGCGCCGCAGCTGCCGAACCGCGGCGAAGGCCACGAGACCTGCGGCGAGGATCCCGACGAGGATGACGACGGCGGGCGCGAGCGGCAAGAGCTGCCACGTACGCCGGTAACGCACCTGGGCGATGGTCGATCGCTCCGAGAAGGGCCCGTCCGCGCCGGTCGACACGTCGGGATCTTACGGGAGGTGGGGGGCCGAGTCCTGTTGAGAGCGCCGCGCCGTTCTCCATGCAGCGGAATTCTTCAATGGCGCGCGCCGCGTCACCTCGCGGAGCGCGAAAACTCGCAGCAATGACACGGTGCGTAGGCGTTTCTCGCTTTCCGTGCGGCGGCGGCCGTGCTCCATTCGAAAAAAGCGAAACGGCGGCAGCGAGCGATGACGAGCATGCGGGGGTGGTTGAAGAAGGCGATGGAGAGCGCGGCTCCGAGCGCGCTCTCGCGTTCGCGGCGCGGCTCCGCTCCGGCGGGCGTGCCAGAAGCGCATGTCACGCTCGTCGTCTACGGCTGGAACAACGCGGAGCCGGGCACGCTCGCGTGGGTCTTTCCGAGTCTGACGGCCGCGATGCTCGCGGTGCGCGTGATGAAAAACGCTGTCCGCTGGGCCATCGTCTCCGGAAAGCGCGCGGACGCGAACGTCGATGTGGAGCTAGCGCGGGCGAGCGGCCTCGTGCTGGCGGAAGCGGCGTAGCGAACGGCCGAGCTACTCCGTGCAGAGGCACTCAAGAAAGGGCGCGCACGCGTCCTTCGTCTGGGCCGCGCGAGTCCCGCATGAGCTGAGGCGCGCATGCGGCGAAAACGTGCACGCGGCGCCCCAATGGCTCGCGAGGACGCTCCCCTGCAGGCAACGTTGCCCCCGCGCGCCGCAGCTCTCCTCGCACGTCTGACCCGAAGTCTCCCAGAGGCGATCGGCGTTCGTAGTGCCTTGAATCACCGTGGCCACCTGGGGCAACGGATGGCGGTCGTCGATGCGCGTCCCAGCGTTCCGCTTCTCGCGGGAGAAGTCGGAACGCGCCCAGACGCTGTCGCAACGGCGGTAGAAGGTCACCGAGAGCGACGCTCGATCGACCGTCTTGCGCGTCTCCTTGCCGCGGTACTCGAGCGCAACCTCGTCGCCGTCCAAGGTGCCCGACATCTTGAGACCGCCGGTGTCGCAATCGATGCTTACGACGCCCGGGTTCTGGCCCCAAAGGCGGCAGGTTGAGACGTAGCGGCGCGGCCCCAGGCTCGCGGTGGGGACGAAGTCATGCGTGAGGGCAAAGGTTGCGTTGACGGCGCCCATTGGAAGATTTGGGTGAGCGTTTGCGCCGGAGGCCGGAGGAACCAGCGTGCACGCGGGCGCCGGGCCTGCCGTGGGCTCGGGGCCGTAGGCCTTCGGGCCCGGCGGCGTCCCTGCCGTAAAGACTCCCATGGGAAAGCCTGACCCTGGCCCACCAGAACCGGCCCTTCGCGCGCCGAGCTCCGCGGCGGCCTCCTCTTGTTCCGTCGAATCAGCTCCCGCGCAACCAAGGGAAACGCACGCGAGCAGGGGAACGATCCGATAGACGAGGCTGCGCATGCCCCGACTACGACGGCGCGGCGCGAAGCTTCCCCGCACACTGACCACACGTCGACATAGACGTCCTAAACGCCAACGGCCTGGCCCGTGGCATTCGCCCGAGCCAGGCCGCCGCCACGCACACGCCGCTTACATCTTTTCGATGAGCACGGCGAGACCTTGCCCGCCGCCGATGCAGGCGCTGCCCACGGCGTATTTGCCGCCGCGACGCGCGAGCTCGTAGACGAGGTGCGTGGTGATGCGAGCGCCGCTGGCGCCGAGCGGGTGACCGAGGGCGATGGCGCCGCCGTTCACGTTGGTCTTGGCCCGGTCGAGGCCCAGCTCCTTCTCGACGGCGAGGTATTGCGGCGCGAAGGCCTCGTTGACCTCCACGAGATCCATGTCCGACAGCTTGAGATCGGCGCGCTTGAGGGCGTTTTGATCGCCGGCGCGGGGCCAATGCCCATGAGGTTGGGCTCGACGGCCGCGACGCCCCATTGAACGATGCGCGCGAGGGGCTTTAGCCCGTTGGCCTTTGCAAAGTCTTCCGTCGCGAGGACGAGCATCGCGGCGCCGTCGCAGATGCCCGACGCGTTGCCGGCCGTCACGACGCCGTCCTTCTTGAAGACCGGCGAGAGCTTCGCGAGCGTCTCCATGGTGGTCTGCGGGCGAGGGTGCTCATCGGTGGCGAAGTTGACGGTGCCCCTTCTTGCTCAGGAGTTCGATGCCGGCGATCTCGTTCTTGAAGTGGCCCGCTTCGTTGGCCGCCGCCCAACGCTTCTGAGTCGCCATCGCGTACTCGTCACACTGCTCACGCGTGATGCCGTATTTCGTCGCGAGGTTCTCGGCCGTCACGGCCATGGGCGTCTGGCAGTAGCTGTCGGTGAGGGCGCTCCAGAGCGAGTCCTCCATCTGCGGCGCCTTGCCAAAGGCAAAGCCCTCGCGACCGCCGCGAACCACGTGCGGAGCTTGCGTCATGTTCTCGGTGCCGCCCACGAGGACGACGTCGGTCTCACCGAGCAGAAGTTGCTCGGCGCCGTTGATGATCGCCTGGAAGCCAGAGCCGCAGAGGCGGTTCACGGTGAGCGCAGGCGTCGTGATGGGGAGGCCGGCCTTGAGCCCCACGTGTCGCGCGCAGTAGATGGCGTCGGCGCTCGTCTGCATGACGTTGCCGACGATGACGTGACCGACTTTGTCGGCGGCGACGCCGGATTGCGCGAGCGCAGCCTTGGCCGCGTGGACCGCGAGGTCCGTCGCGCTCATGCCCTTCAAGGCTCCGAGCATGGTGCCGAAGGCGGTGCGCTTGGCGCCGAGGACAACGAGGGACTTCGATACTTTCGCCATGAGACTCTCCTACGAGGGCCGCGGGAAGCACGAAAACGGCGTGCGCGGCGGCCGAGGCGGGGAATGTGGCGTCTTCTTCGCGGCGCGTAAAGGGGGGGCGGGGCGGCGCCCGCCGGTGGCGGCAGAAAATTGGGCGAGGGCGCGATGGAAGGCGGAGCGCGCAGCGGCGCCCCCGCGCCAAAGGCTTCTGCATCGACTGCATCCGCGCGCAATGCCTGCAGGGGCGCGGGGGCGAGACGCCGCAGTTTCGTAGAAGTACGTGTCTTGGCGAGAGACTTGCTCGGCGCTCGCCCATGGACCTCCACGTGCGCCGCTACATGACCACGAGCCCCACCACGGTGAGCCCCGAGACGACGGTCGTCGAGGCCCATCGCATCATGCGCCGCGAGTGCATTCGGCACCTCCCCGTCGTCGATGGCTTGCACCACCTCGTGGGCCTCGTCTCCCTACGCGATCTCGACTTCGCCGAGACCTTTCGCCCCTTCGACGGCGACGTCGTTCGCGTCGGCGACGCGATGTTCGCCAAGGAGCTCTACACGGTCGAACCAGGGACCGACATGCTCGAGGTGGCGCGTCACCTGCTGGACACCAAATTCGGCTGCGCCGTCGTGATGGAAGCGGGGCGAGTCGTGGGGATGTTCACGGTCATCGACGCCTTGAGGGCCCTCATCGACACGGTGGCCGCGACGCGCCGGCTCGGCCCCGTTTGAGGCCCGAAAGGGGCACGTTCCGCCCCCGTCTCGTGCACCCGCCCGAGAGGCGTGGTAGCCCCACGGCCATGAACCTCCGATCGTCGCTAGCGGGCGCCGCCTTGGTTTGGCTCGCGGCTTGTTCGAGCGCGTCGTCCTCCAACGCGCCGCCGCCGGCAGCCGCCGTCGACGCGGGCCCCAAAGCCCCCCGTTTGGGGCGTCACGACGTTCGAAGACATCAACCCCGATCCGAACATCGTCGAAGTGGCGCTCGAGGCTGCGCCCACGACCATCAGCTACCAGGACGGCAAGACGACGAACATCGTCGCCTACAACGGTTCGGTGCCCGGCCCGCTCCTCGAAGCCAACGTCGGTGACGAGATCGTCGTCCACTTCACCAACAGCTCGTCGAAGCCCACGACGATTCACTGGCACGGCCTGCGAATCTCCGACCAGATGGACGGGTCGCCTCGGATCCAGAAGCCCGTCGCGCCGGGCGCGACCTTCACGTACCGCTTCAAGGCGCCCGACGCGGGCTCCTTCTGGTACCACCCGCACGTTCACGCCAACGAGCAGATCGAGTCGGGCCTCTACGCGCCCATCGTCATCCGCGGCAAAAACGAGCCGACCTACGATCAAGAGCGCTACTTGCTCTTGGACGACGTGCTCCTCGACACGAAGGGCCAGCTCGCCGTCGAGCCCTTCCGTTCTGGCCCTAACGCCATGCACGGTCGCTACGGCAATGTGCTCCTCACCAACGGCCACGAAGGCAAGAGCTACCGCGGCGAGGCGAAACAAGGGCAAGTGGAGCGCTGGCGCCTCGTCAACACGGCCAACGCGCGCACCATGGTGCTCGGCATCAAGGGAGCGACGTTCCGGGTGATCGGCACCGACGGCGGTCTCTTGGCGCAGCCCTACACGGTGACGGACAAGCTGGAGCTGCCCGTGGGCGCGCGCTTCGACTTCGAGGTGACCTACGACCAGGCCGGCATCGCCGAGCTCACCAACTACATCCCGACGCAGAACGCGAAGGGAGACATCGTCGACGATCCGGTGCCGGCCTTCCAGGTCGACGTCGCCCCCGGCGGCGCGCCGCGCAGCGTCGATTATCCGGCCATCGAACCGCTGCCAGCGCGCGCGCCGGATCAGACGGTGAGCGTCGAAATCAACGCGGTGCAGACGCCCTCCGGTCAAATCGAGTGGCAGCTCAACGGCCAGGCCATGACCGGCAACATGAGCGACACCGAACCGCACGCTGCGCTCTTCACGTTCAAGCGCGGCGCCACGGTGCGCATCAAGCTCACCAACAAGATCGGCCCCGAACATCCGTTCCACCTGCACGGACAGTTCTTCACGATCCGCGACCCGAAGAAGCCGGGCCTTAAGGACGTGGTGCTCGTGCCCGGCGTGAGCACCGTCGAGGTCGACGCTTACTTCGACAACCCGGGCCGCTGGATGGCGCACTGCCACAACCTCGAGCACGCCGAGCTCGGCATGATGAGCGAGATCGTCGTCGAGTAGCGCAAGCGCGGCGGGGCCTCGGCTACAGACGCGGTCACTTCACCGAGCCCGGCAGCGGCACTTGGCACTGGCCGGCCTTGGTGAGCCACTTGAGCGTGTTGAGCCAGAAGCGCTCCACTTGGTATTCGGTGTGGCCCTTCCATTCGCTGTCGAAGGTGATCCACTCGTCGCCCCACACGAGGACGTGACCTGCACCAACATCGAGGGCGCGGAGCACGTCGTGGCCGCCCTCGCGCGCGATGACAGTTCCCGCGCCGAGCACCGCGTAGCCGTTGTCGGCGCCGATGCGCGTGATGCCCTCCGTGACGGGGTGCGCGACCCAACCGGTGACGGGCATCGTGCTGCCGCCCACGTACAAGATGGGCTGCGTCCCGTAGGAGATCCCGTGCGGCCCGAGCAGCGTGTTGACGTTGGCGTTCTCGCTCGGGTCGGCGAAGCCGGTGAGCGTCATGAAGCCTCCGCCCTTCTTGATCCAAGCCTCGAGCGCCGCGACCTCCGACGGCGCGTAGACGCGGCCGCCGTTTCGCACGTCCTGGGCAACGATGATCTGAAGGGGCGCGAGGAGCTCCGGTGTGAGAACTTGCGCCCCTAGCTCGGCCACGCCGGCGCTGCTCCGCGCCGCGAGCCACGCATGAAAGACGTCGCCGACGCCGGCCGTGCCCGGCGCACCGAGGAGCCCGACCTTGAGGCAATCGCAGATCCCATCCTTGCCGACGTCCACGTCGTCGACGACGCCGTTTTGATCGTCGTCGATGCCGTTGCACGCGGTCTCCGTGCCGGCCGCCTTCGGCTTCTCGCCGGCGTCGCCACGGGCGATGGGTGGCGTTTCCGCGCGGCCTGCCGCGTCGGTGATGGGCACCTCGTCGGTCAGCGTGGGCCACTCCTCCGTGGGCGCGGAGGCACCGCAGCCGGCAAGCAGCACCGTTACGAGACACGACGACCAGGACAAGAGCGAGAGCGGACGCGAGGGCATCGGTACCTCACGGGGCGCCATCGCAAAGGCCGGTCCATGGGAGCGTTAACGCTCGCGAGGCCACAAACGGGGCTGATCCGTCAGTCGAGGTGGCCAGCCGTCGCGGAAGCACTGAGCGTTAAGCGAAACCGTTTACGGCCCCGCGAGCCGGTGCACGCGCGCCCCACGAGACGCGTGCTCGCAGTCAAAAGCCCGCAGAAAGACCGTGCCGAGCGCGGGCGTAATGTGTGCATGGGTAGGCAAAATGCGCCCCCTCCACTGCCTGCTGGCGACCGCCCTGGTTCCCCTCGCCCTCGCTTGCTCCAGCTCCTCCGAAGCCGTGGACAGCGCCGGCGATGCGCTGACCGACGACGACGCCATCCCCTTCGCGAAGGCTGGCGATTGGGTCGTCGATCTCGACAAGGCCGCGCGCCTCTACGGCAAGACCTCCAAGTACTTCCTCGGCCTCGGCGGCGACGAGGTCTCGCCCAAGGTGCCCGGCATCGTTTGGGATCAAACGTTCGGCTTCGAGGGCGATCACTCGCCGGTGGCCGCGAACGCTGAGATGCCCGCGGTGCTCACGACCGAGGGCGGGCAAAAGAAGATCATCGGGCCCAAAGGTCGACGCCTTCACATCATCCCGCTGCTCAAGAACACCGACCCGTCGAAGCAAGTGCACCTCCGCCGCATGCTGCAGAACGGCGATGTGCTCACGTACTTTCATCCCGAGTCGACCGATCCGAAGGGCGTGATGGACCGCCGCGCGAGCCATGTGGCGATGCACTACGACTACGAGAAGGACGGCCGCACGCACGTCCATCACGTCGACAACCCGAACAACTACGGGCCTCGCTACAACCACGCGCCGAGCGTGCACATGCCGTTTCACGTCTTTCGCTACCAGCCGAAGGGCACGTCGGCCGAAACCTCAAAGGCCTACGGCCTCGCGGCCCGCGGCTGGGCCTTCATCAACGATGACCTCTCCCCCTTCTCGGGCTTCTTCGATCTGACGGTGCGCACGCGCGAAGACCTCACGACCAAGGTCTTCGAGAAGGCCGTGGCCGGTCAGGAGATCGCGCCGCTCTATTGTTCGGGGCTCGCCTACGCGAGCCTGAACCTCGGCGTGAACTACCCCTTCAACGCGGCGTCGCTCGGCGCCAGCTGGGCGACCTTCCAGCGCACCGAGTACCGACGCGACGACGGCATGCTCGACAAGAGCGAGCTTGCGCGAGGGCAAGAGAGCCTTCGCGGCGTCGGAAAGATGATCTTCGATCCGTACACGGCGAGCGAGATGACGAGCGCGTGGCTCGACGCGACGTACCGGGACCTCCCGCTAGAGGCGAGGCGCGGCATCGCCAAGAGCCCCGACGTCCAAGCGCAGCTCGCAGCGGGCCTCAAGTCCCTCAAGTTCGGCGACGCGCCGGGCAAAGAAGCCGCGCCCGCCCTTGCCGGCGCAGCGCCGGCGAGCGTCGCGAGCCCTAAGAACATGAAGGCGTGGGGCGACGCTTACGGCGCGGGCGAAAGCGAAACGCGGGACTACGTGGCGAGCCATGAGCTCACGACGCCATCCGGCGACAAGCCCATGGCCGCGCTCGTGGCCGAGGCGGGCATCGCGCTCGATGGCAAGACGCCCGCGGCGGTGCTCCGCGAGATCGAAGCCAAGTTCGTCAAGAACATGTTCGTTCCGCCGCGCATCTGGATCGATCAAGCCGACCGCGCCGATTCGGACATGGTCTACGTGGGCACGGTCTTGAACTGCGAGATGCTCTCGTCGTCGGACCTCGCGTCGAACGCCGACGCGTGCCTCGGAAGCGATCAAGGAACCGACGAGTTCGCGCAAGGCGGCGCCGACACGAGCACTTATCCGCACTACGCGGTGCCCAACGGCGGCGAGCGAACGCATCGACGCTTCGATGCGACGCCGGGCCCCGACACCTTCGGCCCCGGCACGCGGATCAAGCTGCGGGCCACGAGCGTCGACGTCGCCGACACGATGTTCTTGCTCCACACGCCCGAGATGTACAAGGGCACGGAGCTTTCGAGCCTCGAGACGATGCCCTACGACAACAAGTGCACGAGCCTCTATGCGGAGGCCCGCGCCGCCGGCACGCGCGGCTCGTGCGCACCGAGTCGCGGCATCGTGCTCGACCCGCAGGCTACGGTGCCCACCGGCCCCCTTGCCGACAAAAGCTTCGTGTTCAACCTCACCGAGGTCTGCCAGGTCTTGGATGAGCGCAACATGCTCTGCCCCGTCGCCGAGCAGCGCGCCGGCGGTTGGGAGGTCATCGGCAACAAAGTGGTGACGCGTGACGCGCATGGGCTGGTGGCCGCGACGATGGTCGACATGGGCCGAAGCGCCGCCGCCGCAACGCTCGATCGTTGCGATGAATGCCCCAAGGGCGGCGGTCAGTTCAACAACTGGAGCATCACCGTTCGAAACGATCCCGAGTGACGAGGTCGCGCCGGCGCGAGAAATGATGGGTCGCGGACGCCGCACAGATGGGGTTATAGAGACGAACCGTGGCCCCCGACGTCGTCTCGGCGCTCATGGACGCGTTCGCGCAGGCGGGGCTTGACCTCGCCGTCGTCGGACGCGCTTGGGCACGCGCGACGCCGCTCGTGGCGTTGGTGCCGGCCTTCGGCCTTCGTGTGCTGCCCACGCCCGTGCGCGCCACGCTCGGGCTCTCCTTCGCGGCCGTCATTTACCCAACGATAGCCGCCGCCGCCGCCGAGACCACGACGGCAGCCATGGATGCGACGGCCACCACGCTGTGGCTCGAGTTCTTGCGCGGCGTGCCCGCTGCCGTCGCTACCGCCACGCCGCTCTGGGCCATGACGATGGCCGGCGGGCTCGCTGATCAACTGCGCGGCGCGCAGGAAACGTTGTCGTTCCCGACCGTCGAGGGTCGAACCTCCCCGCTCGGGATCTTGTTTTCGTTGGCGGCGGCGTCACTCTTTCTCGCGTCGGGGGCCTGCGCGCGCGCTCCTCCTGCTGACGGCGCCGCTGGAGCCCTCGATCGTGTTGTCGGTGACGCGCACCCTCGTGCAGGGCTCCGCGCTCGCGATCTCCGTGGCCGCTCCGATGCTCTGTGCGGCGCTTGTTTTGGAGGTCGGCGCGTCTCTCATCGCGCGTGCCGCCTCGCCGGCCCACATCGACGCGATCGTGGGCCCCCTAAAGAGCCTCGCGCTCTTGGCCATCGCCGCCCTCGCCCTCGACCGAATGATCGTTCTATTTTAGTGGGGAGCTGCGCGTCAGCGCAGGCGGTCAGCCAACCTTTCAGTCAACATCCGCGCGGCCCCCTGCGGGCCGTCGCGGAGCACCCGCCGGAGGCGTGGTGCGGCTGGGGGAGGCTCAGCCGCCGCGAAGCGCGGCTGAGGGGGCCGGCCAGGCCCCACTAAAGCGGAATTCGGTACCCGAGCGTGAGTCCCAGCTCGAAGGCTTCCACGGTGCCTGTGAGGGTCGCGCAGTCGCCGACGGGCGAGCAACTCGGCTCCTGCGGCAAGATCCACCGCGACGCGCGCGCCGTAACGCCGGCGGCCCAGCGCTCCGCGAAGAGCCACGATGCGCCCGCTTGCACGGCGATGGCGAAGCCCTCCGTCGAGATCGTCACCGTTCGACTGCCAATGATCGACGGCACCGCCGCGGCCCGATCCCAGTCGTAGCGGTCAGCCACAACGACGGCGCTGCCAGCGACCCCCACCCATGCCTCGACGAGCCGATACCGAAAGGGGAAATACCGACCTTCCGTGCCCACCACCAGGTAGCTCCGCGAATGAGACCGCGGGATCTGAGAACGCCCCCCGCTCTCTTCGTCAGAGGTTGGCCGCGGCGCGAAGAGGAAGCCCGCACCGAGCGCCCATTCGGGGCTGCCTCGGTAGATGAGATGCAACCCCGTAAGCAGCGTCGCGTCGCCTTTGCCGATGGTCCCGATGGGCGTGTCGCCACCGCGTTGCGAGGGCGAGATCGGCGCCGTGGGCAGCGCGATCACACCGAGCTCGAACTCGGCCACCGTGTGCGGCTGGTCGAGCAAGCTCGGTCGCACCGATGACCCGATCCACGTCTCGTCGGGCGAGCTCGCACTCGCACTTCCGGTGGTGCTCGCGTCAGCGCCGGCCGCCGGCGTCGTGGTTGACGAGGGAGCGTTCGACGCGGCGTCGCCGCGCGCCTCGAGCGACACGAAGAGCGACACGACGGGTAACGCCGCGAGGAAGGGTCGCGCGAGGCGAGGAGTGATCAAAGCCATTTCACGCTCCCCGCCGGCGCGGCGCTCGGCGCCGCTTCGGGCGTTGCCGCATCAATGGCGAGCGTCTTCGCGGTTCGGACAACGGAGCCATCCGCCTTGGCGGTGAAGGAGATCTCATAGCGACCCGCCTCGAGGAAGGTGAAGGCGGTCCGAAAGGTGGCGCCGTCGCTCATGGGAACGAGCCTCGTGCCTTGCGCTTGCCCCGCGCCGAGCACGAGAAACACGCCATCGGTGATGGCTCCTTTTGCCTGAACCTTCGCAACGAGCTGCACCGGCTGGCCGAGGCGGGCCTTCGCGGGGGACGTGTCGAGGACGACCTTGGCAGCGTTCGTCGCCGCGCTCGGCGTAGGGCCCTTGCCGGTCGCGAGCGTGGGCGGCGCAGGAACCACCGTGGCGAGGGGCGGCGCGACCGCCTCCAGCTCATGCGCGTACTCGTCGGCGAGAGCGCGCGTCGTCGGGTTCTCCGGCGCAAGAGCACTGGCGAGCGCCGCGAGACGCGCGGCCTTCGCGATCTCTCGCGCCTGCTTCTCAACGACGGCTCGCTTCACGAGCGCATCGGTGGCGCGCCCCCGTAGCGCAACGAGGCGCGGCTCGGCGGGCCACTTGGCGAAGCCGACGGCAAAGAGCTCCCGCACATTTTCTCCCGGCGGTGCATCCCACCGCTCCTCGCGCATGGCCGCCTCGATGCGCGCCGCGTGTTCCTCGAAGGGCGCGGTGACGACGTGCCCGCCTCCGCCAAGCTTCTGCAGCGCACCGGCGCGGTGCAGGGCGAGCGCCCCACCGACGCCGACGAAGAAGCACAGCACGACGATGGCCAAGGTCGGCATGCGCCGCCGAACGTCCCGTGGCTCAGCGGGAGGGACCGTCTGAACGTCGGCCGACGACGGCGCCGAGGCGAACGCGGTGTCGCGACCGCGCCCCTCGGCGATGGTCGCTCTCGCTCGCACGACCTCTTCGTCGTCGCTCTTCAGCGGAACGGTCCCTGTCGGGCCGGCGCGGTCCGACGAAGGCAGGAGCACCGGCGACGACGCGAGCCGCACCGTGCCGTTGGTCGGTGAGACCAGCGTCGGCGAGGGCGTCGCAAAGTCGGTGCGCGCGCGCATGCCGGGGTGCACGTCGTCATCGTCGAGCGTCGGGTCGACCGACGGCTGGCTCTCGCGTGGCCGGGCGTCCTTGCGCTCCTGTGCAATGGCGGCGAGCTGCGCTTGCACCGCCGCCGGCGGCGTCCACTTCGCCGTCGGCGCAGCGAGAGGCACTTCGTTTACGTCTCGCGTCGATTGCGACGGCGCGTGAGGGGTCACGTTGGCGGGGAGGGCTGGCAACGCGGGATCGCTTCGTGGCGCCGCGGCACGGCCGGTCGTCGACGGCGACGCGAAGAGAGAGCGCGCATAATAATCATCGGCGGCGACGCCGCTGGCGCGGGCCGCATCGACGAGGGCGCGACCGAAAGCGCGCGCGCCGTCGGGCCGCTCCGCCGGAGCCTTCGCGAGGCCGCGCATGACGACGTCTGCGATAGCCGGCGGCACCTCGCGCGCCGCGTGATGGGAGCGCAGCGGCGGCGGTGGCTCGTGGATCTGCTGAATCAGGAGTCCGACGGCCTGCTGCCCTTCGAAGGGCGTGCGCCCCGCGAGCATTTGATAGAGCAAGGTCGCGATCGAGTAGACGTCGCCCGGTGGCCCGACCTTCTCACCTTGGGCTCCTTCCGGCGAGATGTACCGCGCCGTGCCGAAGATAAGCCCCGTGGCGGTCGCCATCGACTGCTCGCTCCAGTTGAGTCGAGCGATCCCGAAGTCGAGCACCTTCACGAAATCGGCGTCCTGTCCCCGGCGCACGAGCATGACGTTCTCGGGCTTCAGGTCCCGGTGCACGATGCCTTGCACGTGCGCTTCTCCCACGGCGTCGCAGAGCTGGAGCGTCACGTGGAGGGCGCGCGCCAAGTCGAAGATACCCGTGTCGCCGGTGAGCGCAGCGTGGAGCGACTCGCCGTTCAGGTACTCCATGACGATGTAGAGCGCGCCATCGGGCAGCTGACCGCTCAGGAGCACGTGGACGACGTTGGGGTGCTGCAGCCGCGACGCGACCTTCGCCTCGCGGAGGAAGCGCCCCACGAGCTGCGGGTTCGCGCTCAGCTCGCGGTGAAGGATCTTGACGGCGACGTCGCGATCGATCCCCTTCTGGAAGGCTCGGTACACGCGTCCCATGGCACCGATGCCGGCGAGCTCTTTGATCTCGATGTGCTCGAGGATCTCGCGCCCGAGGTACGGGTCCTTTGCCTGGCCGTGGTTGCCGCTGCCGGGGACCGAGCCCATCTCGGTGATAGGCAACAAGCGGCTGCCGTCGTTGGGACAGAAAAGTCCGTCGGCGGGGAAATGCCCCTGACAGGAGGGACAGATCTTCATGGTCGGAGCGGCGACCGGCGTCACGGGCCGATGGTATCGCAGGCCGTCGCCCTCCGCGTGCCCGCGCCCGCCCCCGCAAGCGAAATATGGGGCGCGGCACGGCTCCGCCGATGGCGCCCGCTCCAACGGCAACGGCTCGGCAAGCGTAAGGTGCGAGAAGGCGGCCGCGAGGGTTGTTCCCCCAGGCCGATTTGCGTATTAGCGATGTTCCTCTTTCGCCCGCGCAGGTGGGCGAACAGGATCTTTTGCGATGACCGGACAACGCCCAACGGACGAGGAGGAACGCGGAGGCGTGCCCCCGTCCATCGAAGGCGCGGCAGACCCGGCCTTGGCTGGGGGTGTCCCGGAGAACGAAGAGCGCGGGCCCGGCCTTCACGCGGCCAAAGGGCGCTCTCTCGCGCCCGAGGATACGGCGCCTCAGAGCACGGCGGTGCCCACGAAGACCCTCGATCCAGGCCCCGGCGACGAGGGCGGTCTGGCGGTCTCGCTGCCGACCTTCGAAGGCCCGCTCGACCTGCTCTTGCACCTTTGTCAGAAGCACGAGCTCGACATCCTCGACATCCCCATCAGCTTCGTGACCGAGAAGTACCTCGAGTACCTCGCGCTCATGCAGCTGGTGAACCTCGATATCGCCGCCGAGTACCTCGTCATGGCGGCCACGCTCGCGCACATCAAGTCGAAGATGCTCCTGCCGGCACCGCCGCCGGGTCAGGAGGACGACGAGCTGCAAGGCGAAGAAGAAGACCCTCGCGAGGCGCTCATTCGCCGCCTCCTCGAGTACCAGAAGTACAAGCAAGCGGGCGCCGAGCTCGCCGCCCGCGGCGTCACCGGCCGCGACGTATTCTTGCGCGGCGCGGAGATGGACGTCGCCGAGTCGAACGGCCTCCCGCCGCTGGCGGAGGTGCCGCTCTATTCGCTGCTGGAGGCGTTTCAGGCCGTGCTTTCGCGCGCCAAGGTGAAGCTCTCCCACGACATCGTCACCGACCGGATCTCGATCACCGATCGCATCCACGAGCTCGTGGGCATGTTGAAGAGCCGAACGCGCGTCGAGTTCACGGATCTCTTCGCCGACCTTCAGACCAAATTTGATCTCGTCATCACCTTCCTCGCGCTTCTCGAGATGACCCGACTTCGCATGACCCGCCTCCATCAATCCGATTCGCTCTCCCCCATCTACATCGAGATTCCCAGCGGCTCCCTCGACGACGTCGACGCCGTCGAGGTTCAGTCATGAGCGAGGAAGGCAAGACGCCCGACGCGGAGAAGAAGCCCCGGTCGCGCGGAGGCAAGGGGCGAAAGGCACCCGCGGCGGAGCCGCAAGACGACCTCGTCGCGGCGACGACGGCCGAACAGCCGACGGCGGAGGCGACGGAGGATGCCGGCCTCGCGGGGCGGCCGACGGAGACCAACGAGATCGACGAGCCTTTGCCGGCCGAATCGACGGCAAAGACCGTGCGGGGCGAAGTCGCCTTCGACGCGGAGGCCACCGTGGCGCTGAGCGGCGAGGAAATGGAAGCACACATCGCCGACAGCAGCGATCCGCTCGCGGCCGTCCTCGATGCCGAGGACGACGGCGACGCGACCGACGACGGCGAACCATCGCCCGCGACGCGCCCCCTGCCGGACAGCAACGTCGCGCGCGACCACCTGAAGGGGCTCCTCGAGGCGCTCATTTTCGCCAGCGATAAGCCGCAAAAGGCGGGCGAGCTGGCCCGCGCCGCGTCGGCACCGGTTAAGGAGGTTCGGCCGATCCTCGAGGAGCTACGGGGCGACTACGCGAAGCGTGGCATCCACCTCGACGAGGTCGCCGGCGGCTTCCTCTTCCGCACAAGCGCTGTCTACGCGCCCTTCGTGCGCGACATGTCGACGCAAAAGCCGGTGAGGCTCTCGCGCGCGCAGGTGGAGACCTTGGCGATCTTGGCGTATCGGCAACCGATCACGCGGCCGGAGATCGACGACATTCGCGGCGTCGACTGCGGTCCGGTTCTGAAGCTGCTCTTGGAGCGTGATCTCGTACGCATTTTGGGCAAGAAGGACGAACCCGGGCGGCCCATTCTTTACGGCACAACGAACGCGTTCTTGGAGTTCTTCGGGCTAAAGTCGCTCCGCGACCTGCCCACGTTGCGAGAGTTCACCGAGCTCAACGAGGACTCGCGGCGCGTCGTAGAGACCGAGCTCGGCGACGTGCTCGAATCAAAGCTGGATGACGTGGCGCCCGAAGGCGGCATCCATGGCGCAACCGTCGAGTCGGAGGCCCTGCGCGAAGAGCTTGAGTCGACGGCCGAAGAGGAGGCCGGTGACGTTGGGAAGGCGGCGCCCGCGAACGACGAGTCGGACGCTCCCGAGAGCGGCGAGCGAAGCGACGACGGCGGCGACGGCGATGACGATGACGACGATGACGACGACGATGACGACGACGACGATGACGACGACGATGACGACGACGACGACGACGACGATGACGACGACGACGACGACGATGACGATGACGACGACGACGACGACGATGACGACGACGACGACGACGACGATGACGACGACGACGGCGACGACGGCGACAAGAAGAGCGACGAGTGAGCCGGAGAGGCTCGCCGCCTAGAAACGCTCCCTTCGACGCTTGGAACCGCCGCAAGGAGCGCTGCCGCGACCGCTTGGGGTTGGTAGCAGCCGTGATGGTAGGCTAGCGCCGTGCACCGGGGACGTTTCTCTAGAGTTCGCGCCGTCGCGGCCCTCGCGCGCGTCGTCGGCCTGTCTATGGGCGTGGCGTCCTGTTCAGCACTCCTCCGAGCCGACGCCGACCAGTGCGCGGCGACGTCCGATTGCACCCAGAAGGGCTTTGCGTCGGCCGTTTGCTCCGATGGCATGTGCGTCCAAGCGCTTGCCACTGACGCGGGCTCGGATGGTTCGTCCGATCCCGCGTGGGGCTGCGTTGGCTCGGTCAGCTGGCCACCCCAAGACGACACCCGCCAAGTGACAACCGAAGGCCGGATGCTGGGGCTCTTCTCCGAAGCCCCCATCGTCGGCAGCACGGTCCGCGCTTGCGCGGGCATCGACTTCTTGTGCACGAGGCCCATAGCGACGGCGACCACGGACGCGCGCGGCATCTACTCGATCAAGGTCCCGTTCGCGTTCCGCGGCTTCTTGGAGGTGACCCACGCAGCGGGAGCTTCCGTGATGCCGCTCCTCTTGCCCTACACGGCGCCGCCAGTGGCCGATCAGGCGGTCGACGCCGAACCGGTCCACGTCCCCACGGAGAGCGAGCTTCAGGGCCTGCTGCAAGTCATCGGACGAGAGCTCGTTCCCGAAGCCGGCCACGTCTTTGGTTTGGCCGTTAATTGCCAGGGGAAGGCTACGAGCGGCGTCGTCTTGCAAGCGGCGCCCGTCTTGGCGCAGAGCCTCGCCTTCTACACCGACGAGAGTCGCCTCCCCGCGACGACACAAACCTCGACCAGCAGCCGCGGCGAGGGCGGCTTCATCAACCTCCCCGTGGGGCCGGTCACGCTCCGCTATTCCAGAGAGGCCGGTCAGGCCGTCGGCTCCTTGACGGTCCCTGTCCGAAAGGGAGCGATCACCGCCGCGGTCCTCGGCCCGACCCCCTTGACCAACTGAGTGACCAACTGAGCATGAGCCAGCTCGGCAACTACCAACTCATCGCGCGGGTCGGCCACGGAGGAATGGCCGAGGTGTTCCTCGGCCTCGCTTCCGGCATGCAGGGGTTCCAGAAGCTCATGGTCCTAAAGACCCTGAAGCCCGAGCTCTCCGCCGACCCTGAGTTCATCGAGATGTTTCTCGCGGAAGCTCGCGTCGCGGCGCTCCTCAACCACCCGAACATCGTGCAGACCTACGAGGTCGGCTCCGACAACGGTCGTCCCTTCATCGCCATGGAATACCTCGAGGGGCAGCCGCTGAGCGCGATCCTCGTGCGCGTGGGGCGCGCCGAATTCCCCGTCGACCTGCACGTCCACGTGCTGGCGCAGATGCTCGGAGCCTTGCACTACGCCCACGAAGCCACGGACCTGAACGGTCGACCGCTCGCGATCGTGCACCGCGACGTGAGCCCGCAGAATGTCTTTGTGACCTATGCGGGGCAGGTCAAGCTGCTCGACTTCGGCATCGCGAAGCTGTCGAGCTCGGCGAGCTTTACGAAGCAAGGCGTCGTCAAAGGCAAAGTGGGGTACATGGCGCCGGAGCAGGCGTTCGGCTCACCGCTCGATCGTCGAGCGGACGTGTTCGCCGCGGGCGTCATGCTGTGGGAGGCGCTCATGAAGCGGCGCTTGGTGCTCCCGACAGACGACGATTCATTGGCGATCCAGCGGCGCCTCGCGGGCAACGATCCGCCGCCCTCGAGCGTCCGTAGCGAAGACACCGTCCTCGTCGAGATATGCAAGCGCGCAATGGCCGCATCGTCGTCGGGGCGGTTCGACACGGCCGACGCCATGCGTGAGGCCCTCGACGAGTGGCTCGGCCGCCCGGCGCAGGCGCTTGAGCGCAAGCTCGCTCGCCTCGTGGAGGGCGCCTTTGAGCGCGAACGGAGCCAGCTCAAGAAGCTCGTGGAGGTGCAGCTCGCGCAGGCGGGGACGGCGCGCGAAGTCTCCCTCATCGAGATCGAAGCGCCGGCCAGCGCGTCGGGGTCGTCGAGGGACGCGGCCGTCGCGACGGCGGCGGCGACGGCGGCGGCGGCGGCGGCGGCAACGGTCCCGGCACCGGCACCGGCCGAAAGCGAGCCGGTCGACCACACGCGCGCCGACACCCCGAAGCGGCACCGGCTCCGAGGCGTCGTCGCAATCGGCGCCGTGCTGTGCGTCGTAGCTGGCGCTGTTGCGGTGAGTCGCGCGCCCGCTGCCAAGGGCGCGGTGGAAGCAGCGGCGCAGCCGGCGGCGCCGTCGATCGCAGCGACGACCGCGGCCGAGGTGCCGGGCGCACGCGTGCGGCTCAGCACGAGCCCTCCCTCGGCGAGCCTGGTCTTGGATGAGAGGCCCATTGCCAATCCCTTTGACGGGCCCGTTGCGCGGGGAGCGCACATGCTCCGCGCGAGCGCTCCCGGCTACGAGGTCGAAGAGCGCTCGCTCAGCGTCGAGGCAGACCTCGTCATGGAGCTCGCCCTGCGGCCTGCGACGCCGACGCCCACACAAGCGCGGTCCGACGGAGAGGGCGACGCCTCCCGCTCGCCGACGCGCGGCAGCCGAAAGCCCAACGTGAACACGAGGCCGGCAGCGCTCGGCATCGACGAGAAGGACCCGTACCGATGAAGGCGTTTTTGGGCACTCTCCTCATCGCTGCAGCGCTCGCGGCGGGGGGCTCCGCGACGGCGCAAGACGGCGAGAAGGATAAGGATCGGTCCACGACGGAGGCGCGGGCCTTCTTCAATCGCGGCGTCGACCTCTTTCGCGAAGGTGCGGTGGACGCGGCGCGCGTTCAATTCCGACAGGCCTACGCGACCCGCCCGCATTTCGCAGTCCTCTACAACATCGGGCAGGCCTCCATGCGCCTCCAAGACTATGCGGGAGCGCTCGATGCCTATCAGCGCTACCTGCGCGACGGCGGCACCGAGGTCCCCGCAGAGCGCCGCGCGCTCGTCGAGACCGAGCTCGCGAAGCTTCGGACGCGCGTCGCCGAGATCACCCTCGATACTTCGGCGACGGCCGGCGAGGTCCTCGTGGACGACGCCGTCGTCGCGCGGCTTCCGCTCCGCGATCCCTTCATCGTTTCCGCGGGACGCCGCAAGATCACCGTCGCGCCGGAGGGCGGCGCCGCGGTGACGCGCGTCATCGAGGTCGTCGGTGGTCAACCCGTGAAGCTCCAACTCGAAGCAGCGCCTCCCGCCCCAGCCAAAACCGAGGCGCCTCCGCCGCCGGTCGTGGTCGAGTCACCACCGCCGGAGACGCGCGCGTCGTCGGGCCCTTGGATCGCGCTCGGGACCAGCGCGGTCCTGGCCGTAGGCGCCGGCGTCACGGGCCTCGTCGCCCTGAGCGCCAAGTCCGACGCCGACGCCGAACTGCGGCGGTTTCCCGGCTCGCGGGACGATCTCGATGCCGCGCACTCGCGCATGCAGACTGCGTCCGTCGTGGCCGACGTGCTCGCGGGCGCGGCGCTCGTGGCGGCGGGAGTGTCTATCTACCTCTTCGTTTCATCGCCGAAGGCCTCGGCCGCGAAGGCCAGTGCGCAACGTCTCGAGGTTTTCGGCAGCGGCCGCACCGTGACCGTGCGCGCTTCCTTCTGAGCAACGCCCGCGCGGCTCACTCACTCGTCGGAAGCGGCCGGATCAGGATACGCGGCCGCGAGCTTCGCGACTTCGTCCCGCAGCTTCTTGTGGGCGGCGAGCTTGCGCAAGAGCTCCCACAGCGCCGGATCAGCCAGCGTCTTCATGGGGTCGCCCCCCTTGCTCTTCTTCGGGATCGCAGACGGCCCCTTCGCGCGAAGCGCCTCCATGCGCTCGCAATACTGCTTGGTCGGAAAGAGCTCACCGGTCTCCCACGCGAGCACGACCTTTTGTTCGAGGTCGAGCGCCGCGGCGAGCTCCTTGGCCGTGCACGCGAGCTCTTTGCGAAGCGCCTTGAGCTCCGCCGGGCTCACGTGGTGGCTCCTCCACCGGCGACCGTCATCTTTGACACGCGGAACGTGGGTGCCGCCGTCGAGGTTCGCAGATCGAGATCGCTGGCGACGGCATCGACGCGCTGCCACAGGTCGTCAACGTTGAGCGAGATGGTGATCTCGCTGACGGGGTAGGTAAGCTCGCCGTTTTCGATCCAGAAACCGCTGGCCCCGCGCGAGAAATCGCCCGTCACGGCGCTGAAGCCGTAGCCCATCATCTCCGTCACGTAGAGGCCTCGCTTGGTGCCCTTGATGATGGATTCGGGGGAATCTTTCCCGGGCTGCAGCACGAAGTTCGTGGTGCTCGGGCCCACGCCCGCCGACGACCCGCGCGAGGCGCTCGCCGTGCTCTCGCGTCCGAGCTTGCGCGCCGAGTAGCTGTCGCAGAGGTAGGTTCGAAGGATGCCGTTCTCGACGACGAGGTTCTTGCGACTGGCGAGCCCCTCACCGTCGAAGGGGCGCGAGCCGGGCGCACGCAAGATGAGCGGATCATCGACGACGGTGATGAGATCGCTCGCGATGCGCGTGCCTTCGCGACCCACGAGGTAGCTCGACTTGCGCCAAATGGAGCTGCCCATGATGCAGCCGGCCATGAGCGACAGCATGGAACGTGCCGCCTCCTTGTCGAAGACGACGGGGACCTCAGCGGTCGCTACGGTCTTGGCGCCGAGCATCCGAAGGGTGCGCTTCGCCGCTTCGCGGCCCACGTGCTCTGGCTCGTCGAGCTCCGCGAGGTGACGCCTCGCGGTCCATTCGTAGCCGCGGCGCTTCTTGCCGCCCTCATCCTCTGCCACTGAGACGATGCTGAGCGACTGGTAGGAGCCGCGGTATGCGGCGCGAAAGCCGCTTGAGAGGACGACGGCGACGGCGGAGACGCTTCGCCCAAAGGTGGCCCCGTCGCTGTTGGTGATGCGCGCATCAAAGGCGCGGGCAGCGGCCTCGCCGCGCTTGGCGAGGGAGATGGCCTGGGCCGCATTGACTTGGCTGCCCGCGGGATCGAAGAGATCGAGGTCAGGCTGCTTTTCGGGATCGCACAGGAGCTTAGGGTCGGCGGGGCCTGCGAAGGCGTCTTCCTGCGCGAGGTCCAAGAGCTCGAGGCCATCTTTGACGAATCGCTCGAGACCCGCGTCGGAGAGATCGCTCGTCGACGTCGTGGCGACGCGCTTGTCCTTCATGAGGCGCATGCCGATAGAGCGATGGCCCGCCTCCTCCACAAGCTCCGGCTCGCCGAGGCGAACCTTCGTGCTGAGCTCCGCCCCCCGACGCATCAGCGCCTCGGCGACGGTGGCGCCCCCTTTGGTGGCCATGGCCACGACGCGCTCACCCAACGCCACGAGCTCTTTGAGATCGCTTTCCATGATGGTCGGCGAGCGTACTCGATGGAGGCGATGGGAAGCGAGCGAAGACCTGCCGGCGACGCGAGCGCCGGCCCCGACCCGCTCAGTAGTGCGCCAAGGTGGCGGCAATGTCGGAGAGCGAGAGCACCCGATCGACGATGCCCGCGCGGACCGCGGCGCCGGGCATCCCGAAGACCACGGCGCTCTCTTGCGACTCGGCAATGACCAAACCGCCCGCCGCACGAATGGCGCGGGCCCCCTCGACGCCGTCGTCACCCATGCCCGTGAGGATCACCGCGACGGCACGACGTCCGACGGCTTTGGCCACGCTCGTCAGCAACTTGTCTGCGCTGGGCACGTAGCGGTCTTCGCTGGAGGCCGTGCCGACCCGGAGAGAGAGGTCATTGCCGTTGGCGACGAGCTCCATGCACCGACGACCGGGACACACGAAGCCGGTGGCCGCAACGACTCGATCGCCGTCTTGCGCCTCGGCGGTGCGCAGCGGCCCTTTCCGATCGAGGCGCTCCGCGAAGCTCCTGGTGAACTTGTCAGGCATGTGTTGCGCCACGAGCACCGCCGACGCGGAGCGTTCGCGAAGCCTGCCAAAGATCTCCAAGAGCGCGGTGGGCCCGCCCGTTGAGCTAGCGATGGCGATGACGTGTCGCGGCGGAATCGACGCGAGCGGCGGCTTGGCGGGCTCGGAGGGGCGAATCGATTGGCCCGTGAGGGGCCTCTGCCCCGCCCCCGGCAAGCTCGACGGGGCACCGCCGACGGCGCCCGGCCGAAGCGACCGAATCATCTTCACCTTGAGCAGGATCTGCTCTCGTAGATCGGCCGCGTCGGGGCTGATTTGTCGATCGGGCTTGGCGATGAAGTCGAGCGCGCCGAGCTCGAGCGCCTTGAAGACGTTCTCCTTCTGCGAATACGACGAGACCACGAGCACGGGGGTCGGCTGCTTGGCCATCAAGATGCGCAGGAAGGTGAACCCGTCCATGCGAGGCATCTCGAGATCGCAGGTGATGACGTCCGGCTTGAGCGTCGAAGCGAGGCGCAACGCCTCCTCGCCATCGGCGGCCTTTCCGACGACCTCCACCGCCGGATCATCGGCGAAGATCTCCGCGATGAGCCGACGATTGAACGCCGAGTCGTCGACGATGAGGAGACGGATGGGAGCTTCCAAGGGAGACCGCGAGCGCCACAGAGCGCGACATCAGGCTATCTGGTTTTGGGTGGACGCGTCGCGCCGGTCTTGTTTGGAAGACGAAAATGGTGCGCTCGATGTCCGAGCGCGGGGTTGGCGGCCTCCCCCCGGAGCGCGTCGTCGTGAGCGACTTCTAGTCCGTGGCTTCCGTCGCCGCCGTCAGCCGCAACGTGCCGTCGACCGGGAGTGATGGTGCGACGGCGGCCGCGAAGTTGTTGAGCAGCGCCTCCGTCGGTTGCACTTGGTGGGAAGCTTGTCGCAATTCGCGGTAGCCAGGAACCGCGCTCAGCTCGACGAGGATGACGGTCGGCGTGGTCTGGAACATGGAGGAGGCGTTGGGAGCAAACTTGCTAGCGAGTGCCGGCGGCAGCGCCGGCGCTTCGATCAAGGAAGACAGCGGCGGCGCGAGGATGGTCCAGTGTCCGAGGACCGAGGCGCCTCCATCGGCGGGGTATTCGGACCACGAGACCCGCACGACAATGCCATCGCCTTCGACGATGGGAGACTCGGCCTTCCACTGGACGACCGGTCGCGAAGGCGACGCTGCTGCATCGATGCCGACCTCGGAGATCGCCGGCAGCATGGCCCCCAAGTCCACCGCGACGTTGTTCGGCGTCGAGCCGCGCGTCGCGAAAGAGCGATACAGGCGCGCGCCGTTCTGGACTGCCCGGACCGAGACCTCGTGCTGAAAGGTCGTCGCAAATCCCGGGTGCCCTGCGAACGACGTGGTCAAAGGACCGCCATCGCTCAACCCGAAGAAGCTGGTCGTGTTGGTGAACGCTTGCCCACCGACGACCTCTGAGAACGACGCCGAGCCGTTGGTCGTTGGGCCGGCGCCAACGACCTGGATCGTGCGCGTGTCGGTGCTCGCCCAGGAACCACCGACGGCGACCGGCGAAGCGGCGTCGGGCGCACCAGCATCGCTCAGCACGTGGTTCTTTTCGGCTACAAAGGCGACGCCGACATACGACTGCTGCGCCTCGACGAGCACCGGGAAGGAGCCGGCCAGGGCGCATTCTGGAGCGAGCGACAGCTCGACCGGCAACGCCGTCGCGTACGTGCGACAGCTCCCAACCTTGACCTCGTAGTTGGTCGTGGTCGGCGGCGCCGCATCGGGGGCGCTCACCATGATGCGCGTCGGTGCCGCCACAAAGGTCGGGTCGACCACGGCGACCACGTCGCCGGGCTCGACGGCCTTGATGGTCACCAGTTCAGGTTGCTCGGTCGTCCCAAAGACCACCGTGACGTCGGCGCCGCCGATGACCGCGCTCGACGCTCGTCCCGCGGCATCGGTTTGCTTCGCCTCGACAACGGCCCCCGTCAGGAGGTCGCCGAAGACCACGTTCACGTTGGCCGCGGGCGCGCCGCCACGAAGGGCGACCACGGTGACCGCCGCCGCCACGTCGGGCGCAGGAGCGTCGACGGCAGCCTCCGGTTGCAATGCCGTCCCGTCCGGCGCGGCGACGTCCAGGGTGCCGCCGTCGAAAGACAGCGACGGGGAAGCGCCGTCGTCGGCCACGCAGCCGAGGTGATAGGTGAGGCCAAGGGCGCCGAGGCTGAGGAGCGAGACGCCAACGCGATGCTGCATCGCGGGACTATACGCGATGACCGCGCCGGCGGCGGAGCAACGCGAGCAGCGCCGCCACGATGGGCGCTGGGGCAGGTCCCTCCGTCGAGGTGCCCGCCGTCGCGCACGCGCAGCCACTGCGACGCGGCACGGTGGGGCGCGGGACCGAAGCGTCGCCCGCTGGCTGCTCCGGAGGATGCGATGCTCCCGTGATGGCGGCGCCCGAGGCGGCAGCTGGAGCCTCAGCCGGCGACGCGGGCGTGAAGAGACCGAGCGGCACGTGGCGAGCGATCCGTCCACGATGCTTGTTCAAGTCTTCAAGCACCAGCTCGACCTCGACGTTGCCGCTGACCTTCGCCCCCGCGATGCGCGTCCTTAGGCTGCCGGAAGCGCCGTTCGAGTAGCTCGTGTCGGCGCCAAAGAAGGTCTCGACGAGGCGATTGCCGCCCTGATTGACGACGATCGACGAGCTGTCCGCCACCATCCAGTTGGTTCGCGTGTCGAGGTCGGCCCAGGCGACGTTCACCACGTCGCGCGTCCGGGTCACGACGACGATGGGCATCTTGGACGGCGGGCTCTGGAGATCGGTGCGCATGTCGCGCGAGTCGGCCGCGTGGAACAGGGCGAGGCGAACGCGCTCGTCTTGTTCGATAGCAAAGCGAGCCTTGATGGCGGCCTTCATCGCGGCCGTGGCCTTCTCCGTGGGTCGCAGCGACACGCTTGCGGCGCGGACCAACGGTTCAGCATCGGCCATGAGCGCGATGACGCGCGCGTCGGCGCTGGGCGTTTCGCGCAGCTGACTCCACAAGCCGTCGGCGAGACCGATGGCCGCAAGCCGCGACGAGAGCGGAAGCTTGGCGTTCGCGGCTGCATCCAGAACGGCGACCGGAGAAAACTCGTGACGAAGGCCAAAGGTGGCGACGCCGCTGGCCCGAGCGAGCGCCTCGAGTGTTACGGCGATATCTCCGGTCTTCGCCAGCGCCTCGACGATGCGCTTGCTCGCGCTGTTGGAGTAGAAGCCGCCAAGCGTGGTGCCTCGGCTCGCGTCTTCCGGCGGCGGCCCCGCGAGTTCCACGAGGCGCCTTCGTCGCGAAGGTCCGTCGGCGGAGTCGAGCGCGGTCAGAAGTTCGTTGGCGCGCTGGAGCGCACTCGCGATCTCTCGGTCGAGGCCCGCGCTGTCGAGCGGCTCGCCGCCGCGCGGATCGCCGTGGAGATCGTACGGGTCTCGGCCTTGCGGGACGGGCACGAAGCCGCCGGGGTTGTTCCACTGCTCGAAGCGCTGCGCTTTGCCGTTCAAGAAGATGCGGAGGCCACTCGACAGAATGAACCACTGCTCCGCCTTCGGATCGACGCCCGCCTCGACGAAGCGAGCCACCTCGTAAGGAGCGGGCTTGTGGCGCCTCAGGAAGAAGACGAGTTCAGTGCCTAGGACGGCTGGCGGCCCCGCGTCCGGTTGCCCTCCCCAGCCTTCCGCGAAGGGCCTCATCGAGTAAAGGTCGTACGAGAGTTCGATGCGCGCACCGGCTGCGAGAGGGCCCTTGTAGCTCCGATCGACGGCAATGACCTTGAAGGTCGTCCACTCGTCTTGCCGCCGCTCGCCAACGACATGACCCCGCACGATGGCGTCGGCGTCGAGCGCCAGCGACGTGAGATCGTGGTGGAACATCATCTTTGCGCCGGCCGCCCTTGGGATGAGGAGGCCGGCAAGCACGAGCGAGAAGGCCACGAGGAGCGGGCGCACGGCCAGCGAGTGTAGGACCAAGGAGCGGGAGAAGTTCAACGAGGGTCCGACACCGGATAAGAGCCAAAGTTTCGGCTCTCCCGATTCGGGGCTCGCCGGGCTGGCACGGCTGGCGAGCGACGCCTACCCTGCTCGGCCATGAGCGCCCCGTCTTTCGATGCCAAAGGCCAAGACCGCACGACCTTCGCTCCGTTCAAGCTCCAGAATTGCCTCGCGACCGAGTGGGCCGACGTGCGGCTGTCGTTTGACGACTGGGGCTTCCTCCACGGCCTCATGGGGACCGACACCGTGGACGGGTACTACCTCAATGGCTACGGCGTCGAAGGTCTCGTGAGGGCGGCGCTCCTCGCGGCGGGCGGCGATCCCGACGGCGACGAGATGCACGGCAACTCGGAGGGCGACACTTGTTACCTCCACTTCACGTCGCTTGAGAGCGCCGTCGCGGCGGCGACGGCGGCGGCGGCCATGATGAAGAGCCGTGAGCGCGTGGTGGAGCTCATCAAGATCGCGCGAGAGCACGGCTTCGAAGATTGAACGCGGTGTGCCATCGAGCGCCGCGCGGCCGTCGCCCGCGACGCCGGGATCATGGCTGTTCGTGGACAGTGACGAGGGATCGCCAACTTTGAACCGCGGTGTTGGGCGGCACGCGATTCGCACGGCCGCGGCGAGTCGCCGAACGGCATCGAACTCATGAACATGCAATCTCCGCTTCCCGCTCTTCGCGCACTCCTTCCCGTCTTGATTCTGTTCGGGTGCTCCGGTTGTAGCGAGAGCGACAAGACCACCGAGCCGCCGCCGTTTCAGGAAGGTCAGGCACCACAAAACGGCGCGTGCCCCAGCGGCTCCGCACTTGGCTACGCGGAGCCGGGCTGCGGTGCGGCAGCGCGCGTCGGTTGCTACAAGGAAGCAACCTGCTTCGCCAACGACTATGTTTGCGGTTGCGACGGCAGAGTCGTCACGGGCTGCGGAAGATTCCCCAAGCCCTACGTACCGCTCTCGGGTGTGCCGCCGAGATTTCTAGACGCATCGACGCCAAGAGACTTGGCCCCGGGCGAGTCCTGCGATCCCAACGCGCCAGACGCAGGCCGCTAGCCACGCCGCGGCGGTCGGCTCACGGTGCGACGGAGCCCGCGCTCGAGACCTAAGCGTTGCGTCGCGGCCCGCGGGCGAGGGTTCGCCGCACCGACGCAGACGCCGACGCGCGCAGCTTCCCCTCGTCCACGCCCCCCGCGTTCGCGACGTCCCAAAATCCCATACCGCGTAGCGTCTGGGCGGCGCGAGCGGCGCGAAAGAAGCTCTTCGCGAAGACCACCACGGGGCGCCGACGCGACCCCAGCTCGTGCGCACGACGCGGCAAGTCCTCGAGCGGAATGTCGAGCGCGACGACGTCAGGGACGAGGCCGAGCTGCGGCAAGCGATCGACGTCGACGAGCACTGCGCCATTCGAGAGCCATACGCGCGCGCTCGAGACGCGCACGACGTAGTGGTGAAAGGCACCGATGAAGGCCCCCGAGAGGCCACCGGCCATGAGCAATCCGTAAAGAGCACCGGGCATGGACGGGACCTCCGTCGGAGTCGCTGCAACATGCACGCCGCGACGTTGGAGGGGACAAACTCGCGGCGGCCACAACTTCGCAGGGTCGCGTTTCGCAGATTCGGAAACGCGCCTTGCGAGTTGCGTCGCATGGCCAGTCATCGGGCACCTAGTACCCCGACACTGTGAAATCGGCAGGTGCGCCTGGGCCCCCCGGCGAGCGACGGGCCCAGTCGAACCTGCCTCGCTTCCACGGGTTTGTGTCTGGGCGTTTCGTTCTCATTTGCCGTACTCGACCCATCAGAATCGATGGGTCGAGGTACTAAATGACGGTGCATGATTCTCGAACACTTCATGCGTGGGCCGTGCGAAGCACGGTTCGCCGAAGGCGAAGGCGGGGAGGCTCGAATCGCCGCGATTCGAGGGGGCGCGTAGCCCCACAAGAGCGGAACTGAATCAACCGAGCGTGATCATGATCACGCTCGGTGATTTAGCGCGTCGCGCTTCGCTTGGCGCGAGGCCCCTTTTGTTCGCTCGGCGGCTCGCGCGCAGCCCGAAGCTCGTCGGCGAGCAACTCGGCAACGACACGCACCCGCGGGATCGCGAGCGCACTTCGCGCGCACACGAGGTAGAGCTCACCCTTGTAAGGCCCCAAGTCGAGGTCGAGCATGGTGAGCCGCGGACGTCCGAAGCGTGTGGCGACGCGTCCTAGCACCACGGCACCGAGCCCTTCTTCCGCCGCACGCAGCTGAATCGCGTAGTCGTCGGAAGCGAAGACGGGCCGAAAGCCCGGGATCATAGCGGCCAGCTGGGGATTGGGCGACAGGTGGTCGAGCGGCGGCGCCCAGCCGATCCAATCCACGTCGCGCGCCGTCGGCTTCGGCGGCAGCTTGGCTGCGTACGCCGGCGCGGCGAAGGCAGCGACTCCGGTCTTTACCTCGGCGAGGCACACGAGGTCGCGCTGCTGCGGCTTCTGCATGCGCAGCGCGAGATCGGCTTCGCGGCGTGAGAGGTCGAGGTACTGCAGCGTCGAGATGACCTCGAGCTGCACGGCTGGGAGCTTGCCGCGTAGCCATCGCGCAAAGGGCGCGACGAACTCGTAGGCGATGCCTGGTGCCGCCGTCAGCCGCACCACGCCTTCCGGCTGAGCGTCGCTTCGCTCGGCGGCGCGAGCCCACTCGCCGGCCGACTCCGCCATGCGCTTGGCGGGAAGAACGAGGCGCTCACCGTAGGCCGTGAGCGTCGCGCCGCCGGCGCTGCGCAAGAAGAGCGCCTCCGCTAACAACACCTCTAGCTCGGCGATGCGCCGGCTCACGGTGGGCTGGGTCATCGCGAGGCGCCGGGCGGCCTTCGAGAGACTGCCCTCCTCCACGACCGCGAGGAACACCTTTACGTCGTCCCACGGGATATCCATTTTCGTATGGTGGCATGCAACTTTTGCCACTGACCAACCGAATTTGCATGCGTCACAGTCTTCCCATGCGAACGCGAACCAAACGCTCTCTGCTCCTCGCCCCGCTAGGTCTGGCGGCCGCCCTCGGCCTCTTCGTGGGCATCGGCGTGCGCGCCAGCGACCACCCGACGGCACCGGCAACGCCCGGGCCGTCGGTCCCCTTCTCGCGCGTCCCCTTCTCCCGCATGGATTCCCTCATCGACCGGCCAGGTCCGCTCTCCACCAAGACCTTCGTGTCGGCCGATTGGCAGGTCGACCGCGAGGGCCTCATCGATCTCGCACATCCGGAGGCCAATAAGGCCGGCCTCAAGAGCGGCCTCGAGCCGATTCAGATCTACCTGCACGTCGTTCGGCACCCGCAGCGGGGCACCTTCTTTATCGACACGGGCGTCGAGCGCGCCGTGCGCGACGCCCCCGAGCGTGCCGTCCTCCGGGGCTTCATGGCGAAGGCCATGCATATCGACCTTATGAAGGTGACCCACGACACGGCGTCCGTCGTGGCCGCCGAGGGGCCGCTCGCCGGCGTCTTCCTCACGCACCTCCACACCGATCCCATCGCCGGCTTGCCCGACATTCCGAAGGGCACGCCCCTCTACACGGGGCCCGGAGAGACGAGCCAGCGGTTCTTCCTAAACGCCTTCGCGAAAGGCCCCACCGACGAAGCCCTCGCGGGGCACGCGCCCATTTCCGAGCTCCCCTTCGCGCGCGACCCCGATGGGCGCTTCGAGGGGATCCTCGACGTCTTCGGCGATGGCTCGTTCTTCGCGCTCTGGGTCCCCGGCCACACGGCCGGCAGCGCGGCTTATCTTGCGCGCACCGAGGCGGGTCCAGTCCTCTACGTCGGCGACACCTGCCATACGCAATGGGGTTGGGAGCACGGCGTGCCGCCGGGCCAGTTTACCCGCGACGGGAAGCAGAACGCCGAGAGCCTCGCGCGCCTCCGCGAGCTCGTGGCCGCGCATCCGAAGATGGAGGTTCGCTTGGGCCATCAGCACCCGGCGTCGTCGCCCTCGGTCGCGAGCGTCCACTGAGGCGGGCGCGCCGCAAGGCGAGGCGGAAGCGAGCGACGTCTCAAGCGAGGCCCAGGGCGGCAGCACCTTGACGCACCGCACAAACCTCCCTACTCGGAGCGCGTGCGCTGCATCGTCGCTACGTCCCTGACGGCCCTCGCTCTCACCATCGCCGGGTGCGGCACCGCGGAAGCGCCCTTGGCGACTGGCGCAGGCCCCGGCGCCGAAGCCGCTCCCGGCGGTTCGAGCGAGCCCGCATCCTCGGCCTCGGGCAACGTCGCTGCCGACGCCGGCGCCGCGTCAACGCCGCCTCCCGCCGGCGGCCCATCACCGACCTGCGCGACCCGTGTGCCGCAGCCGGAAGAGGGCGTCTGGACGCTCTCCGTAGGCGGGCGTGAGCGCGTCGCCAAGGTGCACGTGCCGGCGATCGTGAAGGCGGACGTCGAGACTCCGCTCGTCATGAATTTCCATGGATTCACCTCCAACGCATCGCAACAATCGCTCCTCTCGGGCATGAGCGCGAAAGCTGACAAGGAGGGCTTCGTCGTCATCTACCCGGAGGGCCTCCAATCGAGCTGGAACGCCGGCGCCTGCTGCGGCTCCTCCATGAACGACAGCATCGACGACGTAGGCTTCGTCTCAGCGCTCCTCGACGAAGCTGAGAAGCGCCTGTGCGTCGACAAGCGACGCATCTTCGTCACCGGGATGTCGAACGGAGCCTTCCTCTCCCACAAGCTTGGGTGCACCCTCGCCGATCGCATCGCGGCGATCGCACCGGTGGCCGGCGTCGTCGCGACACCGACGTGCACGCCGTCGCGACCGGTCCCGGTCTTTCACACGCACGGCACGCTCGACGCGCTGGTTCCGTTTTTCGGCGACGCCATCAAAGGCTTCCCTTCGGCTCGGAACTCCGCCGACGCGTGGGCCCTCCGGAACGGCTGCTCGCTAACGCCGACGGAGGTTTTTCGGAACTTCGACGCGCGCTGCGAGACGTACCCCGGCTGCAAAGCCGGCGGCGACGTGACCCTCTGCATCATCGAGGGCGGCGGCCATACATGGCCTGGGGGCTTGCCGGTCCCTGCCTTCGGTCACACCAGCTACTCGATGAACGTCACCGACAAGATGTGGGAGTTCTTCCGGCAACATCCCCTCTAAGTGACGGAGCCTGGGCCCGCTACCGGCTTCCGCCGTCGAGGTACGCGCAATCGAAGTTGGGATCGTAGCCGGGCGCGCCGGCGCACGTGTCCGCTTCAAAGACGGCACCGGAGACGGTACCGACGAGCGCCGGAGCCGCGCGGATGGAGGCCCCCACCGACAGCGAATCGCAGTCGGCGGCGCCCGTCGAGGAGAGGTCGGCGAACGAGCAGAGGAGGTCACGGAAGGTGAAGTCTCCCGTCTCGCAGACGAGGCCCGGTCCTGCGTCGGGCACGAGGAGCGCCGCCGGCACGTGGGCCACGGTGTGAAGGAGCTCGCGAGTGCGTAGTCGGAGCCCGAGCAAGCCTCTCACGATCGCGTAGTCGGCGGGCCCGTCTTGCCGCGGCACGACCTCGAGCCGTCCCGTGAGCCGGCCCGATTCAAAACGCGTGCGAGACGCCTGCGCGCCGGCAAGGCCTGTCACCAGCGGGAGCACAAAGTCGCGCAGGTCCTCGATGACGAGGACGCCATCGGCCACGAACCCGCGCGTCGTGTTCCCCGTCGACGTCGCGCGCCACGTGAGCCGCTCCTTCCCGTCCCAGGGGCCGCCCGCCAAGACCGCCGGATCTTCGAGCCCCGACGACTCGAGGATCCCGACGACGACCTCGTCGTCGAACGGCTCACCGTTGTAGTTCGAGATGCGCAAGAGGAGGTTCCCTTTGCCCGCACGCAGACCCGGCATCGGGTCGAGGGCCTTGCCCGCCTCCGATTGGAACGATGTCGCCAGCAGAAGACTGCGCAAGCGAAGGAACGCGTTGTCGACGCCGCCCGCGTAGTCGCGCACGTTGTCCAGCTCGGCGCTCGCGAAGACGCTTGCATCGGCCATCGCCGTCCCGCCGCGGCACGCGGGAGCGCACGCGGCGTCAGCGACGCGCGGGCAAGTGTCGACGTTGCGCCCCGACGGGTCCAACCCCGTTTGCTTCTCGTCGAGGGCGAGGCCTGCCGTGGGGCACCCGCCCGCCTCCTGGTCGGTCCCGAAGGTCAAGCTCGAGAGCGCCAGCACGAAGGGAGGAACCTCCTTCGCGCTGGCCGCGATGAGCGGCTTGTCGAGGATCGGGCGGCACTCTCGTGGGACCCCACCGTCAACGGTCCCGGCACGACCGTCCGCAGCCGCGTCCGAAGCCACCGCAAACTCGTCAGGGCCGAGGCCGATGAGGACGCCGCAGGCGGCCGCCTGAAGCAGGAGGGCGCCGACGAGCGTCGCCGTCGTCACGTCGCGCCCGAGGGCTGCGCGAAACAGGGTCATCGCGTGTCGCCCTTCTCCGAGCCAAGTGCCCGCGCCACGCCCCATGTCTACCGCGGTTCTGTGGCCTCGGCGCCACCAATCGATGCGGCCGGCGGCGGCAAGGGCTCGCCGCGGCCGGGCCACCCTCGGGAGGCATTCGTTGACAGAGCCGCGAGCGCCAAGTAGCAGACGCACATGGACCCGGCCGCCAAGCTCGCGCTGTTGGCCCGCGCCGTGGGCGATCTCAAGGACGCCGTCCTGATCACCGAAGGCACACGCGACGCGCACGGCGTAAGGCCCATCATCTTCGTCAACCGCGCCTTCACCGAGATGACGGGCTTCTCCGAGAGCGAAGCCATCGGTCAGCTCCTCGACATCACCGTCGGCCCCGACACGAACCGCGACGCGCTTCGGCGGATCCAGGCGGCCCGCGACGCGCTCCAGCCGGTGCGCGTCGAGCTGCTCAAGTACAAGAAGGACCAGAGCACCTTCTGGGCCGAGCTCGACATTGTGCCGGTCGTCGACGACGAGCGGAGGTGCACCCACTTCCTCGGCGTCATGCGCGACGTCACGGAGCGTCGCCTCGCCCACTCAAGGCTCATCGAAGCCGACCGCCTCGCGGCCCTCGGCACGCTGGCGGCGGGGATCGCGCACGAGATCAACAACCCCCTCACCTCGGTGCTGACGAACCTCCAATTTCTCGACGACGAGGTCGCCGCGCTCCGGCGGTTGTGCGGCCCCGACGCCGTCGCACGCGCCGAGGAGGCGCTTCGGGAGGCGCGCCAGGGCGCGCAACGCGTCGCGCAGATCGTGAAGGATGTCCGCACCTTTTCGCGCGTCGAAGCCGACGCCCCAGGCCTCGTGGACCTTGAGCCGATCTTGCGCGACGCGATCCATTTGGCGCGCACCGGCATGCCGACGTCAGCCCCCGTCGTCGAGCGGTTCGAGAGCCTCGTCCCCGTCGCCGGGGACCGGGATCGCCTGTCGCACGTGTTCTTGAACCTCATCCTCAACGCCTTGCAGGCGGTGCCGCCGAGCTCGCCGGGCAAGGTCGAGGTGCACGCGTTTCTGGCCAACGGCCGCGTCGTCGTCGACGTAAACGACGATGGTGTCGGCATCTCCCCCGAGATCCTGCCTCGCATCTTCGAGCCGTTTTTCACCACGAAGGCCCCGGGCTCCGGCTCCGGTCTCGGCCTTTCCGTCACGCGCTCCATCATCATCGGGCTCGGCGGCGACGTCGCCGTCGAGAGCGACTCGCAGCGTGGCACCAAGGTGCGCGTGACCTTGCCGGCGGCGACGCCCCCTCGCGCCGAAGAGACTTCTGCGGTGGCCCGGTCCATGCCACGCATGCGCGTACTCGTTATCGACGATGACTCGCTCGTGCGCCGCGCGCTCGCTCGATTCTTGTCGAGGCGTCACGACGTCGTCGAGTGTGGCGGGGCACGAGACGCGCTCGAGATCTTGGCCGGCGACCGCGTCTTCGACGTCGTGCTGTGCGACCTCACGATGCCGGGGATGGACGGTGCGGCGTTTTACCGGGAGGTCACCCGGCGCTGGCCTGGCTTCGAGCAGAAGGTCGTCATGATGAGCGGTGGCGCGAGCACCGAGGAGGGTCGCCTGTTCCTCGAGTCGCTGCCGCATCCGTGGCTCGAGAAGCCCGCCACGAGTCAGGCCCTCGAGGCTGTCTTTCGCCGCGCCTGGCCGTCGTAAGCCTCAGCGGACCCGGACGTCGCGCACGCGCTTGGGCGGCGCCGGTGCGGCACCAGCGCTCCGCGACGCGGCGCCGCGCTCCCAGAGCCCGATGTCGTGCCAGGCTCCAAACTTGTATCCGGCCCGGTGGAGCCAGCCACTCCGCACGAAGCCCGAACGCTCGTGGAGACGCTCGCTCGCCTCTTGGCCCCGCGTGATGCACGCGACGAGCGTCACGAAGCCTTGTGCCACCAGCGTATCGATGAGCTCGCGATAGAGCGCGAAGCCGACGCCGCGTCGATGCCTCGATGGCTCCACATAGACCGTGACTTCGGCGGTCCAAAGGTAGGCGCCGCGGGTTCGATAGGGCGAAGCCTTCGCGAAGCCTGCGACGCCGCCGCCATCTCGCTCCGCCACGAGCCAAGGGAACCGCTCGTTGGAGCGCGTGAACGCATCCTCCCACTCGGCGATGGACTCGGGTTCCGTCGCGAAGTTGGCGACGCCGGTCGCAGCGGCCTCGTTGGCGAGGGAGAGCATGGCGCCGACGTCTCGGAGCTCCGCCAACCGAATCGAACAAGGGTCCGAATCCTCCACGATCTAGCCCGGCTTTCGGTAGACGAGATCTTCTTTGAGGTGAAGCAGCTCGAAGGCCGTCGAAACGTTCAAGAGCGACTCCGAGTGCCCGAGGAGCAAGACACCACCGGGGGTGAGTCGCTCCAAGAACATCTCGATGACACGACGACGCGCGTGGGCGTCGAGGTAGATGAGGACGTTGCGGCAAAAGATGACGTCAACGCGACCGACGGTGCGCGCGCGTTCGTCGTCCAAGAGGTTCATTTGACCGAAGTGCACCATGTTGCGAATGCGCTCCACGACGAAGGCACCGGTTGCTCCGCCCCGCGCATCGAGACCGGGGCGCGCTTCGAAGCCCGCGCGCGTCTCAAAGTACGTGCGCTTGACGAGCTCTGGCGTCGCGCGGAACGACGATGGCCCGTAGAAGCCTCGGCGCGCCGTCGCGATGCATCGCTTCGAGAGGTCCGAACCGAACACCCTCACCTCCCAGTCGCCGAAGAGGCCCGAGCGCTCGACGAGCATGGCGACGGTGTAGGGCTCCTCGCCGGTCGAGCAACCGGCGCTCCACAGGGAGAGCCTCCGCCGCGACTTGCCCTGGGCCGCGAGCCGCGGCAGGAGCTCCTCTTCGAAGGAGCGGAGCTGGTAGTCCTCGCGGAAGAAGTACGTCTCGTGCGTCGTGAAGAGCTCGACGACCTCCTCCCATTCAGCGGCGGCGCTCGGGTGGTAGCGGAGGTAGTGAAAATATTCGGCGAAGGTCTGGAGATGAAGGACGTGGAGCCGATCGCGGAGCTTGCGGCCAGCGCTGATGCGCGCGTCGAGGTTGAGCGCAAGACCGAGCTTCGAGGCCAGCAGCTCGCGGAGCACACGGAACTCCTCGGCCTTGAGCTCCCACTCGGGCCCACGCCCCGGCGCCACGTCAGCCGCCCTCGAAGCGTGGAGGCCTCAAAGAGAGCGCTTCGGCGAGGGCGGCGCGGACCTCCGGCTCGCGTTCGACCTCAAAGCGGTCGCGCAGGAGCGCGCGCGCCGCGTCGATTCGTAGCTCGGCGAAGATCTCCGAAGCCAACCTCCGCACCTCCCAGGCGGGATGGGCGAGGCACGGCGCGACCTTGCCCACGAGCTCCGGCGTGAGACTGCCTGCGAGCTCCGAGAGCGCGAGCGTCACCACGTCACGGTCGCGATGCCCGAGCGCTAGCAGGAGGCCGCGGGTACGGGCCTCACCCGTCGCGAGCGCGAAGATCTCGACGGCCGTGCTCGCGAGCGCCGGCGGCGCGGTGCCGAGGTGCGCCTCGGCGAGCTCAAGGGCCGCGGGCAAGCTGGCGCTCGCGAGCGCACGCAGCGCCGACGAGACGGTCTCCTCGTCGGTGGACGCCACCACAATGCCGCGAAGGATGCTCTCGGCTCCGACCCGACCCAAGGCGCGCACGGCCGCGAGCCGAACCTCTTGTTCTTCGTCGGCCAAGGCCACGGCGATGCGCTCCGGCGCCTCTTCGGCCCCGCTCTCGGCGAGCGCCTCGACGGCGAGGCGACGCGCGCGCGGGTCGGCGCTTCGGAGCGCTCGCTCGCCAAAGGCCATCAGCTCGGCCACCGGGGGTTGTTCCGAACCGCTCCCCACACGCGTCATGGCGGCGACGATGGCGGCACCCGCGGCGGCGTGTTCGGCCGTCGGGTCGAGCGCTGCAAGGAGCGCTCGGGCCGTTGCACGATGGCGCGCCGCGAGCGACGTGAGCGACGACGAGGCGGCCTCCGCGATGCGGCCGTCGCCGTGCGCCGTGAGCGCCACGAGTCGCCCTAGATCTCGTTCGTCGCCGAAGCTTCCGAGCACGTTGGCCGCCGCCGCCACGACCTCGGCAGACGCGTCGGATAGCGTCTCGCGCACCGCGCGGAGCGCTCGAGCGTCGAGCTCTGTTGCGAGGGCCACGATGAGCTCCAAGAGCGTCACCCGCAGCGCCGGCGCCGCGACATCGAGCAACGTTGCAAGCGACAGCGCCACCTCGGGACCGAAGAGCTCAAGCGCCCGCAGGGCTCCCGACGACGGCCCCTCGCCCTCGAGCGCGTGCACGATGCCGGGCACGTCGGTGGGATCACGCGCAGCACCGAGCGCCACGAGGGCGCCCTCGGCGAGCTCCGCTTCGGAGGATTCGGACGCCGTCTTCCGGAGCGCCTCGTGGACCGCCGGAGCGCGGCGAATCATCGCGCCAGCGGCGACGACGAAGGCCGAATCCGGCGTGAGCTCACGCAACCAACCGGCGAGCGCCAGAATCGCCTCGCGCGCCCCGGGCGTTTCCACGACGGCGTTCACGAGGAAGGCAAGCGCCGCCTCATCCTTGGCCTTCGCCGCCGCCGACAACGTTGCGCGCTTCATGAGAGGCCGCTCCGCCAGCGGCAAGAGGCGCGAGCTCGGCAGGTTCGCGTCGAGCCGCACCAACGCGTCGAGCACGGCGTGCGCCAGCGCCAGGTCTTCGGACTCCAAATGCGAAAGGAGTGCCGCTGTCGCGTCTTCCCGGGTGCGCTCCGTGGCGAGGCCGGCGCGCCCCAACGCTTCAGCGGCGGCCAACACCACGTTGGCGTCGGGGTCGGCGAGGGCCTCGATGAGACGCGCGACGCCGCGCGGATCGGGCACGCCAGCGAGAACCTCGACGGCGAGTTTCCGCGCGTCGGCATCGAGCGCGTCGAGCGCCCCGAGCACCGACGAAACGGCGTCGGGACCGATGTTGACGAGGGCCTCGACGGCGGCGTTGCGCAGTCCGATGTTGGTCTTATCGTCGAGGCTCTGCGCCAACCGGACGAGGAGCGACGCGCGGGGTGTTACGCGAACGGAGAGCGCGGACGCCTCCTTGCGCACGCGCCAGTCGCCATCCCCGAGCGCCCGCACGAAGAGCTCGATGGCTTCTTCGCCGCCACGCAGGGCGAGCGCCGCGACGGCGCGGCGCCGCTCCTCCGGCTCCTCGGAGGCGAGCGCCTGCGACAACGCCTCGAGGCTCATGTGACCTTCTCCCGGCCCACCTGGGCGGTGAGCTCCGCGAAACGCATGACGTCGAGCACGAAGACGAGTCGACCGTCGAGCTCGGTGACCCCCGCGAGGCCGCGCACGTCGGCGCCGGTCCCCAAGAGCGGCGGCGGCCGTAGCGCGGCGCCGGCGGTGCCGAAGACCTCCGAAACACGATCGACGACGAGCGCAACTTGTCGTCCACCGACGTCGCACAAGAGCCATTTTCGTCGAAGGAGAGGCGCCGCCGGGAGGCCGAAACGCTGCCGAAGGTCGATGACCGGTACGATGACGCCGCGATAGTCGGCGACCCCCAGGACCGCCGGCGGCGCCTGGGGGAGCGCATCGATGCGGAGCGGCAGCGTGACCTCCCGCACGGCACCGATGGCGACCGCGTAGCTCACGTCGCCGACCACGAAGCCCACGAGGTCACGGCGCGGATCGTGACGCGTGCGAGGCCTCATGCGAGCCCTTCCACGAGCTGTCGGACGTCGAGGAGCACCAGCAGCTCGCCAGCGGCGGGCCGCGCGATGCCCCAGATGTACGGCGGCTGCTCGCCGCCGAGCGCCGCGGCGGGCTCGATCTCCGCCTCCGCGAGCCGATAGACCTGCCGCACCTCGTCAACCAACAGCGCCATCGATTCGCCGTCGTGGGTCGCCAAGAGCAATCGACTCTTGGCTTCGATGGGCGCTGAAGGGAGCCTCAGGCACGACCTCAAGTCAACGACCGTGGAGAGCCGCCCACGCACACTGACGAGGCCGCGCAGGGGCGACGGAGCACGCGGGACCTCCGTCAGCGGTGGCGGCCTCAGAATTTCGGTCACAAGCTCGATGCGCACGGCGTAGGCCTCGCCGGCGAGCTGGAACGCTAGCACCTCGGTCCGGTGACCAAGCTCGACAGCGCGGCGCAACGCGGCGCCTTCGTCGTGGCGTTTCGTGAGGCCGCTCATGGGCGATCCATGCGGGGCAAGAGCGCATGAGCCGCGGGTCCGCGCTCCGCGTCCGACGCGAGCACCTCCTCGATGAGCGCGGCGACGTCGATGACGAGCGCCACGCGCTGATCGCCGAGCTCGGTGGCGCCAGAGAAGCCCGCGACGCGCGCGAGCGACGGCCCCAGCGCCTTGATGACGATCTCCTCTTGCGAAAAGAGCGCATCGACGACGAAGCCCAGCTTCCGGCCGCCCACCTGGCCCACGATGACGAACCCCTTTCGCCGCTCTTTGGGCGCCCTGGCGCTGAAGCCGAAGAGCTGGGCGAGGCGGCAAATGGGGAGCGAACGCCCCCTTTGATTGAGCACCTCGCGACCGTCGATGACGCGAACGGCCTTTTCATCGAAGGCGATGGCCTCCTCGACGTTGGCCAGCGGGACCGCAAAGGAGCGGCCCGCGACCCCGACCATGAGCACGCTGATGATGGCGAGCGTGATCGGCAGCGTAATGGTCATCTTGGTGCCGATGCCCATCTCGCTGGAGATGTCGACGATGCCGCCGAGCTTCGAGATGTTCTTCTTGACGACGTCCATGCCGACGCCGCGACCGGAGAGATCGGTGGCTTGGCTTCGCGTGGTGAAGCCAGGCAAAAAGACGAGCGCCAGCACTTCGCGCGCCGACAAGTCCCTCGCTTGCTCGTCGGTGACGAGGCCGCGCGACACGGCCGCCGTGACGAGCTCCGCGGGGTTCATGCCGCGGCCGTCGTCCTCGATCTCGAGGACGACGTTGTTGCCCTTCTGGAAGGCGTTGAGGACGATGCTTCCCACGGCGGGCTTGCCCACCTTCATGCGCTCGTCGCGAGCCTCGATGCCGTGATCGATGGCGTTGCGGATCATGTGCATGAGCGGATCGCTCAGCTCCTCCACGATGAGTTTGTCGATCTCGGTCTCCGCTCCCGTGACGACGAGGTTCACCTCCTTGTCGTGCTCGCGGGAAATCTGGCGAACCACGCGCGCCAGCTTGTCGAAGGCTTGGCCCAAGGGGACCATGCGAACCTCAAGGATCCCGTTTTGCAGTTGAACGAGGTTGCGCTCGAAGGCGCGGTGCAAGCGATGCAGCTCGGTCCCCGTCTCTCGACCCGCTCCGCCGTGGCGAACGCGATCGACGAGGCGCCCGATGCCCGTCCGAATGATCGCCAGCTCGCCGACGATGTTCATCAGGTGATCGAGCTTGCGAATGTCGACGCGCACGGTCTGCGCCACGGAGCGCAGCGACCGGTCGCGCTCATGCCCTTCGGCAGGGGGCCGCAGCGAGCCGCGCGCACCGACGGCTATCGACGTCGGCGATTCGCCGACAAAGTCGACGGACACCGGAGGCATCGTCTGCGGGCTGCGCCGCCGCACCTCCTCGATCCGCATGTTCGGCGAGGCGAGCGCCGCTTGCAGCGCTTCCAGCGGCGTGCCGCTGGCCATCAAGATCTCAAGCTCGATGGAGTCAGCGTCGCCGGCGGACCCCGTCGGCAGGTACGTGAGGATTTCGCCGTGAGGCCGCGCCCGCGCCTTGAGCTCATCGAGCGCCGTGTCGATGCTGAGGAGCTGAAACACCACCATCAGCCGGTACAGGCCGAGGCCCGCCTGGATGTTCGTGCGAAGGCGATGCTCCTCGTATTCCGTCAGGACGCCGAGCAACGACGGGTCGAGCTCGAACTGCGCCACGGGGCTGGCTGCCACAACTCCTTGCGGACTGCCGCGCAGGGTGCCGAGCGCCGCGAGCAGCGTCTGCACCTCGAGCTCCGGCAACGGCGCCTGGGTCCGGTCCGCCGTGAGGAGGCGAGTGAACAGCTCAACGGCGCGAAAGAGCAGGTCGAGGAGGCGCGCCGACAGCTCGAGGCGACCGAGCCTTAGGTCGTCGAGCACGTCTTCGAGCTCGTGCGACAGCCCGCTCATGAGCGTGGCGCCGAAGAGACCCGAGAGCCCCTTCAGCGTATGGACGCCGCGGAAGACGTCGTTCAGGAGCTCGGCGTCGGCGCGTCCGAGCTTAACCAACTCGTCGATGGCGAGCAGATCGCGGCTCACCGTGTCGATGAGCTCTTGCGCCTCCGAGAAGAACTCCTCGCGAGCCTTGTCCGCGCCGCCTTCGTATCCCGAGCCTCCGGACCCCGACTCGACCATGAGCCGTCCTTATTCGCTCTCGCCCTTGCCACCGGGCCGCGAACCACGAGCCGCGCTGGAACGGGAGCCACTCGGGGTCGGCATCTTGGGCGGATCGGTGAGGAGCTTGCCGCAGACGCTGCGGAGCTGCTCCGGCGAAAATGGCTTGGCGATGTAGGCGTTGGCGCCGAGAGCCAAACCGCGCTCGACGTCCCGCTCGCTGGCGAGCGTCGAGATGATCGCGAGGGGCGTGCCGCGGTGGTGCTCCGACTTGCGAATGAAGTGGATGAGCTCAAGGCCGTTGATGTCGGCCATGTTGATGTCCGTCACAATGAGGTCGTAGCGAGCCCGCGGCAGAAGGCGCATGGCGTCGAAGCCGCTCGACGCCTCAACAACCTCGCAGCCCCCAGCGGCTCCGCGAAGGCCTTGTCTTCGAGGATGGCGCGCACGAGCGCGCGAGCGGACCCGGAATCCTCTACGACGAGCACGCGGCGCACGAACCCGAGTCTACCTTGGAGGCCGAGTCTTGTGGGAGTTCGCGGCCGCCCTCAGGTATAAGAGTCATCCCATGGATCTCCCTCCGGCGGCCACGGCGGCGGCCCTCGTCGTCGGCAACGAGATCCTCTCCGGGAAGATCGAGGAGAAGAACCTCGCGGTCCTGGCGCGGTTCCTGAGGGAGCACGGCGTTGAACTCCTCCGGACGGAGATCGTGCCCGACGAGCTTGGGACCATCGCGGATGCGACGAAACGCCTCGCCGCGACGCACGATTGGGTCTTCACGTCGGGCGGCGTGGGCCCGACGCACGACGATGTGACCATCGAGGCGGTGGCCCGGGCCTTCGGCAAACCGGCTTCCGTCCATCCCGATCTCAAGGCGATGCTCGAGGCTCACTACGGCGACCGACTGACGGAGGCTCACCTCCGAATGGCCCTGGCGCCGGAAGGCGCCATCCTCGAACGCACTGCGGAGGTCGCCTGGCCGGTGCTCCGCCTCGGCAACGTGTGGATGCTCCCAGGGGTGCCGGAGATCTTCCGCGCGAAGGTCTTGGTGCTGGCGGAACGCCTCCCGCGGGGCCAGGCCTACGTGTCGCTCAGCGTGCTGACGCACAAGGACGAGAGCGAAATCAAGGCGCTGCTCGACGACGCGGTCGCCGCGTTTCCCGACGTGTCCATCGGCTCTTACCCGCGTTGGCACCCGCCGGGGGCCGCGGTGGTGGCCGCGAGCGAGGACACTTATCGAACCAAGATCACCTTCGACGGGCGCGTCGAAAGCCGGGTTTTTGCCGCTCGCAACCATTTTCAGGCCCGCCTTACGGGGTTGCCGTAAAAGATGGAATGACGCTGCCCTTGCCAAGGCGTTGCCAGGACTTAGGCGGCATCGGTAGACTTCGAATTCCGACGGGCCCACGAGCTCCCCGTCAGCCGTACGTTTCGTCCCCTCCCGTGTGAAGCTCCCCCGAACCGAGTCCCAATACCGACCCCATGTGGAAGCTGGTCATCGAGGATGACGAAGGAAAGCGGACCGTCGTACCGCTCACGCGGGACGACTACACGCTAGGTCGTCGCGAGGGGAACACGATCCGTCTGACGGAGCGAAACGTCTCACGCGATCACGCGCTCCTTCGCAAGAAGATGAACGGCGCCGGAGCGACCTTCACACTCCACGACTGCTCGAGCTACAACGGCGTCTACGTCAACGGCGTCCGCGTCGTCGAAGGGCAAGACCTTCAGCACGGCGATCTCATCCAGATCGGCGACTACCGGCTCATCCTTCAAGACGACACCGTCACCGACCAGCCGGCGGCCCCGACCTCCACCGAAGACGGGAAGACGACGCTGCCGCTCGGCACGCGCGGCTCGCTCTTGCTCGAGCGCCCGAATCGCTTCGTCATGCTCGCCGGGCCAACGCCGGGCGCCGAGTTCCCGCTGACGCTCGAGCGCATGACCATCGGCCGCGCCGAGGACGCGAGCATCTCGGTCAATCACAACTCGGTGTCGCGCGTGCACTGCGAGATCCACTCGCTCGGCGAGTCGCGCTTCGAGATCGTCGACAAGGGCTCCTCGAACGGCGTGCGGGTCAACGGCGCCGATCTTCGTCGCGGCATCATGGAGGCTGGCGACGTCATCGAGCTCGGCGACGTTCGCTTCAAGTTCGTCGGCGCGGGGCAGGTCTTCGTCCCTGGCGTCAACGAGAGCGCCCAGCTCGAGGCCATCGGCGATCGCGTGGCCAACGCCGCGCTCCGCCAGGGAACGAACCCGAAAGCCATCTGGTTTCTCGTGTTCGCCGTCATGGCGCTCCTGGCCGTCGGCGCCTTCGTGCTCCTGCGTCAACCGCCCGAGGTGGTGCAGCCCCTGCCGCCGGGGCCGCAAGATCAGGAAGCGGGCGCGCTCGCCGAGGCCAAGAAGCTCTGCGCCAGCGCCGACTGCGAGAAGGCCTACGAGCGGCTCCAGCAAGGCATCGCCATCACTTCCCCGCTGCTCGACTCCGACGACTTCAAGATGATCGTCGGCGCGTGGGCCGATCACCGCATGGAGCGGGCGCAGAACGAAGTCGACGCGGCGAAGCGCAAGGCCTTGCTCGAGCCCGTGGCCCGCTCGGCGAGCGTCGACCCGAACCGTAGGCGCAACGCCTCAGACCGGCTCGCGACGGCCGAAGCGCTGCTCGCGGCGCCGCCCCTCACCGTCCCGTCGTCGGCGACGCCCGCGCCGCCGACGCGCGAGACCGGCTCCACGCCATCGCCGGTGACAGCGAAGACGCCCGGCCCAACGGCGCCCAAGCCGCCGCCAGCGCCGGCCGCCGGCGGCAACGTATCGGAGAAGGTTCGCGCGCTCATGCTGGAGGGGCCCGACGGCCTCAAGCAAGCGAAGGAGCTGCTGACGCCTCGTGTCTTCGGCGGCAAGGCGTCGCGGCAAGAGATCGACCTCTTGCGGATCGTCTGCAAGGACATGAAGGATCAGGTCTGCGTGAGCCGCTGCAAAGAGATGCTCGCCGGCCAGCCCTGAGAAGCGCCCGCCAAGACTGGCGCGCGCGCCGGCTCGTGCGGCACCGGCCGGACCTCGCGTGAGGAGAAAGCCCCGGCCTTCGGGGTCTTAGGAGTCGCGCTTCTTCCAGCCGATGAAGCCGAGGACGACGGCGGCAACAACGACGAAGGCGACGATGCCGAGCAAAGGTCCCCACTCGGTCGGCGGCTCGGCTGGCGAAGCGGGCGCGAGGAGCATGGGCGGGACTATAGCCGGAGCGCTCCTCCGAGCCTGAACAAAGGATAGGCGGGTCCCGCGCGACCTCGCGCAAGTGCCTTGAATTTCACGCAGAGCGGGGGCTCAGCGAGTCCCGTGGGCGGGGTGGGTGCCGCCTGACCCCGCGCGGGCGGGTCGCGCTCGACTCCCGGCCCCGAAAGTGACCAGCGCCTTTCCGCGGACTTAGCCTCGAGCGGGGTGCAGGCACGCTCCCTGCTTGAGTCCTCACCATGAGCACGAGAGCCGCAGCCGACACGATGACCTCCACGACGGCGTCCCGCTTCGTCGGTCGCGCCGCACTCGTTCCGCCGGCTTTCGACGGCGCTCTGGGGACCTCGGCGCCGCGCGCGCCCGCCGTTCCCTTCATTCCGGAAGCGCTCGAGTGGGACACGGAAGAGTGGGCCGGCGGCGACGCTCCCCACTCCGGTGTCCGTGAGACGGGCCCCGACAGCATGGTCGCCACGTGGCCCTCTCCCTCGTTCGAAGGCGTCGCCTCGACGATGGCGACGGTCCCCGCAGGGCCCGCCGTGCGCCGCGCTCCGTGAGCGTGTGACGCTTGCGCCGCGCTACGGCACCGGGTCGGGGCGCACGCCCTTGCCAACGGCGCCGGGGCAGCCGAGCTCGACGCCCGTTGGGCCGTCCTTGGTCTTGACGATCTTGAACTCGACGCGGCGATTCTTCTCCCAGGCCGCTTCGTTGTGTCCTTCGTCTTCGGGGCAATACTCGCCGTAGCCCTTGCTGCGGAGCCGCGAGCGATCAACGCCGCGCTGCACGAGCGCCGCCATGACCGAGTTCACGCGGTCCTGCGTGAGCCGCAGGTTGTACTCGTCGCTCGAGCGCTCGTCGGCGTGACCGGCGATCTCCATGAGCACGAACTCGGGGTGGTGCACGATGGTCGTGCCGACGGCGTCGAGGATCGGGTTCGACTCGGGCAGAATCTCCGCCGAGTTCGTCTTGAACTTGATCTTCTGCAGGATGACGATGTTGTTGTCCTGGATGATGACGTTGCCCTTGTCGGGGCAACCGTCTTCGTCCTCGAAGCCGTTGAAGGTCTCCGGCTCGTTGGGGCAGCGGTCGACCTTGTCGAGGATGCCGTCCTTGTCGTTGTCCGGGTCGGGGCAGCCGTCTTCGTCTTGGAAGCCGTCTTTGTCTTCCGGATCGTTCGGGCACGCGTCCTTCTTGTCGGGGATGCCATCCTGATCGTTGTCCGGGTCGGGGCAACCGTCTTCGTCTTGGAAGCCGTCGCGGTCCTCCGGATCGTCGGGGCACTTGTCCTTCGAGTCGAGGATGCCGTCGCCGTCGCGGTCACCGTCGTTGCCCTCGGGGCAGCCGTCTTCGTCTTCGTCGCCGTCGCGATCTTCCGGCTCGTTGGGGCAGCGGTCGTCGACGTCCAAGATGCCGTCGTTGTCGTTGTCGGGGTCGGGGCAGCCGTCTTCGTCTTGGAATCCGTCACGATCTTCCGGATCGTCGGGGCACTTGTCCTCGTCGTCTTTGATGCCGTCGCCGTCGCGGTCGCCAATCGAGGGCTCGAAGACGAAGCCGAGAAACGCGCGAAAATCGGCGGCTTCGAAGCCCGGCGTGTAGCGGGGGCCAGCGCCGAGCATCAAGAAGGAGTTTCGGTCGACGAACACCTTGAGACCGCCGACGACTTCGTTCGACAGCTTCTGCTTGCTGTCGGCGTCGCTGAGCAACATGGTGCCGTAGGTCTCGGCCACGACGTCGAGCGGCTCGAAGACGCGGAAGCTGGCGCTGCCGCCGTAGGTGACGCGGGAGCCGTCCTTGAAGAGGCCTTCCGCGAGGGGAAGCTGCGTGCTCGAGGCCGTGTGACCGCGGTAGCCGGCGTTCAAGCCGACGCGAAAGCGGCCCGTAGCGCCGAAGCGATTCTCGAACATCACTTGCGGCCAGTACCAGAGCGACGGATCGGCGCCGCCGCTCTTGGCGGCGTCGGAGGTGGGCACGCCGACTTGCACGCCGACGGCGAGGCCCGGGCCGTACTCGACGCGTGTAATACGCACCTTTCCGTGGAGGGCGACGCTCGAAATGGTCTGCGGGTTGACGTCCGTCGAGCTCCAGCCGGTCACCGCGGGCTGCGCCGCGGGCGTCTGCTGCGCATCACCGGTCATCAGGATGATGGGCGCGCTCAAACCGATGACGGCTCGATTGAAGAGGCCGTAGTTGAAGTTGAGCGTTCCTTGGAACGAGTGGCTGATGAGGGCCGGCGTCTGCTGGCCGACGTCTTTCGCGCGGAGCAGCGTGTTGCCGTAGTCGAGGATGAGGCCGAGGCTGACGTCGTCTTTGCCGAGGATGTCAGAGCCGTTGGTGGTGAAGAACCCCTTGGAGTCCATCGCTGGACGGAAGAGGTGCGTGTCGAAGCCTTCGCCGTTTCCATCGACCACACCGTTGTCGGCGTCGGCGCGGCTCGAGGCCAGGAGAGGGAGCGCGGCCAGGAGGGTCGCCACCAGCGTTCGGGTCGTTCGGGTGCTCATTGGCAGATCCGTCGAGGGCGGCGCTGGCCCCTGCTCGTTCGTTCGGAACCAGCGAATTGCCCGCGCCGCGCAGTTTGGGGGGACCATATCATCGTTGTCCTACCCTGGGCCGAATCTGTAGCGAACAGCAGGCGCGGCCGGGCCCCGGCCGGGTTGTGCGCCGAGTCACCCGAGCGAGCCAACGAGAAGCTCACCGCCTTGAGTCAGCTCACTGGAATGCACTAGGCTCACGAGCGTTCCCATGCGGCTTCGCGATTCCAGCGTCAGCGCCCTCCTCGCGGTGGCCTTCGCCCTCGTGGCGCGCTCCACCTTGGCGCAAACGCCTGACCTCGCTGGCAAGTGGAAACAAGGGCCTCTTCGCGAGGACTTCACGGTTCAGCAATGGCTCTCCGGCTGCGGTCCGACGCCCACGAGCAGCGCCGCTGGCGGTGGCGAGGTGGTGACCATTCAGAGCGAGGGCGACGAGCTATCCATCGTCGGCGGCGGCCGCGTCTACAAGACCAACCAGTGTTACGACCTCTTGCCGACCATCGCGCGCGACCTGCATTCGCGCGAAGCGTCGGGCCGCTCGTGGCTCACGCGCTGCACCACGCCGCCCAACGACCCTCGCCGCGCGGTCATCAACACCCGCGTCAACGTCGCGAACGAGAACCACTTGGACCTCATCGAGACGGGTCGCTACGAGATCACGCTCAAAGACGGTCGCTGCATCGCCGACGTGAAGCGCTCGCGCAGCTTCGATCGCGTCAAGGATGCGCCCAGCGCCCCTCCCCCCGTCGCGTCGGCGACGGCGACCGCACCAAGCGCTCCCGAGCCGAATCGCTGCAAGTCACCGGGTGAGCCGACGCGGCTCGAAGTGAGGCCTTCACGCAAGCTCCTTCGCTCCGGGGAGAGCTTCACTTTTCGCGCCGACGTCCTCGATGGCGCCGGCTGCCGCACGGCCACGGCGACCACGTGGACCGCGCCGGGCGCGCCGCCGGGCCTCACGCTCGAAGGCGGCACCGTGCGCGCCGGCGCCGAGGTGCCCGAGGGCGCCTACGAGATCGTGGCCTCGGCGGCCGGAAAGAGCGCGCGCGTTCGCCTTGAGGTGGGCTCGGCCGAGAACTTCGAAGCGCTCCTCGTGCAGTCCGGCCTCGGGGCTTCCGGCGAGAGCGCCGAGGCGGTCGTGACGCCGCTCGGGACCGCTTCCTTGGGCGGCTCCGAGGTGCGCATCGAGGCCGGAAAGCGACGGCGAACGCTCTTTATCGGGATCGTCGGCGGGATCGCCGCCGTGCTCGGCGTGCTGGCGGTCGTCGGCGCGCGTCGCTCGCGGCGCGCCAAGAAGCTCGAGCGCGAGGCGAGCCTTCGCCACGAGGTGCGGGTCCGCGAGGTGGAGGGCCGGCGCAAAGAGACGGAGGAAGCGCACCAGGCGGCCCTTCTGGCCCACGAAGAGAGCGTCGAGCGCGCCAAGCGCATCAAGGCGGAGCGCATCGAGGCCTCCAAGAAGGCGTGCCCGGTGTGCCGGCGGGAGTTTGCGGGCGCCACCACCTTTTGCCCCGAGGACGGCGCGAAGCTGGTGCTCGCGTCGGAGGTTGACGCGGCCATCAAGCCCGGCGGCGGCGTCTGCCCGACCTGCCACCGCGCCTTCGAGGCGGGCACCAAGACGTGCCCTGAACACGGGGAGACACTTGTTCCGTACGCCGCGCGAGGCGTCCTCGGCACCTCGCCCTCGATGCCCGCCAAAGGAAAGATTTGCCCCACCTGTGGGGACCGCTTTGAAGGAACCGCCACGTTCTGCGGTAAGGACGGGACGGCGTTGGTGCTTGTGAATTAGGGTGCGCGGGTCCCGTGAACGTGCCCGTGGACGTGCACGAAGTGCTGAGATCACCAGGGGATACGGGGGCACCCCCGTGAACGTGCCGGCGCCCGTGAACGTGCACGAGGCGAGGGATCCCGTGCTGGACGAGCGCGGCCGTCCACGGGCACGGGCACGTTCACGTGTACGGGATGAAGGGCGCCGCCCAAGCCTTTGGGGATTCGCTGGTCCATTCCTTGATCGGATTTGTTGCGCCCCGCTATACTTCCTCTGGATTTCACTCTCTGCCCCGGTCGGCACCTCCTTGAGTGGGAGGCGCAAGGCCGGAGGGTTCTCGCTGCTCTTTCGAGTCGCGCGTGAAGGATGGTTCCGCGATGAAGATTTCGTGCCAGTCTTGTCAGGCCAATACACGATCGCGGACGAGAAGGTCGTCGGCAAGGTCGTCAAGATCCGCTGCAAGAAGTGCGGCGCGACCATCGTGGTCAACGGCAATGAGTCGGACGCGGCCAGCGGCGGCGTCGCGGACTACACAGCGAGCAGCGACGATCAATGGACCGTCAACGTGGCCGAGGGCGACCAGCGCTCCATGACGCTCCAGGAGATCGTCCAGGAGTACAAGAACAGCGTCGTGGGCGACGACACGTACTGCTGGAAAGACGGCATGAACGACTGGCTGCCGCTCCGCGAGATTGAGCAGCTGTACTCCGCATGCACCCTCGGGCCGGCGCCGGCGCTCCAGACGAGCGCTGAAGGCTTCACGCCGCTTAGTCTGGCGGCCCAGCCCCCAGCGGCAGCAGCGGAAGAGAGCGGCGGCGGCTTTGGTCTCTTTGGCGGCGGCGGAAACGGCGGCGCCGAGCACACCGACGTGAACGGCTCCAACGCGCTCTTCTCGGCCTCAAGCGCCCAAAGCGCGAGCGCGGCCAACGCGGCGGCGCGGCGCGCGGGTGGCCGTCAGACCGGCAACGCGGACCTTTTTGGTGGCGCCGCGCAAGCCGGCAGCGAGAGCGAAGTCATGACGAGCGCCGCCGGCGGCGACGCGAGCAAGATGACCGGCGCGCGCAACGAGAACAGCGTCCTCTTCTCGCTCTCCGCGCTGACCACCGACTCCCCACAAGGCGGCGGCGGCCCGCCGAAGCCCGCCGACTCGGGCGCTCAGGCCGACGGCTCGGGCCTCATCGACATCCGCGCCCTCGCGTCATCGATGGGGGTCGACGACGGAAAGCGGAACAACAAGGTCGACGACATCATGAACCTGTCGGGAGGCGGCGCCTTCAGCGCGGCCCTCGCGGCGCCGGTCCTCGCGCCTCCCTCCGCCGATCTCTCGTCGATGAGCGTTCATCCCGGCGAGAAGAAGAGCAACAAGACCATGATCATGGTCTTCGGCGTCGCCGGCATTCTCGGCGTCTTCGGCCTCGCCGCCGCCGTCATCCTGTCGGGCGGCAAGAAGGACGAGAAAGATCCCATCGCGAAGACCGACTCCACGGAGAAGGCGCCCGATAAGCCCGCCGAGACCGCGAAGCCGGCCGAGACGGCGGCCGCTCCGACCACGACCTCCACGACGCAAGCGACGCCGCCTTCGACGGGCGCCGTTGCCGTCGGCGACAAGCCGCCCGCGGGCAAGGTCGCCGGCAACCCGAAGCCCTCGCTGGGCGGCTCGCCGACCCCCGAGGAGAAGCCGGCCGCGGCGCCGACGCCGGTGCCTGCGGCTCCGAGCAAGCCGAAGAGCATCCAAGAGGCCATGCAGGAGGCCGCCGGCACAAAGAAGACGGAAGAGAAGCCTGCGGCTGCAGGTGGCGGCACGGCTCCCTTCGACAAGGGCGCCGCCTCGGCGTCGCTCGGCGGCGTCGCCGGCAGCCTGGGCTCCTGCAAGAAGCCCGACGGCCCGACGGGGCCCGGCAAGGTCAAGGTCACCTTCGAGCCGAACGGCAGCGTGAGCAAGGTCGAGTTCGCCGAAGGCTCCTTCGCGGGAACGCCCGTCGGTGGCTGCATCCTCGGCAAGTTCCGCGGCGCGCGCATTCCGGCGTTCGCGGGCTCGTCCATCACCGCCGGCAAGAGCTTCAGCCTGTAACGCGCGGGCGAGCCTCTACCGATCGGCATGGGGCTCCTCGGCGCATTTTTCGGCATCGTCGCGGGCTTCCTCTTGGGCGTCCGTGTCGGCGTCGCGCTCGCGCGGCGCAAGCAAGCGCGCAAAGCCTAGGGACGTGAGTCATTGAGCCACGGGCGCTCGAGCTGCCTCCGCCAAAGCGGTTGCTCAGCGACCCTCGTCGTCGCTGCGACGTGGTTGCTCGCGTGCAGCGCAACGACGCCGCCGGTCCCGGTGGACGCTCGAAGCCCGTCGCCGCCGCGGTCGCCGCAAGCCGCAGCGGCTCCGGCAACGACGGTCGCTGCCGACACGCGTGCGCCGTCGCCGGACGAGCCTGGCCTCACCGACGACGGCGACGCCTACCGCAGCTGCGGGCGGCGCGACGCCCGCCTCGAGGGTGTCGCGAGGGGCCTGGCCGAGGCGAGACTTCGCGGCGAGCTCGATCTGTCGCGAACCAGCGAGCGGATGCGCCTCGCGGGCGTGCCGCACGCGTGGCCGCGGGTCTGGCTCGTGCGAGGCCGAGGTCTCTCGTGGGCCAAAGTCAAAGCGCCCTTGGAGGCGTTCCGAGGCGAAACCAAGGGCGATGGCGTCCGCCTGTGCGGCCTCGCCCTCGTGGCCGGGCGGGGCCAGGACGACGTTGCCGTCGCCGTCACGACGTTCGCACTCGTGCATCTTACACCCATTCCGACGACGTCACGTACCGGCGCTTGGCTCACGATCGACGCGACGCTGCTGGCGCCAACGCGGGACGTGCGCGTCATTCTCGTGGGGCCCGATGAGGTGCCTCAAGCCGTGCCCGTGAACTCGTCGAGCGAACACTTGCGCGCGCGCTTCGCCCTAAGGCAGCCGGGGCGCTTCGTGGCGCAGATCGTCGGCGACGTAGGAGGCGGGCCACGCCCGCTGGCGGAGGCCCTGATCTTCGCGGACGTTGCGCCTTTTGAGCTCGTGCACCGGGCGCCGGGCGAAGATGAGCTCGCGGGCAGCGGCGACGCGAACGAGCTCTTTCGGCTGGTTTCGGGGCTTCGGCGCGAGCTCGGACTGGGCTCGTTCACGCGTGATCGGCAGCTCGACGCCGTCGCCGAGGCGCACCTCCGGCGCATGCGCGCACGGGACCGCGTGGCCCACGACGTAGGGGATGGCGATCCCAAGGAGCGCTTGGAGCAAGCGGGCGTCGTGACCGAGAAGGCCGGCGAGAACGTGGCCCGAGCGGAGACGGTCCTCGGCGTCCACCGTGCTCTCTATGCGAGTCCGTCTCATCGGCAGAACCTCGTCGACGCAGCGTTCACTCGCCTTGGCGTCGCCGTGTCGAAGGCCCCCGACGGGAGCGTTTGGGCCGTGCAGCTCTTCGCTCGGTAGTCGTTCCGGGAGTCGGCGGCGTTTGCGGGATGCGGCCCCCCGCGACTGCGCTCCCGTCGGGGACGCATGACCGGATCACGGCGCGTTCGATCCACGCGGCGCCGGTCATCTGCGGCGGCGGCCCCGACCGCTGGACGACATTCTGACCACTTCCACACCGGCACGGCTCCTGCTCAACCCCTGTCATCGCCGCTTGGTGGCCCGCGCTTCTGCTTCCCGTACTCGCCTCAAGAACCTCCGCTCCGCTTCACGGCTCCGTTTTTTGCCGCTCCCTCTTAGGTCCGCTTCGCCTCCGCTTCGCCTCCGCTTCGCCTCCGCTTCGCCTTCGCTTCGCCTCCGCTTCGCCTCCACTTTCCTCCGCTTCGCCTCCGCTTCGCGTTCGCTCGCTCTGCGCTCGGCGTCGCCTGCGCGTCTTCCTCCCCGCTTTCCCGCCCCGCCCTGCGCTTATTTCACTCCGCGCTCTGTACGGCCCGCGGCGCTTCTGACCAAGACGCCGCGGGCGCTTCATTCGCGCGACGTGTTGCCCCTCCGGCGCTGCCGACAGCGTCCGCGTCAGAAGACGCGCTGCACGACGACGTTGTCGACACGGTACCGGAGCCGGCCAGGCGCCAAGAGCGACGCGCCCATCGTGATGAGGACGGGTAGTCGTCCGATGTTGGCGACCTCGTCGGCCAGGGCTACGCACTTGGTGCTGCTGAAGGTCGCGTCGGAGCCGGCAACGGCGACGGCGACGGCCGCGGGGCACTGGGGGTCGGCGCCGAAGACCTCTCGGGCGCGGCGCCGAACGGCGGACGCCTCACCGACCAAGATCGTCGCTCGGGTCCACGTGAAGCGGCCGACCTCTTGAAGCGAGACGGCGGCGATGCGGCCGTAGGTCAGCTCAGGGCCCCCGACTGCGACCTCGCGATCCTTGCCGATGGCGAGCGCGAGCGACTGAGGCGTCACGATGAGAAACGCACCGGTAGGCTCGCCACCGACCACGGTGCCAACCCCGGCGACGGCCGTCTGGTATTCGCCCTCGAGATCGTAGTCCGGGTTGCCCCCTTCGTAGGGGCCAGCGTCACGCAGGGGGCCCGTCGAGACGAGCTCCGTCACCCAAAGATCGAAGGCGAGCTCGACGGCTTTGACATCGGGGATGACGACCCTCGAAATGAGCAACGCCTGGGCGCGACCGTCGGGGTCCAGCATGTCAGCCTGGGCGACAAGCGCGTTGGGCGGAGACGGAGCCGCGTCGAGCGGCGCGACGGTGAGGCCCGCCTCACCGATGACCGTGTAGGGCTGCGCCGGCGGAAAGCCCTTCCACCGCGCGAAGGCGGGAGCGTTGGGCTCGTCAAAGTCGTCGCAGAACGACGCGTCGACGCGCGCGCAATACGACGCCCCGCCAGAATCGACGGATCCGTCGACGGGCGGCGACGTCGACGCATCGGCCGCGGGCCGACCGGGCCGGTCGTCCAAGCCGATGAGAAGGCCACACGCGGGCGTCACGACGAGCGCTGTCATGGCGAGCATCCGCCCGAGCGGCCGCTTGATGACCTGCGCCAGCACGCCGGCATTGTGCGGCGCCGCGCGCAAAAGTGCTACGGCGCCTTGAGTACGATGGGGAGCCGCCGCCGACCGCTCGCTCACTTCTTGATGGCGTTGGCGTCTTCTTGCTCGGTGATCTTGAACTCGACGCGTCGGTTGGCCGCGCGGCCCTTGTCGGTCTTGTTGTCCTCGATGGGCTTGGTCTCGCCGAAGCCCTGCGCCGACAACCGGGCCTGATCGACGCCCGCTTGCGCGAGGTATTTCACCACCGACTCGGAGCGCGACTGCGACAACTTGAGGTTCATGTTGTCGTCGCCGCGGTCGTCGGTGTGCCCCTCGACCTGCATCTTCTTGATGGAGGCGTTGGCCTTCAAGAGACTCGCGATCTCCTGAAGCATGGGGAAGCTGTCGGGCAGAATCGTGGCCGAGCCGGTCTGGAAGTGGACCTGCTGCAGAATCTCGACCCCACCGCCATCGAGCTTGATGAATTGCGGACAGCCGTTGCGCTTCGGATCCTTCGACGGCTGACCCGGCTCCTTCGGGCACGCGTCGGTCGCGTCGGGAACGCCGTCCTTGTCGAAGTCGTCCTCGGGGCAACCGTCGCCGTCCTCGATGCCGTCCTTGTCCTCAGGCTGGTCGGGGCACTTGTCGTATTGGTCGGGGATGCCGTCGCCGTCGCGATCGGGCGGCATGGGGCAACCGTCGTTGGGATCGCTCCCCTCGTGATCCTCCGGCTCGCTCGGGCACGCGTCGATGTCGTCCGGGATGCCGTCCTTGTCGCTGTCGGCGCTCTTCTCGGAGCGCCACTTGGCGCGGAGCGCGTTCTTCTGCCCGGGCCCTTTGACGTCGACGTCGAAGAGCGTGGTGTACACGCCGAAAAGTCCGAGGATCCGGAGGTCGGGGGCGCCGTAGCCGTTGCTGATGAGCGTGCCCGCAGAGGCGCCGGCCCAGAAGCGCTCTTCGGGGCCGAAACGCATGCGCCCCTCGGCGTTCCACTCGAGCGGTGTGTTGCGCTTCTTGAACGTCGTTTCGCCGATGATGGCGTCGCTCTCGATGCCCGTCTGCCCGAAGAGCGACGCGCCGATGCGGTAGCGGCCCGCCTTGAACGGGATGAAACCGCCCACGGCCCAGCGCCATTCGTTGCCGACGCCAAGGCCGTTTTCGTTGTTCGGGTCGTTGATCGAGTTGCGGGGACGGAAGTGGAAGCCCGTGTTTCCTGTGACGACGATCCAGTTGAGGTCGTACTCGGCGTCGATCATCAGCATGCCGCTGGTGGAGCCGTCGCCGCCGAAGTTTGAGTTGGAGCCGCTCGGTGGGAGCAGCGCGAGGCGCGCCCCGACGGCGCCCTTCTCGCTCGCGGTGCGAGCCAAGACGGCGCGGAAATCGAGCCGCATGTCGTTCAGGTGCCCGCCATCGGCGATGACGCGCGTCGCCGAGGGGCTACCGAAGACGGTGCCCACGTAATTGGGGTTCTGACCGCCCTGGACGATGGTCACCGGCAGCGACGCCGAGACGACGAAGCGGTTCAAGAACTCGAGCCCGATGGTCGCGTAGGTCGTCAGCTGGTAGTTGACGACGCCGGTCTCGGAGACGGCCAACGTCGAGCGATCGCGGGTGATGTTGCTCGCCTTGAGGGGGTTCTTGGAATACCCGAGGGCGAGCTGCGCGAAGGCCGTGGGCTTCGGCTGCGTGACAGGGCGGAACATGACGACGCCGTCGTCGGGTGCGCCGGGCACCTGGAGCCGGTCGAGGTGAAATGTCGGCTGTTGGGCCCCCGCCCGCTCGGAAGCGAGCAGCGTAGCCAGGAATGCCGCCGGTACGAGACCGGCGCGAACGCACGAAAAGCGCAAGCGACCCATGTTCGAGCGGCGCCACGTTACACAATCCTGAGGGGGGGCGGCGAAAAACCGGGACCGGCGAGCCAGCGAAGCGATAGGGAGCCGAGTCTGCAGTCGACGCTTGACGGGAGGAGGGCCGGGTGCTTGTATTCGCGCCCCCTTCGAGGCGCCCCGCGCGCCCCAGCTCCTGAGAGCTCCTGAGCCATGAAACGCACCTATCAACCTCACAATCTTCGCCGGCTCCGCACCCACGGGTTCCGCGCTCGTATGGAAACCCGCGGCGGCCAGAAGGTCCTCGCCAATCGCCGCCGCAAGGGTCGGCTTCGCCTGACGGTCAGCACTTACAAGAAGTGACCGGGCGCCGCGAGAGCGCGCTCGGCTTCGGCCGCGAGCGGCGCGTGCGGCGAAAGAGCGAATTCGACGCGACCTTCCAACAAGGTCGACGCGTGACGTTGCCTCATTTCGTACTCGTATTTTCGGCTCGCCCCGAAGATGCCTCGAGTCGCGCCTCGCGCCTCGGGTTGGTGGTGTCCCGAAAGGCCGGCAACGCGGTGGTGCGCAATCGCATCAAGCGGCTCTGCCGTGAGGCCTTTCGTCAGGCCGGCGACGAGTTGCCGGCGGCCGTCGATTTCTTGATCATTCCCCGCCCCGGCGCCGCGACGCTCGCCGCGCATGAGGTCGCCACAGAGCTTCGCTCCGGCGTTCTGCGTGCGAAAAAGCTCCTGGCCAAAGGCCCGCCGCTGTCGCATGTTCCGGGCGCGTTGGCGCCTCCCAAAGGGCGCCGCGAGACCCCGTCATGATCGCCCGCCTGCTCCTCGTCCTGATTCGCGGCTACCAGCTCGCGATCTCGCCGCTCCTACCGCCGGCGTGTCGCTTCGAGCCGTCGTGCTCTCGTTACGCGGCCGGCTGCGTCGCGAAACACGGCGCAGCCCGCGGCGCCTTGCTTTCGCTGCTGCGCGTGTGTAAGTGCCACCCGCTGCATCGGGGCGGCTATGACCCGGTGCCCGCCACCTTCCGGTGGCGGTCCCGAACCGACGCAGCAACGCCGCCCTCCACCGAACCGACCGTCTGACCGACGCCCCGCGACCGAGCCCGTTCTTCGCCCATGGATCGCAACACCATTCTGCGCTGGGTCGTCATCGCCTCCGGCGTCCTGCTTTTCTATCACTTCCTTTGGCCCAAATTTTCTGGCCAGTCGGAAGGCAAACACCAGCCGATCCCCGTCGAGCAATACGTCGACGCGCCAGGCTTTCCGCCGGACGTCCTGGACACGCCGGGACCGGGCCGCGACCGCTCCACGACGCCACCGGAAGGTGAGCTCTGCACCATCAAGGGGACGCGCTTCGTCGCCGAGCTCTCCGCACGCGGCGCCGGTGTGAAGCACTTCAGGCTCCAGGATCGCTACGCCAACACCGAGGCCGCCGACATGTCGACGACCCCGGATCACGAGCGCTGGCGTTCGCTGCGGACGTTGTTCCGCGCCGAGGGCGCAAACGATCAACTCAAGTTCGATCGCTTCCCCTGGAAGGTCGAGTCGCTCGACGGCAAGGCGTGCCGCTTCACGTACACCGACGAGACCCTCGTTCAGATCACCAAGACGGTCACCGCGAGCGCGCGGCCCTTCGAGCTCGACGTCGAGACCACGATCCAGAACCTCGCCGACGCGCCCAAGCGTCACCGCTTCTCCATCGAGACCTTCGCCTTCCGGCGAAACAAGGAGATCGCCGGGCACCTCGGCTCCGTCTCGCCGTTCATCACGGAAGTGGCGTGCGCGACCTCAAAAGAGGTCACGCGGCACAACAAGGACGACTTCAAAGAGGGCTGGCTCAACGTCCCCGGCACCGATCGCTTCGCCGCGGTGACCGACTACTACTTCGGCAAGGCCCTCGTCCCCGTCGGCGGCGCCGCCGAGTGCGGCATCCTAGCCGAAGACTGGTACGCGGCGGGACAGGCTCGCGACCACGAGGAAGCCGGCGCCGTTTACCACGCACGGCTCGCCTACGCGGCGCAGGAGCTCGCACCCAAGGCTGTAGCGACGTATCGGCAAGCCGCGTTCTTCGGCCCTAAGGAGCGCGAGGTGCTCACGCACGCCGCAGGACAAGCCAAGGGCCTCGGCGACCTCATCAACCTCGGCTTCTTCGCCGGTGGCGAAGGTTCTCGTCGGCATTCTGCAGTTCTTCCACGACCACGTGACGCTCCAGAACTGGGGCCTCGCGATCATCCTGATGACGGTGTGCCTCCGCACCGCGCTCTTCCCGCTCTCGGTGAAGCAGATCAGGACGAGCTTCGCGATGCGTCGCCTCAAGCCCGAGGTCGACGCGCTCAACGTGAAGTTTGCCGACGATCCGCAGGCCAAAAACATGGCCATGATGGAGCTCTGGCGGAAACACGGCGTGAACCCCCTCGGCGGCTGCTTGCCGCAGATGGCGCAAATGCCCGTGTGGTTCGCGATGTACACGACGCTCCAGACGGCCGTCGAGATGTACCACACGAAGTTTTTGTGGTTCCAAGACCTGTCGGCGCCAGACCGCTTCTTCGTCTTGCCGGTCATCTTGGGCGCGCTCATGATCCTCCAGCAACGGCTCGTGCCGATGCAGGGCATGGACCCGATGCAACAGAAAATGATGACCTACCTGATGCCAGCGGTCTTCATGATCATGATGCTGTTTCTGCCGGCAGCCCTTGGCGTATACATGATGACCAACAGCGTGCTCGGCATCGTCCAGCAGCTGGTGGTCGAGCGCTTCGCTCCCAAATCAGGCTCGGCACCGCCGGGCGAAATTGGGGTGAAGCCGCTCGGCAAGGACAAGGGCCAAAAGCCCGGGTCCTCTCTCGGAAAGGAAAAGGCGAGTGTCTGACGTCACCGACACGACCACGGTCAGCGATTCTCCCAATGCCCCGGCGGGCACATCGATCGATGGACAAACGGACCGAGCGCTCGCGTTCGTTCGCACGCTCCTCGAGAAGATGGACATGAACGCCGAGGTCGTCGTCGCCCCCGACGATGGCGAAGGCGAAGGCGAGGAGATCCGCCTCGAGATCGAAGGGCCCGACGCAGGCCGCATCATCGGCAAGCGCGGCTCGGTCCTCGAAGCCATCCAGTACCTCACGATGCGCGTCGTGCAGCGGCTCGGCGAACCGCGTCGCCACATCTCCGTCGACGCGGAAGGCTACCGGGCGCGCCACGAAGAACAGCTCTCGGCCATGGCCAAGAAGCTCGCCGAGCGCGTCGCCGCGGAAGGCAAGGTCATCACCTTCGATCCGATGTCGCCGCGCGATCGACGCGTCGTGCACATGGCCGTCAAGGACATGCCCGGCGTCCGCACGGAGTCGAGCGGCGAAGGCTCGGACCGGCGCGTGCAACTCATCCCCACGTCCCCCCGAGCTGCCAGCGCCGCGCCCGCGGCCGGTGCAGCTCCTGCCCCGCCCGCGCGACCCTCGGGCGGCGGCGGACGCGGTCCCGGCGGTGGCGGTGGTCGGCCCGGCGGTGGCGGCGGGCGTGGTCCTGGCGGCCCGCGCAAGCCGCGCGAACCGCGCAGCTGAGCGTCAAGGCCCATGCGGAAGTTATGGCTCGTCCCGACGCTCATGGCGTGGGCCCTCGTGCCGACGGCCTCCGCTTCGTGCAGCGACGACGAGGGGGACGACCCGACCCTCGCGTCGAACGACGCTGCGAGCGACGTCTCCGCAGACGCGGATCCTTGCAGCACGTACACGCACGTTGGCGAGGCGTGTCGCGTCGCGCCGACGCTGCGCTGCTTTCCGCAGTGCGCCACCGGCGGGTGCTTCTGCGCCGGTGGCCTGTGGCAGTGCCGCACGGACTTCTCTTGCGAGCCCGAGACGGGACCGCTCGTCGACACGGGAGCACCACCGCCACCTGACGCGACGGATGACGCGACGGATGACGCGACGGCACCGGACGACGCCGGCGACGCCTCCGCGCTCGACGCGACGCCAGACGCGGCGCCGATCGATGCACAGGCGGATTCAGCGAACGACGCGGAGAGCGACGCGTCGACCGACGCGCCCGCGGATGCGAGCGACGCGGGCTGAGTTCGCGCCTGAGTTCCTCGTCTGACGCGATCGCGTGGCGCCAGCGGCCTGAATCGACGTCGTCTGCCCGCCGGCCGCGACGGTGGCACAAGGCGGCACGGGGCCCGCACCGCAAGAGATGAGAATTCCTCGAGTTGGCGGCGGCATCATCCGTGCTTAGGCAGACGAGCCACGCCACCGCGGCCAAAGGATCCCATGACGCTCGTCCCCTGCGCTCAATGCCTCCGTCACATCAAAGTCGACGACCACGCCTGCCCGTTTTGCGCGGCCGCCACGCCGCGCGTCGCGCCGCGCACGCTGCCGACGCGCAGGCTCGACCGATGGGCCACGTTCACCTTCGCGGCGGCCGTGTCCGTGGCCGCCTGCGGTGACGTCGCCGATGACGGAACGAACAAGGACGACGGCGGGACCTTGCTCACGGAGGCCGGCGCTGATGCTGGCCCCAAGGACGGTGGAGGGCTTCAATCGGCCTACGGTCTGCCGCCGCCCGACGGAGGTCGCGACGCCGCCCGCGACACGGGCCCCAAAGACGATGGCGGCCTGCAGGCCGCGTACGGACTTCCGCCCGACGGGGGCAACGTTCAGCCGCCGTACGGCTTGCCGCCCATGGACGCGGGCATCTTCCCCGCGTACGGCTTGCCGGTCTTCGACGGCGGCAACGACTGATCCTCGAAAAGCGATCGCCTGAGCGCCGCCCGTTGCGCCAAGTTTGCGCGGCGCCTTTCTACAACGTGGGCCCGCTGAAAGCGCGACCGTTGGGCGTACCATCGCCCCATGAGCGTGCTCGAGTGGACAAGGCGCCGATTGCACCTCGCCGAGGCGCCGCGGCCCATCGATGCGCTGCGCGAGGGCGGCGCGCGCGGTGTCTCGGGACTCCCCATCGCCTGGGAAGACGGGGTCCGTACATTTTATGATCAACTGCATGAATTGCAGACGGCCTGCGTAGGCACCGCTTGCGCAAGCGCACGGCACGCGCTCTCCGGCAACGGCGGGAGCGCCGAGACGCCAGGGATCCATTGCCTGGGTCGGTGTTACGAAGCGCCGGCGAGTATCCTCACGCGCGCGCGGCCGATTCCGCGGTGCTCGCTTGCGCCCACGCCGGTCGTCTTGCGTCACGTGCTCGGCCCCACACGCCCCCTCGACGACTACGGCTTGCCCGACGGCGAGACCATCCTCGCGCGACTCGAGGCGTCGGGGCTCCGCGGGCGCGGCGGCGCGGCCTACCCGACGGCGGCCAAATGGCGCGTCGCGGCGCGCACCGAAGCGCCCGATCGGTTCGTGGTCGCCAACGGCGATGAGGGCGATCCCGGCTCGTACGTCGACCGGCTCTTGCTCGAAGAGGCGCCGCACTCGGTCCTCGCCGGCATGCTTGCCTGTGCACGAGCCATCGGCGCGTCGCGAGGCATCGTATTTGTGCGGGGCGAATACCCAGAGGCGGCCAAGCGCGTCTCCGTCGCCATCGAAGAGGCGACGGCCACGGGCGCGCTCGATGGCTTCGCGGTGAGCGTTCTCGTGGGCGCGGGCTCCTACGTCGCCGGCGAAGAAACAGCGCTCCTTCGTTCCATCGAAGGGCTGCGCGCCGAGCCGAGTCCCAAACCTCCCTTCCCCGCCGAGCGAGGCCTCTACGGCCTGCCGACGGTCGTTCAAAACATCGAGACGCTCTCCGTCGTGCCAGCCATCGTGCGCGCCGAAACGCCCGCCGGGCAAACTGGAGCACGCAGCGAAGGGCGCGCCAAAGCGGTGTGCGTGTCGGGCGCCGTCGTGAGCCCCGGGGTCGTCGAGATCGAGCTCGGGACGCCGCTTCGCGACGTTCTTGTCGCAGGCGCCGGCGGCGCGCCCGCGGGCCGGTCGTGGAAGATGGCGCTCGTCGGCGGGCCGATGGGGCGCGTCGTGGCGGCGCACGAGTTCGACGTTGCCTTGTCATACGACGCGCTGCCGGGCATGGGTCACGGCGGCATCGTCGTCTTCGACGAGACGGTGCGGATCCGGAGGCTTGCCGAGCACCTCTTTGCCTTCGCGGCCAGCGAGTCCTGCGGCGCTTGCACGCCGTGCCGAGTGGGCACGGCCAAGCTGAAGGAGATGCCTACGCTCGCGGACCTTGAACGGCTCATGGAGACTCTGGAGATGGGGAGCATGTGCGGTTTCGGTCAAGGGGCGCCGCGCCCCATTCGTGATCTCGTGCGTCTCTACGGCAGCGAGGTGCTCGCGTGATGCACGTCGATGGCGCCCCTATCGCCGCGCAAGGCTCGGTCCTCGACGCGTGCCGAAACGCGAAGGCGAACGTGCCCACCCATTGCAAGGACGAGCGCCTCCAAGCGGGCGGGCATTGCCGTGGCTGCATCGTCGAGATCGACGGCCGCTACGTCGCCGCGTGCACGACGCCAGCCCGAGCCGGCATGCACGTTCTGACCGAGACACCTCGCTTGCTCGCGTACCGGGAGCACCTCGGCACCCTCGTGGAGCAAGAGAAAGAGGAGCGAGCGGCCCGATCGGTGGCCCGGGCCTCCGTCGTCAACCGCTCGACCGACGAGAGCCACCCCTACCTCCGCATCGATCTCGACAAGTGCACCCTGTGTCGACTCTGCGTCCGCGCCTGCGCCGACCTCCAAGGTCAGTTTGTCTTCGCCGTGAAGGGTCGAGGCGCCGAGAGCGAGCTCACGTGGGGCGGCGGTGCGTTCTCCGAGACCGACTGCGTGAGCTGCGGCGCCTGCGCATCGGCGTGCCCGACGGGCGCCATCTCAGACATTGACCGGGCGCGCCTCAAGGGTGACCGAGCGCTCGGCCGAACGGTGAGAACGACCTGTTCGTACTGCGGCGTCGGCTGCCAACTCGACGCGCATGTCTCAGCGACCGGTGACGACGTCGTTCAAATCGACGGCGCCGCCTCGTCGGTCAATCACGGGCACCTGTGCGTCAAGGGCCGCTACGCCCACGGCTTCACGCGGCACAAGGACCGCCTCCGCTCACCGCTCTTGCGAAAAGGCGGCGTCCTGACCGAAGTGGGCTGGGACGAAGCCCTCGACTACGCCGCGCGCGAAATCGGGCGCCTGCGCGGCTCCATGGCGGGCCTCTCGTCGTCGCGCTGCACGAACGAGGAGAACTACCTCGTTCAGAAGTGGATGCGTGCGGGGCTCGGCACGAACCACGTCGACTGTTGCGCTCGCGTGTGCCACGCGCCCAGCGCGGCGGGCCTCCGCCGAGCGTTCGGCACCGGCGCCGCCACCAACTCGCTCGCCGACATCGAGCGGTCGGACCTCCTGTTCGTCGCCGGTTCAAACGCTACGGAGAGCCATCCCATCACCGGGGCTCGCGTCAAGCAGGCGGTCCTTCGCGGCGCCAAGCTCGTCGTCGTCGACCCGCGCCGCACAGAGTTGGCGTCCATCGCCGACGTGCACCTCATGCTCAGACCCGGCACCAACGTGCCGCTGCTGAACAGCCTGGCGGCGGTGCTCGTCCTAGAAGACCTCGTGGACCATGAGTTCATCGAGGCGCGAACGGAGGGTTTCGCCGCCTATGCCGCGTTCGTTCGTGCCTTCACCCCCGAGGCAACGGAAGCCGTCACGGGCGTCGCCGCGGCAGACGTGCGCCTTGCGGCTCGCATGCTCGCGGCAGCGCGCGCGCCAATGCAACTCCACGGCCTCGGCATGACCGAACACGTGCAGGGCAGCGAGTCGGTCATGCTCCTCTGCAACCTCGCGCTCCTTTGCGGCGCCGTCGGCTCCCTGGGCGTCGGCGTCAATCCTTTGCGCGGTCAGAACAACGTGCAGGGCGCGGCCGACATGGGCTGCCAGCCCGATCTCTTGCCCGGCTACGTTCCGGTCACAGACACGGGCGCGCGTGCCCGCTTCGAGACGGCCTGGGGTCGCCCTATGCCCGCGGAGGCTGGGCTGACCTTGCCTCGCATGTACGAAGCCATCGACACGGGCGTCGTTCGCGGCATGTACCTCTTGGGCGAGGATGTCGTAGCCACCGATCCCGATGCGTCCGTTGTGGCGCGGCGACTCGGCGCACTTGAGCTCCTCATTGTGCAAGAGCTCTTCCTTTCGGAGACGGCGAAGCTCGCTCACCTGGTCCTTCCCGGTGCGAGCTTCCTCGAAAAGGACGGGACGTTCACCAACGGCGAGCGGCGCATTCAGCGGGTGCGCAAGGCCATCGACCCACCGGGCGGTGCGCGCGCCGATTGGGAGATCCTGTGCGACCTCATGACGCGGACCGGGATGCCACAGAGCTTCGCTTCACCGGCGGCGATCTGGGACGAGCTGCGCACCGTCGTCCCTGCCTTCCGCGGCGCGTCGTACGCGCGGCTCGAGGGCGACGGCTTGCAGTGGCCGGTTCCCAGCGAGGACCACGACGGCACGCCGACGCTCCATGTGGATCAGTTCGTTCGCGGCCGCGCGGCGTTCTCAGAGGTCGCCTTCCGCCCGTCGCCGGCGCTCGCGAGCACGCGGCCGCTCCAGCTCATCACGGGCCGCGTCCTCGCGCACTACAACAGCGGATCGATGACTCGGCGCTCCGCGAACGTCGCGCTCGCGCCCCACGACGCCCTCGAGATGCACCCGAAGGACGCCTTGGCTCGTGGCATTCGCGACGGTGACCGCGTGGTCGTCCTGAGCGACTATGGCGAGGCGCACGTCAAAGCATTCCTGACCGACTCGGTGCGCGAAGGGACCCTCTTTTTGAGCTTCCACTTCCCTGAGTCGGGCACCAACCGGGTCACGAGCGACCTCGTCGATGGGATCGCCGACACGCCCGAGTACAAGCTGACAGCCGTGGACGTGCGGCTCGTCGACTGAGTCGGCCGACGCAGTCGGCCGACGCAGTCGGTGCCGTCGATGCGCAGCTTGTGCGCCGCCCGAGCGGCGCCAAGCACTCTGCGCGCGGGCGTTTCAGGGCGGCGCGTGTCTTGCTCGGCGTGACGAAACGGTGACCTCGAAAGCCCCTAGCCCGCTCGCGAGTACGGCACGCTCGGTGCTCGTAGGCGACGTGTGGGGCGGCATCGCGGCCACCCTCGTCGCGTTGCCCGCGTCCTTGGCGTTCGGCGTCGCGGTCTTCGGGCCCCTCGTCGGCGCCGGCGCCGGCGCCCTCGCGGGGCTCCTCGGCGCCACGGCGCTCGGCACCGTCGCGCCGCTCGCGGGTGGCACGCCGAAGCTCGTGTCGGCGCCGTGCGCGCCCGCCGTCGCCGTGATGAGCGCCTTCGCGCTCGAGACGAGCGCTCGTTACCCCGGCGAGCCAGCGCGGGTCGTGCTCCTCATGACGCTCGTCGGCCTCTTCGCGGCCGGCCTTCAGATCGCGCTCGGGCTCGCGCGCGCGGGCAGCATCATCAAGTACATCCCCTACCCGGTCGTGACCGGGTACCTGAGCGGCGTCGCGGTCGTGATCTTCTTGAAACAGCTGCCATCGCTCTTGGGCCTCGCCAAGGGCGTCAAGCTCGGCGCCGGCCTCCTTCACCCCGGCATGTGGGCGTGGCCGGCGCTGGTCGTGGGCGGAACGACCATCGCGCTGATGTTTCTGGCGCCGCGAATGACGAAGGCCGTGCCTGGTGCCATCGTGGGCCTCGCGGGCGGCGTGCTCGCGTACGGGGCCTTGGCGCTGCTCTTGCCAGGGCTTCGCTCGCTCACTGGGAACACGCTCGTCATCGGTCCCCTGGGCGGCAGCATCGCCTCCTTCGGGGAGGCCTTCTCGACGCGTGTGGCGGCGCTCGGCGGCCTCCATGTGACCGATGTCACGCACGTGCTGGGCCCGGCGGCCACGCTGGCCGTGGTCCTGTCGCTCGACACGCTCAAGACCTGCGTCGTCGTCGACTCCCTCACCGGCTCACGGCACGAGTCGAACCGCGAGCTTTTCGGTCAAGGGCTCGCAAACCTCGCGTCGTCCGTCATAGGCGGCATGCCCGGCGCGGGAACCTCTGGCGCCACCCTCGTGAACATCGCGAGCGGCGGCCAAACGCGCCGCTCGGCGGTGATCGAGGGAGCGCTGGTGCTCGTGGCGTTCTTGTCGCTGGGAGGCGTCGTAGCCTGGGCCCCCCTCGCGGCGCTCTCCGGCATCCTCATCGTGGTTGCCTGGCGCATGTTCGACTTCGGCGCCTTGCGCTGGGCCGCGAGCCGCTCGACGTTCTTTGACTTCGTGGTGGTGCTCGCCGTCATCGCCGTGGCCGTCTTCGTCGACCTCATCACCGCCTCCGGCGTCGGGGTGGCGCTCTCGATCTTGCTCTTCATCCGCAACGAGTCCCGAGCGCCCGTCATCCGCCGCAAGCTCTCGGGCACGCAGATATCGTCAAAGAAGCGACGCTTGCCGGACCACGCCGCGGTACTCGCCGCTCACGGCGAAGAGACCCTTGTGATCGAGCTGGCAGGCTCGCTCTTCTTCGGGACGACGGATCAGCTGCGCACCGAGCTCCAAGGCGATCTCGAGTCGCGTCAAACGTTCATCGTCGACATGCGCCGCGTCGACGCCGTGGACCTCACGGCGGTGCACATCCTGGAGCAGATGCGAGCGCAAGTCGGCAAGCGGGGTGCGACCATGCTCTTCTGCCACTTGCCGAGGGCCCTCGCGGGCCACAAGGACGCCGAGCAATACCTCCGCGAGGTCGGCCTCATCGAGCAGGGCCATGAGCACCTCTTCGAGCAACTCTCCGACGCCTTGGCCTGGGCGGAAGATCGCATTCTGGCCAAACACGGGCCGCCGCCAGCGAGCGAGGCCGCGCTCGACCTCCTGGCGATGCCGATGTTTCAGGGGCGCAAGGCCGAGACCATCAAGGAGCTCGCGGAGTGCGTCGAGAGTCGAAGGGCGCTTGCCGGCGACGTCGTCTTCCGACACGGCGACTCGGGCGACGAAATCTACTTCGTACGGCGAGGGAGCGTACGCATCGCCCTGCCCCTCGAGGGCGGCACCCTTCACGTCGCCAGCTTTGGTCGCGGCGACTTCTTCGGAGAGATCACGTTCCTCGACGGCGGACAGCGCAGCGCCGACGCGACCGCCGAGGTCGACACGGAGCTCTTCGTCATATCCCGCAAGAGGTTCGACGTGGTGGCAGCCGTACACCCGCGCCTTGGCCAGAGCCTCTTTGCGGGCCTCGCGCGCGCGACGGCGCTGCGGCTTCGACAAGCGGACCGCGAAATCACGACCTTGGAAGAGGCGTGACCCTTCGCCATCGGACCTCCTGTTCGATACCCTCCTCCCATGGTTCGGACACTCCCCGGCGCGGCTCTCGTTCTTGCGCTCGCCCTCCTCTACCCCGCCTGTGGCGACGACGAAGCCGCGGCCGATGCAAAGAACAGTGAGCCAAGCAACGACGGTGGCGGCGGTGAAGGCGGCGGTGAAACTGGCGTGTCGCTCAGCGACGGCGCGGCCGCGCCCGATGCGCTGAAGCCCGAGGGCGGCACTACGGCACTTCCGCCTCCGTCGTGCAGCGCCGCTGGCGGCGGCGCGACGGTCTCGGCACCGACGCTCCTTCTGAAGCTCAAGGACGACGGGCAGGAGGGGTGGCTCGCCTCACCGGCCGTCGCCGATCTCGATGGCGACACGAAGCCGGAGCTCATCGTGGCGCGCTCGGGCCGCGTCTTCGCGTGGAAGAACACGGGCGCGCGAGCCTTCGCGTACAACACCACGAAGGATCGCATTTGGGCGAGCCCCGTCGTCGGGGACTTCGCCGGTGACGCGAAGCTCGAGGTCGCGGTCGCGGCACGTGACTCGACGTACTTGCTTGACGCGACCGGGGCTCTCGCCCCGGGCTTCCCAGCAGCGTGGGGCACTGAGACGCGGACCCTCGCGGCAGGCGACGTCGACGGCGACGGCGCCCTCGACCTCATCGCGGCCGTGCGCACGGCTGGCGCTGCGACCGACATCGTACGGGCGGTCAAGGGCTCCGGCGCGGTCGTCGCTGGCTTTCCGCCTGTCGCCGCGGGCGGCTCCGGGTGCACGCCGGGCCCCTGCTACTTCGCCGGGCTCTACGATCAGAACCTGGCCGTCGGCGATCTCGACGGCGATGGCAAGCACGACCTCGTCGTCCCCCACGACAACGCCTACGCGAGCTTCTTCAAGGGCACCGGCGCGGCCTTCGATTCGAACGCCATGTTCGCGGGGCGCCCGAAGACGCCGGGCGTCCGCTACTTGCACGCGCTGGCAGAGGCGAAGCAGGGCTACGCGAACAACGAGGCCACCGCCAACCAGGCGCACTTCACCAACACGGCGCCGGCGATCGCCGACATCGACAAGGACGGAAAGTTCGACATCATCATGCTCGGCAGCGCGCAGAACGCCGCGCAGAGCGACCGCCTGCGGGGCGTGGGCCTGTGGGCGTTGCACTCCGACGCCTCGCGCCTCGCCGGCTGGGACACGCCCTTCCACGCGCCGACGTATGTGATGGGCTTGAACGACGGCTTCTCGCCGGGCTTGGGCGATCCGGCCGTGGCCGGTGCGGGGAACTTGGTGGGCGCCACGAATCAGGTGACGGTGGCCGACATCGACGCGTCAAAGGCGGGCCTCGAGATGCTCTTCGCAGGGTTCGACGGGCAGGTTCATGCTGTCGCGGCCAACAAGACCGAGCTGTGGGTCACGCCCTACGCGACGAACGGCCGCGCGCTGACCGGCGGCGTGCTGGCCGCCGACCTCTCGGCGGACGGCGTACCGGAGGTCGTCTTCGCGACCTACTCGCCCGATCAGGGCGGCGGCGCGCTCTTCGTGCTCAGTGCGGCGGGCGCGGTGCTCCACAAGGTCCCGCTACCGAAGCGCGGATCCATGGCCGTGCCGACCATCGCCGACGTCGACGGCAATGGCACCTTGGAGATCGTCGTGTCGCTCAAGGACAACGAGCCGGCCAACGAGAGCGTGCACGTCTTCACCGTCGCTGGCTCGAAGACCAACTGCCTCCTATGGCCAACGGGTAGGGCGAACCTCCTAAGAAATGGCTGGGTCCGGTAGCACGACGTTACCGCCCCAAGATCTCGTCGATGGCGATGGAGCAGCCGCGCGGCGGCGCGCCGGGACTTCGCCCGATCAGTTCGAAGCCGCTGCCGTTAGGCAACGCGCTCGCCGCAACGCGGCGCACCCGATCCGCAGCGAGGACAAACGCCGCGCTGTCTACGTTGAGGAGATCGGTGATGCGCGCGATGCCGACCTCCCCGTCCTTCACCGGCTCGAGCGTATCGGGGTCGACGGGCGTGATGCGGGCCCATGGCGGCTCCACGAAAACGCCCGCCGGACCACCCATCGGAGTTCCTTCGTAGAACTGGCTCGACAGCTCCGTCATGCCGTATTCGGAGACCACGTCGCCTGGGTTCACGGCGAAGACGCGCGCGATGGCCGCGCGAAGCTCACCTTCGGAGACCTCGCGTGACTTGCCCTTGAATCCGCCGGTCGTCATGACGCGACTGCCCGGCGGCAACCGAAAGGTGTCGTCGCCCAGCGCATCGAGAAAGTGAACGAAGCCGAACGACGTGCCCATAAGGACGACGGGCACCTCTTCGACCTGCGCTTCTGCGACGCGCTCGTCCAGCGCTGCGACGTCAAAGACATCGCCGTCGAGCACGAAGGATGCGCCGACGTCGACGTCACGCGAGCCGTGAAACGCGGCCACGAAGAGCGCGAGCATGTGGGTCAACGATGAGTCGGGGAGCGCGGCCGGCGGCGGTCCGACGACAAGAGCGCGCGCTGCCGCCGGGAGGTCGCGGAAGAGCGTCGCCTTGGCAGAGGCGATGGCGCCCCGATCGTAGGTCGCGGTATGGCGAAAGAAGTGAGTGCCGCGGGCGCCTAGCGTTGTGCCGCTCGTGCGGAAGGCTTTGGGCGTGTCAGCCTCGTCGAAGGCCGACACCCGACTGATCTTGAACGCGTCGGTCGGAACGGCTGGCGCGTCGCCTGCGCGGACGAGACGCGAGACGTCGACGCCGCGGCTTCGAACGAGGCGCTGGTAGCCGGGCACGTGGGCGGCCTGGAAGCGGGCCAGATCACAGGCGAGCGCGTCGAAAGGCTCGGGAGAGGGCTCGGCGCCTTCGAAGGCGGTGACGAACGCGCGGGCGCGCTCGTGGAGCCGCTCGCTGGCTTCAAGCTTGGTCACGACGCTCCCTCGTTCAGGGCGGCATCGAGGGCCGCCGCGAAGGGTTCGAAGAGACGGGCATCGACCTCGTAAGACGGCGTCAGCGTCAGCACGTTGCCAGCGGTGCCGCCGGTCAGGACCAAGTAGCCGGCGCGCAACATCCGCGAAGCCACGGCGAGCGCGCGGGCACCGTCGCCGTCGAGCTCGATGCCGACGATGAGACCGCGGCCCCGGACCGAGCGGACGCCGCGGCCAAGGAGGCGCTCCGAAAGGACTCGTCGAAACGCGTCGCCCTTCTCGCGAATCGCCGCCAGCCGCTGCGGCGTGAGCGCCTGCATCACGGCGAGCGCGGCGGCGCAGGCCGGTGGGGAACCGAAGTGGGTCGCCGTGTGAATGGCAGAACCGCCCGACGCGCCCCACGCTTCCATCACTGAGCCGCGCCCGATGCACGCCGAGATGGGCGCGCCACCGCCGAGCGCTTTGCCGACGCAAACGACGTCGGCGAGCACGCCTTGTTCGACCGACAGGAGCATCGAACCGCTACGACCCATGCCGGTCCACACCTCATCGACGACGAGCAGCGCGCCAGCGTCTTTGCAGAGCGCGGCGAGCGACGGCAGAAACGCCGGCGGTGGCACGACGCACCCGCCGCGGCCCAAGATCGGTTCGACGAGTACGGCGCCCACGTTGCCGCTGCGGAGCCCGTCGCGCACCGCGTTGAGCGACGCGTCGAGCGCCGTGGCCTCGCTTGGATAAGGTGCAAACCGCACGAAGTCGCCCGTCTGGTGGGCAAAGGGTTCGCGGAACGACGCGCGATAACCGCAGGCTGCCAGAGGCCCGTGGCTCAGGCCGTGGTAGGCGCCTTCGAAGGCGATGACACCCGCCTTGCCCGTCGCGAGCGCTGCCGTCTTGAGCCCCGCCGTGACAGCGTCGGCGCCCGACAAGCCGAGGAGGACGCGCGCGCCGGCCTCCGGCATCAGCCGAACGAGCGCCTCCAAGAGCGCCACCTTCGTCTCCGACGAATAGACATCGCCGAGGGCCATGAGGAGCAGCTCTTGAGCCTCGTGAAGCGCACCAAGCACGAGCGGCGCGCCGTAGCCGAAGGACAAGGCGCCGAAGCCGAGCACGAGGTCCACGAAGCGGTTGCCGTCGACGTCCCAGAGGTTCGAGCCGAGCCCGCGGGCGTAGACGAGGCTCGCGTGCTCCTCGCCGCTTTGCGCGCCACGCTCCTTCCGGCGCGCGTCGAAGGCCGGGCACTCGACGGCGGCGAGGCGAGCCGCTGCGGCTCGCGACTTGGGTCCGGGAACAGGGGTGACGAGCTTGGGGCCGGCGCTATCGGCGTCCGTTACAGACACGTCTTGTTACGTCCCGAGCGCTTCGCCTCGTAGAGCTTGTCGTCGGCGGCTTTGATGAGCTCTTGCGACGACTTGATCTGCTCCGTGAGCGCCGCGATGCCGATGGAGACGGTGACCTTGATGGTCTCGTTTTGGAACTGAAAGGTGGAGTTCTCGATCTTCTCGCGAAGACCTTCGGCCAAGAGACGCGCCCCCTCCATCGAGGTCTCAGGAAGGAGGAGCGCGAACTCTTCGCCGCCGTAGCGAGCGAACACTTCGTCACGACGAATCCGCGCTTGAACGATGCGAGCCAGCTCCTTGAGGACGTAATCGCCAGCCAAGTGACCGTGGTAGTCGTTGATCTTCTTGAAGTGGTCGATGTCGAACATCATGAACGCGAGGTCGCGTTGGTGACGCCGCGCTCGCACGATCTCTTTCTCGAGGGCCTCGAGCAGGTAGCGCTTCACGTGCGCTCCCGTGAGACCGTCGATGATCGTCATCCGGTAGATTTCTTCGTGGTACTGGGCCTCGACGTCGTGGCCTGACAAGTACTTGAAGATGGTGGGGCCCACCTTGACGCGGTCGCCGTTGCCGAGCGTGAGCTCGCGCGGAATCATGTCGTCGTTGACGTAGGTGCCGTTGGTCGAGTTGTCGTCGACGGCGTACCAGCGACCGTTGCGCAGCTCGAAGTGGGCGTGACGCCGCGAGACGGAGTCGCCCTCGAGGACGATGTGGTTCTCGGAGCCTCGGCCCACACGGATGGGGCTCTGGTCGAGCATGAAGCGCTTGCCGAGGAGCGAAGGCTCCTTCGTGTAAATCACGACCAAACAGTCCGTGCCCCGCGGCCGATCTTCGTCGCGGACGGGCTTCTGAACGATGGTCGTGACGCGCGTCTTCTCGTCTTCAGACACGTCGCACCAAAAGAGGCAAATTCACCAGGATCCGCTCGCTGAGACCGCCGAGATCGGCGCTCGGCCGATGCTATGGCGCCCCCCTGTGCCGGTCAAGGTCGCTCGCCGCCTCGAGTTTTCGGAGCAGCGTAGGAACCGCGAGGGTTGCCTCCAGGACGAAGACCGGAACTTGTAAGCGCTTGTAGGATTCGGGCTGCTCCGCGCGGAGCCAGCTGGCGCACTTCTCGGTCACGAGCCAACCGTCCACGGGAGGGCGCTCACCTTCGAGGACAGGGGGGAAGGCTGGCCCCGCATGGTCGGCCGATCTCACCACACGCGTGGGCACGATGCCTTCATCGAGGAGCATGCCAACGAGCCGTGACGGCCGTGCGATGGCGGTCGAGAGCCCGAGTCGCTTGCCCCGCAGCTCGGCCATCGATAGCCGCTCGGCCCCTCCAAGGAGCCGCGCGCCCTCAAGGAGGTACCTCCCCTCGTGCACCCTCTGGTGGTGGTCGCGGTCGTGGTCGTGGTCGTGGTCGTGGTCGCGGTCGCGGTCGCGGTCGCGGTCGTGGTCGTGGTCGCGGTCGCGGTCGTGGTCGTCGGCGTGGCGCTCGGCGCTCCCCCGTCGCGTGCGAACGAGGACGACCTCGTCGGCGAGCGACCGGAGGCGCGACGCCGACGCCCGGGCGTCGCCGCTCGGCGGGCTCTGGCTCGCGCCCCACGGCCTCTCCGCGTCGAGCACCAAGAGCGCGTGGTCGAGCCTCCGGGGCGTGGTCTGGTGGAGGCCGTCGAAGACGATGACATTGGCCCCTTGCGCGACGGCGTAGCGGACCGCGTCGCTCCGCTCCGCGGCAACAACGACCACGCCGCGCGTGAATTTCTCCGCGAGCCAGACGGCCTCGTCGCCCACGTCACGGGCTTCGTCGGTGCGCACCACCGCGCGAGCGCGTTCGACGCGCGCGCCGTAGCCGTGCCCGACGATGGCGACGCGGTTTCGCCCGGAGCTTGCGACCTGATGCGCGACGGCGAGCGCCAGCGGCGTCTTGTACGACCCTCCGAGCGTGCCCCCACCGACACCAATGGCGCGAACGTGCGGCGGCCAGTCGAGAGACTTCACGAGTCGCGCGTCGGCGGCCTTCGCCCACGCGGAGGAGAGAGAGCGCGCGAGTGCACCTTGAAGGCGCCCCTCTTCGAGGGCCTGCGCCACGCTCGCCCGGATGCTGCTCGAAAGCCGCATCGGGCCAAGCTACAGTCGAGCCGTGTCGTCAGCCATCTCGTTTTTCGATGCCATCGCGGCTCGCTACGATCGCGACTACGCGCTCGACGCGGCGACGACGCGCGCACGCGTGGGCCGCATTGCCAAGGACATCCCGCGCAGCAGCAGCAGCAGCAGCAGCAGCAGCTCGGGCGGCAAGGTCTTGGACCTCGGCGTTGGCACGGGACGCGAGCTCCCAACGCTCTTGGATCTCGGCTTTCGGGTGACGGGCCTCGACGCCTCCGAGGCGATGCTCGAGCTTTGCCGGCGGCGCGCACGCCCCATCCCCCTCGTGTGCCAGACCTTCTACGCGCCGCTCCCCTTCGCCGATGGCGAGTTCGACGCGGTGCTGGCGCTGCACGGAACGCTGTCGCATCCGCCCGATGCGGAGGCGCAGGCACGCCTCATCGGCGAGGTCGCGCGCGTCCTCGCTCCCGGTGGCCTCTTCGCCTTCGAGGTGCCGTCCTTGGGCTGGTTGGCGCAGCTCGACCACCGGCCCATCGACGATGGCGCGCGCGCCGTCCGGCGGACGGGCCCGCAAGCCGTCCTCCACGAGGATCGGCGGCTCGGCGTGCACATCGAGGGCCACGTGCTGAGCGACGCCGAGTGGGCGGCCCTTTTGGGCGAGCACTTTCGGGTGCGCATCGAGCCCATGAGCCCCGTCGAGCTCTTGGTGCTCGCGACGCGTCAGACGCTGGCGGTGCCCGCGCGATCGAGGTAGTCACGGCCCCATGACGAGCTCCAAGGCCGCGCCGCCATCGCTCCTGGCGCGTGTGGTCTTCCTCGCGCTCGCCGCCGCGACGCTGCATCCCGCTGTGACGGCGAGCGTGGGGCTCATCGTAGGCATCGCAGCGGCGCTTACCTTCGGCAACCCGTACGCCAAGCTCACCAAGAAGGCGACGGCGACGCTGCTGCAGCTCTCCGTCGTGGCGCTCGGTTTCGGGATGAACCTCAGGGTCGTCCTCGCCGCCGGCCTCCAAGGCTTTGCGATGACCTTCGCGGGCATCGTCGGCTGCTTCATCGTCGGCGCCCTCCTCCGTGTCCTGCTCCGTGTTCCGCGCGACGTCGGGCTCCTCCTCACGGTCGGCACAGCCATCTGCGGCGGCAGCGCCATCGCGGCAGTGGTGCCCGCCATCGGCGCCAACGATGACGACGCCACCGTGTCGCTCGCCGTGGTCTTCCTCCTGAACGCCCTGGGCCTCGTCGCGTTTCCGTTCATCGGCCACGCCCTTGGCCTCGACGAAGCGCGCTTTGGCCTGTGGGCCGCCCTCGCGATTCACGACACGAGCTCGGTGGTCGGTGCGGCGAGCCAATACGGCAAGGTCGCCCTCGAGGTCGCGACGACCGTGAAGCTGGCGCGCGCGCTTTGGATCGTGCCGCTCGCGTTGCTCATCGGGTGGTGGCGCTCGCGGAGTCGGTCCGCGGAAGCGGGCCCGCGCCCCAGCGTCAAGAAGCCGTGGTTCATCGTGGGATTCCTCGCGGCGGCGGCCGTCGTCACATTTGTCCCTGAGGTCGCGACAGCGGGTGCGCTCGCGGCACGCGTGGCGCGCCAGTCCCTCGTGCTGACGCTCTTCCTCATCGGCGCAAACCTCACGCGCGGCGCGCTCCGCTCGGTGGGTGCACGTCCGCTCGCGATGGGTCTTGCGTTGTGGGTCGTCGTCGCGGCGGCCACGCTCGCGGCGCTGAGGCTCGGGCTCATCTCGTAGTCGCGCCTGACTCAAACACCACATAGGACCACGCTTGGCTGGTCACTGCTCAGACCGGCCCATGGTCGACGAAGCGACCGATCGCGACGACACGGGCCGACACGTCGGAGGCAAATCGTTGTCGGATATTGTCCCGTTCCATCAGGACCCTCCTAGCCTCGTCTCTTCAAGCTGGGAGGACCTCCATGACGCATACCATCGGTCGCGCTGTCGCTTCGCTCGCCTTCGTGTCAGCCGCTCTCGCTTCGCCTATGGCGTGGGCCGACGCGCCCGCCGCCCCCGCAGGCGCGCCTGCATCGGCGACGGCCGCCGCACCCCCGGCCGCAACGCCCGCAGCCGCGAGCGGCGAGACCGCGGCCGCCGACAAGCCCTCGCCCAACACCATCTACGCCGAAGGCCTCGGGGCCGCGATCGCCTATTCGATCAACTACGAGCGCCGCGTCATCGACGACCTCGGTGTCCGCGCCGGCTTCAGCTACCTCTCCTTCAGCGCGTCGGCGGGCACGGCGTCGTCCAGTGCGTCGCTCATGAGCTTCCCCATCACCGCCAGCTACCTCGGCGTTCGCGGCCGAAAGAGCGGCCTCGAGGTCGGCGGCGGCGTCAACCTCATGTACGCGTCGGGAGCCGGGTCAAGCCTTGGCCGCGAATCGTCGAGCTCGGGCCTCGGAGCGCTGCCGCTCGCGATGATCGGCTATCGGTTGCACCCCGTCGACGGCGCCGGCTTCAACTTTCGCGTCGGCCTCATGGCCTTCGCAGGAAGCGGCGTCGGCCTCTCCGCGAAGGCCGGCGAGTTCGGCGTCCTGCCGTGGGGCTACATCAGCTTCGGCGCGTCGTTCTAAACATCCTCGCGGCTGCTAAGATGGCGCGGTGAAGTTCGCCCGCTCGTTCGCCGCCGCGGCCGCCGCGCTGGCCCTCTCCGTCGCAGGGAGCGCCAGCGCCAACGGCCGTTTTCCGGCGGCCAACCAGCTCGTCGTGACGCCGGGCAACGAGCAGGAGCTCACGCTCAGGGTCACCTTCGGGGTCCTTCGTTCATCGAACGGCGGCGCGAGCTGGGACTGGATCTGCGAGCGCGCCATCGGCTACGGCGGCCTCTACGATCCGCCCATGTCGGTCTTCGAGGGCGGCGCGATTCTCGCGGGCACCATCGACGGCCTGGCGATTTCGCGAAACGGCGGCTGCGGCTGGGCCTTTGACGCGACGCTCGGCAAGAAGGCGATCATCGATTCCACGGTGCGGGGCGACGCACCGCGCGAGGGTCTGGTGCTCGCCACGAAGAACGTGGGGGCGACCGACGCCGGCGCCGCGCTCTACACGACCGAGATCTTCCGAACCCTCGATGCGGGCGTGACGTGGACGGTCGTCTCGAGCGCCTTCGAACCGACGTTCATCGCGCAAACGATCGAGGTCGCAAAGAGCGAGCCGCAGCGGGTCTACGTCTCCGGCAGCGGCGACGGGCAGGGGCTCTTCTATGTCTCCGACGACGGCGGCGTCACCTACGAGAAGCGCACCGTCCCGCTCGAGAAGCCGGCCGAGCTGAACCCGTTCATCGCGGCCGTCGATCCCAACAACAAGGACCGCGTCTACGTCCGCACGAGCGGCAAGTCGGGCCGTCTCCTCGTGACCGACGACGGCGGTAAATCCTTCCGCGCGGTCCATTCGGGTGCGCCGCTCGTCGGCTTCGCGCTCGCGCCCGACGGCTCGCGGATCACCATCGGGTCGCCGGAGGGCGTCTACGTGGCGGACCGTGACGCGCTCGCGTTTGCGCGCGTCTCGGAGCTCGCGGTGCAGTGCTTGTTTCGAACGGCGAAGACGCTCTACGCATGCGGCGCCACCGGCGGCAGCTTCGCGCTCGGCGCGTCGACCGACGAAGGACGCACCTTCAAACCGGTGCTTGAACTCAAGGACGTTCGCGGCCCGCTGGCCTGCGGCGCCGGAAGCTCCACGGCCCAGTGCGAAGCCGACTGGCCCGCGCTCCGCGCCACGCTGCGCGCCGACGGCACGACCGACGGCGCCGTCGATGGGGGCTCAGCGGGCCCCGGCGGCAAGGGCCTCGGCATCTACAGCGCCGAGGGCGGTTGCTCCACGCTCGCCGGACGTGACGCTGGCGCCGGCAAGCTGGCGGCAGGGGTCGCGCTCGCCGCGGTGGTGATTGTGCTTCGGCGCCGACGACGCTGAGCGAAGCCAGCACGCCCTGGGCTCAAGCAGATCACGCTCAGCGAGCTAGACCTCGAACTCGCCCTTTTCCAAGATCTCCGTGACGCGCCACAAGAAGGAGTTGGCGGCCACGCCGTCGACGATGCGGTGGTCGTAGCTGAGCGCCACGTACATCACCGGGTGAATCGCCATGAGGTCTTCGCCGTTTGGCCCCTCGACGACGACGACGCGCTTTTGGATCTCGCCCATGCGGAGGATGCCCACGTTCGGCTGGTTGATGATGGCGCCGCCGAAGAGGTTGCCCTTCATGCCGGGATTCGAGACGGAGAACGATGCGCCGCTCAAGTCGTCGATGGTGATCTTGCCCGACTTGGCGCGCTTCGCCAGGTCGTCCACGCCGCGCACCATGCCACGAATCCCGAGCTCGTCGGCGCGTCGCACCACGGGCACGACGAGGCCGTCGGGCGAGTCCACCGCCACGCCGAGGTTGACGTCCTTCAAGAGCACGTAGGCGTCGTCGAGGACGCGCGCGTTAAGCGAGCGGTTCTCGCGGAGCGCTCGCGCCGTCGCGACGCAAACGAAGGCGAGCATCGTGAGCGACATGCCCTCCTTCTTGTAGGCGTCCTTGTTGGCCTCGCGCAGAAGGGACACGCGATGGAGGTCGACCTCCGCCACCGTCACGACGTGCGGCGAGGAGACCTTCGAGTACGTCATGTGGTCGGCGGTGATGCGCCGACGACGGGTGAACGGCACGACCGTGTCACCGTCGTGCTGCTTGTAGGCGGGCACCTTGAAGGACCCGTATCCGACGCCGGGGATCGGCGGCACGAAGCCGCCACCTTGGTTGACCATCTGGGCAAGCTCCTGGGCTCGTGGCGACGCCGCCGCTGCGGACCGGGCCGGCGCGGAGGGTACGAGCGGCGCGCCGTTGCCATCGGCACCCGCGGCGCCGGGCTTCGCGCGCATCACGTCGTCTTTCGTGATCCGCCCGAAGTCGCCGGACCCTTTGACGGCGCTCAAGTCGACGTCGTTCTCGAGAGCCGCCTTGCGGGCCGTGGGCGTCGCCAGAGCGGCGCCGGTGGCGCTGCGCACAGCCCCCGGCGGCTCGGTGATGGGCGTCCGCGCCGCGACGGCCGACGCGACGGTTGTTGCGGGAGCCGCGGCCGCCGCCGCCGTCACGCCCTCTTCGATCTGGCAGAGCACAGCGTTGACGGGGACGACGTCGCCTTCGTGCGCGACGAGCTTGGCGATTCGTCCTGCCGCAGGGGCGGGAATTTCGCTGTCGGCCTTGTCCGTTCCGATCTCGACGATCCCCTGATCCTTCTTCACGACGTCGCCCTCACGGACGAGCCACTTGCTGACGGTGCCTTCGGCCACACTCTCGCCGAGCTGGGGCAGTTTGACGTCGATGAGCATTGGCAATGCTTTTACGCCCCTGGGTGGGCGCTGGCAACAGGCGGTCGGGCCTACGGGGCGGTGCGCACGAAGCTGGCGAGGAAATAGCCGTCGGTGCCGTGGACGTGCGGCAAGAGTCGCCCCATGGTTGCGTCACCGAAGATCGCGCGCGCCTCGTCGCTCGCGAAGGGCGCGGGCCTAAATCCATGGGCGTCGAGGGCCGCGGCGGCGAGGACGTCTTCGGCCTCCTCACGAAGGACGCTGCACACGGCATAGACGAGACGGCCGCCGACCCGCACATGCGAGCTGGCGCGCTCGAGGATGGCGCGCTGCAGCGCCTGCAGCTCCGCGAGCCCCGTTTCGCTTCGACGAAGGAGCAGGTCCGGGCGGCGACGAAGGGTGCCGCTGCCGGAGCACGGCGCATCCACCAGCACCGCGTCGTAGCCCGCCGGCACATCGCCGCTGCCGGCGGTCCAATCAACGGCGTACGTCGTCGACGACGGTCCGCCGCTGGGCGTCGCGATTCGGTCGAGCTTGAACGGGTGGAGGTCCGCCGCGTCGACGGTGCCGCCGGCGCCGACGCGGAAGCCAAGGAGTCGCGTCTTGTGCCCGCGACCGGCGCACGCGTCGAGAACGCGCTCACCGCCCTTCGCCCCGAGCGCGAGCGCCACGAGTTGCGAGCCTTCCTCTTGGATCGAGACGGACTCGCCGGGGAGCAGCTCATCGATGCGGCCGGCGCCCCGCGCCACGATGGCGAGCGGCGAGACTTGGCCCGGCTCCAGCACCGCCTCTGGCGGAGCGACGGCGCGCAGCCGCTCGAGAATCGCGTTGCGCTCCTCCGCATGAGGCACCACGAGACCGAGCGGCGGCGAACTAGCGCCAAGATCGATCATTTGGTCTCGGCCTTCTTTGCCGATGGAACGTTCGAGCGCGCGCCCGAGCCACGGCGGCACGGAGGCCCGAAGCGCGAGCGTCAACGAAGGACGCTCGGGACTCACGGAGGCGGCGACCTTGCGCAGGATCGCGTTGGCAAACCCAGCGACGCGCGCATCCGACGCGGCGCGGATGGCCACCACCGCTTCGTTGACCGCGGCGTAGGGCGGAATGCGGTCGAGGAAACAAATCTGATACGAGGCGATGGCCAAGGAGGCGCGCACGCGCGGCCTCTGTTTGGTGACGCTCTTCTTCGCGTGCTTGTCGAGCTTCGCCTCAAGCCAAGGCAAGACCCGCAACGTTCCGTAACATAGCTCGGTCGCCAAGGCGCGCTCGCGCGCGTCGAGCTGCGGCGCGCGAACAAGCTCGGCCTCGAGCGCCGCGGAAGCGAAGGCGTCGTCGTCGAAGACGCGCGCCAGGGCCGCCTCCGCCACGAGCCGCGCCGTAGGCACGCGGGACTTGGTGGCGACGCTCACTCGACCTTGAGGCGGAGCGCGTACGGCGGCGTGTAGTAGATGCTGCTCGCGTCGTAGGGCATCGTGAAGACGACGGCCTTCTCACAAGCCGCGAGCGCGACGCCACCGCCGTTGGCCTTCGTGAGACCGGGGCACCAGCTCGATCCGTTCGACTCGGGGCTCTTGTAGGTCGCCCCGGCCGGGTAGGAGCCGAAGGAGCCCTCCGACATGACCGTCGCACATTGCAGGCGCTCGCCGTCGGTCGCGGGCGGCGTGGGGCGTTTGTAGATTGCAAGCAATGCGTCGTCCTCCGACAGGGTGCCCGTCGAACAGACGGCCCACGCCGAGAGGGTGAGCGATTGCGGTTGGTTGTTCTGAACGACCCACGTGCGATACGGCTGCGGGGTGCGCGTCGTGGCCAAGCTCGTGGGGCACACGCCGGCGTTCAGCGGCGGCGCCGTCGGCGCGGTGCTGAAGCTGGTGAACACCGTCGTGACGTCGCCGGCGGCGCCGAGCGCGACGTCGACACCAGAGGGATCACACACGACCAGGAGCGGCGAGGTCGCCGAGTCGCCACCGCCCGGTCCGGGCGAATGAACGTGAATGCCCAGCGTGCCCAGCGCGGCGAGCTTCGGCGCCGGCACGAGCGCTTCGAGCTCGTTGCCCGAGACGAAGGTCGTCGTCACGTCGGTGTTGGCCACGCGCACCACCGACTGCGGGACGAAGCCGGTGCCGAGGACCGAGATCTTCTTGTCGGAGCCGCCGTAGAAGGCGGTGTTCGGTTGGAGCTTGGTGATGGAAGGCGCGGGGTTCTGCACCTCGAAGGTCACGGGGCTCGAGACGCCACCGCCGGGCGGCGGGTTGGTCACGACGATGGGGAACGTGCCCGACGTGGTGAGGAGCGCCGCGGGGATCGTCGCGCTCATCTGCGTTTGGTCGGTGACCGTCGTCGGGATGTTGACGCCGTTGAACGAGACGCTGGAGCCGGAGCCGCCGGAGCCCTGCACGAAGCCCGCGCCGGCGATCGTCAACGTTACGTTGCCGCTGCCCACGAGCGCCGTCGTGGGGCTCACGCCCGTGACTGTAATGGCTTGGGGGTTGGTGACGATGAACGCGATGGTGGAGCTCTTGCCGCCGCCGGGCGCGGGATTGGCGACGGTGACGGGCCGACTGCCGGCGACCGCGACGAGGGCGGCGGGCACCGTGGCCGTGAGCACGTTCGCTGTGACGGATTGAATCACGAGGTCGACGTTGTCGAAGGTGACCTTCGGCGACTTCGAGAAATTCGTTCCGTTGAGGGTGAGGATCATGTCACCGGACCCGACCTGGACCGAGGACGGCGCGATGGAGGCGAGCACGGGGATCGGGTTTTCGACCAAGAAGCCCAGGTTGGCGCTCTTTCCGCCGCCCGGCGCCGCTGTGAAGACGTCGATTTGAAGAATGCCGGCGTTGTCGATGCGGGACGCCGGGAGCTGCGCCTGGAGCTTCGTCTGGCTGACGAAGGTCGTCGGCAAGTCGGCGCCATCGACGCGAACGACCGACCAGCTCACGAACTTATCGCCCGTGACGACGAGCGTGGGGCCAACGCCGCCGGCGGTGGCTTTGAGCGGCGTCATGGCCGAGACGATGGGCGCGGGAGCCACGAAGGAGCTGTCACCGCCGCCGGCCTCAGGCTTCACGGACGCTTCAGCGCGCGCGTCGGTGCCGGCGTCGGCGGGAGGCGGCGCCGCCTCCGGACTCGGAGGCGTCGGGACGTCGCTCGCTTCGATGGGCTCCGTCGTGGCGCAGGCAGCGGCCCAGAGAACGAACACAGAGCCCCAGGCAAGCCACTTCATTGGTTCGCCGGGAAAGTGGCACAACCTCGGGCCCCGTGCCAGCTCCGCTGCAAAAGTTCTCGGGGACCCCGGCACTGAACGGACGAGCCTAGGTATTTTGCCGCAGCTTTTTGCGGTACGCAGAAGGCCTAACCAAACAGATCGCGGAGCTGCCCCAAGATGAGCTCCCAGCGCCGCTCGACGTCGTTCTTGAAGGCCAGAAGCATGAGCAGCGCCAACATGCTCATGCCGACGAGGCTCGCGATCTCTCGAGCGCGCATGCTGACGGGGCGCTTCTTTAGGGCCTCGAGACCGAGGAATACGAGGTGCCCGCCGTCGAGGACCGGGATCGGCAAGAGGTTCACGAGGCCAAGGTTGATGGAGATGACGGCCATGGCCCAGACGAAATACGTGGTGCCCTTGGCGCCCGCTTGGCCGGCCACGTCGTAGAGCGTGATGGGGCCGCTCACCGAGCGAAGGCTGATCTTGCCTTGGAGAATCCGGACGAAGCCGACGCTGATGAAGCGAATGACGCTGCCCGTCTCCTCGATGGCACTCCGAAGGGCATAGAGGACCGGGTTCGGGTTCGGCACGAGCTCCACGTGGCGCGGCGCCCAAGAGGTCGTACGGAAGACGTAGCGCTCGTAGCTCTGCCCGTATTCGTCTTGCCAGCCCTCGCGGCGAAGCTGAAAGAAGCCTCGCTTGGGCTCGCCCTCGCGCGTCCAGCGGAGCTCCCGCATCTGACTGGCGCCGCGCTTCAGCTCGTCCTTCATGGCGAGCCAGAGCCGCTGCGGCTTCCCGTCGAGGTGCGTGATGCGATCCCCTGCGCGGAGGCCCGCTTTCCACTCGCTCGAGCCCTCGGGCACGAAGGCCACGAACATCTCCGAGCTCTCGATGCCGACGCGATCGAGGACGTCGCGCTCGCGCAAAACGCCGCCCTCCACGGGTGCGGGCCGCGGGAGCGGTGTCAACGTGGCGACGCCTGGCTCCATCACCGCGAGATCGAAGAGCCCACCTTGCGCGAGGACCGGGACGGGTCGCAGATAAGACAGCGTGACGGTGTCGCCTCGGTTGGCCGAGAGGAGCTGCGTGAGCTCCTCCATCGTGCTGATGCGCGTCCCGCCCACAGAGACCACGCGATCGAAGGAGCGGAGGCCCGCGCGATACGCCGGAGAGTCGGTCGCCGGCACGCCGACGGTCGGCGCCGGCAGGCCGGGCAAGAAGCCGAGCACGTCCGCCGACTCCTCGATCTCGCGCTCGCGATCGCGGGCCACCCGCACCGGCGTGAGCACGACCTCAAGCTCGCGGCCTTCGCGGGTCACCACGAGCTTGACGGCGCGCCCCGCCTTGCCCGAGAGGAGCCGCTGCACATCGGGATAGGTCCGCACCTCGTCGCCGTCGATGGCCTCGACGCGGTCGCCCGGTTGGAGCTTGCCCTCAGCGGGCATGCCAGGAAAGACGACGCCCACGACGGCCGGCGGCAGCGAGCGGTGCTCGAGGAAGACGGCCCCGTAAAGGAGGATGGGGAAGAGCAGGTTCATCGCCGGGCCCGCGACCACGATGAGCACGCGCTTGTAGAGCGACTGGGCCTCGAAGGTGCGGCTGCGGTCCTCCGGCGGAATGGGCCCAGCGCCCTTGCCTTCTTCGAGCATCTTGACGAAGCCGCCGAAGGGCAAGACGCTCAGGCAATACTCCGTCTCACGCCCCCGAAGCCTTAGGAGCTTCGGCCCGAAGCCGATGGAAAACGTGAGGACCTTGACCCCGAACACCTTGGCCAAGGCAAAGTGGCCAAACTCGTGGATGAAAATCAGGCCCCCGATGAGGAGCGCAAAGTAGACGAGTTCCACGGCGGAGGAGCGCGCGCGACGGGCCGAGCCGACGACCAACAAGAGGGCCCACGACGACGCGTGCCGTCCGTACCACAACCTCGCGGCCCTCGAAACGGTCCGAGCCACGCGCCGACAAAGGCGTTACCTTTGCGCAGGGCCTCTGTTTCAGAGGCACTGGAAGTGTTAGTTCTGGGAATCCGTCGGGCCGTGCCCGACGCCTAGCATTGCAGCGGAATGTCGAAAGCTCCCTCGCCGCTCCTCGGCTACAACAACAACGTCCGGCACAAGAACCGGACGTTCCATATTCAGACCGAGGACTCGGGCGTTAAGCACCCGCACATCATCACGCACCTGTTCATGGACGGCGGGCGCATCCTCAAGTCCCTGAAGACGTCGTACGCGGAGCACATCGGCGAGACCAAGATGGCGGACACGGTCCGCCAGATGATGAAGGACCAGCACAAGTCGGTCTTCATCGCGCTGCGCGACGGACAATACGACCCGCTCATCGACGCCGCGCTCGGCGTTGCGCCGGCCGCGGAGGTGCCGCCCGCCGCGGCCAGCCCGAGCGTCGACGCCCCGAAGCGCAAGAGCCAGCGGCCGCCGGCGAGCGGGCGAACCATTCCCGCACCGGCCCCGGAAGACATGGGGCCGTCAGACTCGGTTCCGCGGCCCCACATCAGCGACCTCCCGCCGCCACCGGCGAACCTCTTTGCCAAGGCGCCCGCAACCGAGACCCGCTACCGGTCGCAGGGGGCGCCGGAGGACCACGTCCCTTCGCGCAAAGGGTCGTCGCGCTCGCCATCGGGAAGGCCTGCTCGACGCTCGTCGGCGCCGCCGTCCGATGGCCGCTACGGCTCGACGCGCCCGGCGTCGATCTTCGGGGCCTCGCGGTCGCCCAAGGCCGCGTCCATCTTTGGCGAAGATCTCATCAGCGACAAATCGCTCGACGAGGTGATCCTCAGCTACCTGGCCGAGGATCTCGAGACCGAGACGAAGAAGTAGCCATGGCCGGGAGCCGACCGCACCGGCGCCTCGGCGCACTCGCGCTCGCCGTCGCGGTCCTTGGAGCGGCGTTCGCCGCCGCGTCGTGTTCGCTGGTCGTGGAACGCGACGCGGCGCAGTGCGCTTCATCTCGCGACTGCGACGCGAAGGGTGGCGCCTTCCAGGGCGCCGTTTGCCAGAGCGGCGTGTGCCGCCCGTGTTCATCGCACCGCGACTGCGCCGGCGGGGCGCTGCTGCGCGCGTGCGTCCAACCCGAGGGCCGGTGCGTCGAGGTCTTCTCGCCCGAGTGTCAGACGCTGACCAACGGCACCGAAGATGTCGACCCGAAGGAGATCCTCAAAAGCGAGCGCGTGGTCATCGTCGGCGCGCTCTTCAAGGATGACGGTGCAAGGGACGTGACGGAGCAGCGCCTCCGCAGCGTTCGCGTGGCACTCTCCGACATCGAGAAGGCTGGTGGCATTCCCGCCGGCGCGGCGCCGGCTCGGAGCCTCGCCGCGCTCGTTTGCGACGCCGCTGACGAGCCGCTGCTCCGCTCCGCCAAACACCTCGCAGAGCGCCTGAAGGTGCCGGCGATCATCGGGCCCGCCGGCAGCGGACGCGTCATCAAGGTCGCCACCGAGGTCACTGTGCGGCAGGGCACGCTGCTCATCGCACCGACGGCGACCTCGGCCCTCATCACGTCGCTCGACGACCGGGGTCTCGTCTGGAGGACGGCGCCCACCGATCTGCTCCAGGCGGTGCCGCTGCGCGTCCAAATACCCGCGCTCGAGGCCTCGCTCCGGGCACGCTTTCCCAGCATCGCCCAAGTGAAGCTTGCGGTCGTCGCGAAGGACGACGCGTATGGCACCGCACTCGCGGGGCTCCTGGTGCCGTCGGGCGGTCAAGACGCTCCGCTCCTGAACGGCAAACCGCTAAACCCTGCGGCCCCCTACTTCCGGTCCATCGTGTACCCGGCTGTCGAGGGCCCCCGCGACGAGGACAGGAAGGCGCTCTCGGACTTCGCACCGCACATCGTGATCCTCCTCGGCACGACCGAGACCGTAAAGGCCGTCGTCGGCCCGCTGGAGCAAGCGGGCGCGACGGCTAGCTGGAACCCCGGCATCCTTCCGGAATACGTGTTCACCGATGGGGCGAGGGGCGACGACCTGCTCTCCGCCATTCGCACCACGCCATCGCTCCAAAAGCGCGTCCGTGGCACGGTCCCGGCCTACCGGGGAAGCGTGTACGATGCATTCGTAAGCGCCTACCGCGGCGCGTTCATCGACGTTCCAACGGCCTACGGCACAGCCGGCGCTTTCGACGCGACCTACCTCGTGGCGCTCTCGCTTGCCGCCGAGGGCCCGCCAAACCCGACGGGCGAGCTTTTGGCGAAAGGGCTCGGCAAGCTGGTCGCAGGCGAGCGCGTCGAGGCGCGCTTGACGGAGCTCGGCAAGGGCTTCGGCGCGTTGCGAGCCGGGCAGTCCATCAACTTCGTCGGGGCCTCCGGCGAGCTCGACTTCGACCTCGCCACGGGCGACGTCGTCACGGACATCGACGTCTGGTGCGTGAGCAACCTCGCTTACGCGAGCTCGGGTCAGGTCTTCGTGGGGGCCACGAAGACCGTCGAGGGCCCTTTCGCCTGCCCCTGAGCGCGCTGCCCGCGGCCGCGAGGAGCCGGGTTCGGTTACCATGCGCCCATGGGACAGGGCGGCGTCGGCGCAGGACTCGTGGATCGCCTGGGACGCGCCGACCTCGCGCTGCCGCTCGAGGCCGCCTTCGAGGAGCTCGTGGCCGTGGCGGCCGCTTCGTGGCCTAGCCTCACGCTGGACCTACGGGCCTTGGAGGCGCACGTGGCGACGCTGATCGCGACGGCGACGGCGCCCGACGTCGCGCTCCTCGCTCTTCACGCCGACGTGGCCTTGGCCGAGGCCGCCCTGCGCAACGACACGGCGGCGCTCGCCGAGCTCGATGGCCTCGTGACCCGAGCCGCGGCTCGCGCGGCGCTCCGCGGCGCGACGCCCGACGAGCTGGCGCAGCGCGTGCGGGAAGAGCTCTTGGTGCCCGGCCCCGAGCGGCCCGCGAAGCTCTCCCAATATTCGGGACGCGGCCCGCTCGCCGCGTGGCTCCGCGTCTTGGTGACGAGGACGGCGCTGACGATGCAGCGCTCCGAGTCGCGACGGACGAAGCATCACGACGACGACGACGCGCTTGCGCGAGCGCCGGCGCTCGGCGCGAGCCCTGAGATGGCCGTGCTCCGCGCCGCTTACGCGGAGCCGTTTCGGGCGGCCTTCCGGGAGGCCATCGCGCTCTTGGCACCGGAAGATCGAACGATGTTGCGCCTGCACCTCGTCGACAACCTCGGCATCGATCGGCTCGCGCCGATGTACGGCATCCATCGGGCCACGGCGGCCCGAAGGCTTGTCCGGGCCAAGGAGACCGTGCTCGAAAAGACCCGCGAGCTCTTGGCGCAGCGCATGGGCCTTTCGGACTCGGAGTTCACAAGCCTCGTCGGCGTGATGTTGAGCGGCGTCGAGGTGAGCCTCTCGTTCCTTGACACGCAGCGGTAACGAGCGAGCACCCTCGTTCGGGCCGCGCTCAGAAGCGACCGTGCATCGAGACGCTGCGGCCGGCGAGGCCAACGACGACGGGGGGCACCGGGGAACGAGGACGCAACGTCAAATAGAGGCTCACGCCGGCGCCGGCGATGGCGGCCGCGCCAAGCAGATCGGTCGCGAGCGCGAGATCCTTGGACTTGGAAGCGGCGGCCTCGAGCTCGGCGGCCGTCACAGTGCCCGGCACTCGTGCTCGCCTGTCGGCGAGGTCGCTCGAAGCGCCGAGCGCGAGGACCCCCGTGACGGTCGCGCCCGCGGCAAGGCCACCCGTGACGACCCAGGTCACCACGTGCGGCGCAACGGTCGGCCCCGGCGCCTGCCCAGGCTCGCGCGACTTTGGCGTTGAAGCCGCTTTCGAGCCTTCTGTTCCTAGGTCCACGCGAACGTCGTCACCCCCGGCGACCTCGACGGTCCGAGAGAGCCGCGTACCTGAAGGCCCTTCGCCGGTCCGGAGGCGCCTTCGGCCAGCGCTGACGACGAGCGGCAAGGGCAGCGGGAGCTGGCCCACATGTTCGTCATCGACGAAGACCTCGAGACCGGCGGGACCCGAGACGTGCAGCCTCGCGACGCGGCCCTCGAGCCGAGCAACCTCTCGTTCGACGTCGGCGCGGCGGCTCGCCGAGATGCGCTCGCCGCCCTGATCGAGGTAGAGGCGGAAGGACTTGAGCGCCGCGGCGTAGAGCTGGAGCTGATACTCCGCTTGTCCAATGTTGTAGAGCACACGAAACTCCGGAAGTGTCTCGTAAGCTCGCCGAAACTCCACCAGGGCCGTGGCGAAGTCCGCTTCGTCGTAGAGCTCGACGCCGCGACGAAAGTGGCGCTGCGCCAGCTCGGCAACCTTAGGCTTCGCGTCCTCCCCATCGGGCGCTGCGAGCGACGGCGCGGCGATGGCGAGGACAAAGAGTGCGCTCACGGCGGCGGCGGCGAGGCGGCGTCTCATGGCTTCGAAGCATACGGATCTTCGCGGTCGATGGGGCGCTTCGGACGCACTGGCTTTTGCCTCAGGCTCTCTCCTGTCTCGTTCGTGTGCGTCGGCGGCGCCGCCTCCGCGGTCGATGGGGACGGCTCGCCGCGGGCGTCGAGCACTCGTTGCGCACGGACGCGGGGTTTGCCCTTGGCCGAGGGAAGGTCGGCCACCGACACGGCGGGCTGCTCCAACGCCGGAGCGCCGAGATGTCGCGCGCCCGCCGCCTCGCCCGTGGAAGGGAGGTCCACGGCAGGAGCCTCGGTGGCCCGCGCCGCGATCAACGGGGCGCTGGCCGCCATCGACGTGCCACGAGAGAGCGTCACCGCACTCACGATGGCAATCGCGAGCGACAACGCGGCGACGGCAGCGGCCCCCCTCGCGAAGCGGCCCTTTGCGCCGCTCACCCGTTCAAGGGCGCGTTTCACCGCCGCCGCCGATGGGAACCGCGCTTGCGGCTTTTGTTCGAGGCACCGGTCGACCACGGCGCGGTAAGGCGGCGGCACGAGGTTCGCGCCCTCCAGCGTGAACGAGCGGCCGGCGAAGAGGCGGTAGGCGATCAGGCCGAGCGAGTAGACGTCGGAGACCGATGTAGCCGGCTCACCTCGCGACTGCTCGGGCGACCAATAGGCCGGCGTCCCCACGAGCCCGCGGCCCTGGTGGCGGCTCACCTGCGCGTTGACGTCGCGCGCCAGACCGAAGTCCATCACGATGACGCGCCCCTTCTCATCGAGGGCAATGTTGCCCGGTTTGAGATCGCGATGGACGATCCCGGCCGCGTGCGCCGCGCCGAGGGCGTCGCAAATCTGGCTGAGGATGCGAACCGCCACCTCGGGCGGCGGGGTCTCACGCTGGAGGTGCGCCTCGAGCGTTTCGCCGTCGACGAGCTCCATCGTCAGGAACGTCACGCCGTCGCTCGACTCCACGTCGAAAACGCGCCGCACGTTCGGGTGAACGATGCGTCGCCCGAGGCTCACCTCGCGACGAATCGAGTCGAGCACGCGCGGATCGGCGCTCAGGTTGGGCCAAAAGACCTTGATGGCGACTTGCCCGCCGAGCGCTTCATCGGCGGCCTCGAAGACCATCCCCATGGCGCCGTGGCCGAGGGGCCTCTGAATGCGGAAGCGTCCCTTGAGCAGCGTACCGGGGGCGGGCAGAGCGCGTTCGAGGCGAGGCTCGGTGGGCGTGCCTTCGCCCCAAGGCCCGGTGGCTTGACGGGCCAACTCGGCCACGAGCCGACGGCACTCGTCGCAGACATCGAGGTGGGCCTCGACCTCATGGCGAGCCGAGCCGCCACCGTCGATATAGTCGAGGATGGCGCTTTCGTGGACGTGGGAGCGATCGAGAGCGTTCATGGTCACGTGGGGTATTTTCGCGTGCTGGCCGGGTCAGCGCTAAGCCACCGAGCCAAAGGGGGTGCAATCGATGTGCCCGCGCCTCCGACGAAAGTTTTCGCCAGCAACGCGACACCGCGTGGCAGCCGGCGTCACCCAAGCGATGGATCGCAAAGTTGAGAGGTGGGGGCTGTGGACAGGGTCACGTCCGGACACGGAGGAGAGCGTCGACGCGCACCTGGCTCTTCGCTCGTATCGGGCCCTCCGGGTTCTTGGTGAAGGCGGCATGAGCAAAGTCTGGTTGGCACGTCACGTGCGAACTGGAGCGCTCGTCGCCGTGAAGACCATGAAGGAAGAGTCGCGCGGCGAGGCGGCGCGACTCATTCGGGAGGCACGGCTCGCGCGTCGCGTGGTCCACCCGAACGTGCTGCGCGTTCGTGAGCTCCTGCGCGCGCCGGGCGGCCAAGTCGCCCTCGTGATGGACTACCTGGTCGGCGAATCGCTCGCGAAGAACCTCGCGCGAGGTCGGGCGCTTCCCCTGCTCGTGGCGGCGCGCCTCGGGTGCGGCCTCGCAGCGGCGCTCGACGCCACGCACCGGGCGGGCGTCGTCCACCGCGACGTGAAGCCCGACAACGTGCTGCTCGCCGAGCGCGGCAGCGAGCTCCAGGCGACGCTCGTCGACTTCGGCGTGGCTACCTGCGCGCACTGGTCCGGCCCCGGCGGCGCAACCGATTGCGTGGGCACGCCGAGCTACATGGCGCCGGAGCAGATCCAGGGACTCGCCGTGGACGGCCGCGCCGACGTGTTCTCTCTCGGCGTGGTGCTCTTCGAATGCCTCGCCGGATTGAACCCCTTCGAAGGCGTCGATCTGGTCGACACCTTCCGACGCACCCTCGCACCGGCACCCTCGTTGGCCCGCTTCGCGCCGTCGCTCCCGGCCCCCGTCATCGAGCTCATTGACGGGATGCTGCGCACCGATCGCGAGACGCGTCTCTCGAACCTGCGCCACGTCTACGACACGCTGCTCGCCTCCGCCCACGAGCCGGCGGTCGACGTCGCCTGGCTCGGCGAGGCCTCGACGGCACGGTGGCTCGACGTCGCGTAGAGCGCGTTTCAGTCGACGCTGAAGACCAACTCGACATCACCAGAGACGAGCGCTCCGCCGTCCCCACCGATGGTCTTCCCGATCATCGCGTTGATGACGCAGGTGCCCGCGCTCTTCGCGATGGGCGGCGAGCCCGTGAGCGTGGTGCTATTGACGCGCCCGTCGTCGTTGGCGTCGAGGTGCAAGGTCATGTGAGACGGGACGGGGCGCGGGCCCTTGCCGGTGAGGCCACTACGATAGCAGGCCACCAAGGTGGTCAGCGGCACAGCCTTTCGAAGCGTCTCGGGGCTGACGCCGAGCGCTCTCACGGCTTGCACCGTCACGTTGCCTTGTTTTGCGTCCCACTTGGCCGACCCCGCGTCGGCGAAAGCGAGCGCCACGCCACCGTCGGAGAACGCGACGGCAGGCGCGCCGCCGTCATTCAAGGTCCCTCCCATCGACGCGACGCGAAGCGGGCCGCCATCCACGTCGACGGAGGCCGCGGAGCCCTTCGTTCCCACGGCCCTCGGCTTCTTGTCGGGCGCTTTCGCCGCGCCCTTCTCATCGACCGTCGGTGCGCCCGACACGTCCACGTTCGACGGGTCGCGCATCGCGGTGGCCACGGAGGGCACCGACCTCGCCGACGCGCTGGCGATGGGGCTCGGTTTGTCCGGAGTCGGCTTCGCCTTCACCAAAAACGCGAAGACGCCGCCGGCCACGGCGAGGAGCAGCGCCCCGAGCAGGATGCCACCCCAACGGGGCCGGACGCCCGGCGGTGGCGGAATCGATTCGGGCACCTCGCTCTTCGCTGGCACGCTCGGACGAACGGCGCGAATGGCCGACGAGTCGAAGGCCACCGCGGTGTCGGCGGTGCTCTGCGGCACCTCTTCTTGCCCCGCGCCGACGACGACGCGCGAGGCGATGGCCGCTTGCGCTTCCGCGGCCGTGAGGCTTCGGTGCGGCGCCGTTGAGCCGCCATGCGCCGAGAGGGCCGTGCGGAGCTCCGCGCGCATCTCGCGCGCCGTCTGGTACCGCTCCTCCTTCTTCTTCTTCAGCGCTCGGAGACAAATGGCCTCGAGCGCGCCATCGACGTTGGGCCGTAGCGCCGAAGGAGGCGTTGGGTCTTCGGTCACGTGCTTGAGCACGATGCCCAAGGCGCTCTCGGCCTCGAAGGGCACCTTGCCGGCGAGCATCTGGTAGAGAATGACGCCGACCGAATAGAGATCGCTCCGCGCGTCGAGCACCTCGCCGCGGCCCTGCTCCGGCGACATGTATTCGGGCGTCCCAACGACGAGCCCCTCGGTCGTGATGGCTGGTCCCGTCGCGACGGCGGGCTTCTCACCACGCCGATCGGTGATCTTGGCGACGCCGAAGTCGCAGACCTTGATGAGATCGTGGGGCTTGCCTTCGTCGTCGGTGCCAGCAAGCACGACGATGTTTTCTGGCTTGATGTCGCGATGGACGACGCCCATCTCGTGGGCCACCGCGATGGCGGCCAGCATCTGGAGCAAGATGTCGCAGATGCGCTCCGGCGGCATAGGACCGTCGTCGTGAAGCACCGTGTAGAGGTCGCGACCGTCGAGCAGCTCCATGGCGAGGTACAAGAGGCCGTCGGGCTCCTCGCCGAAGTCGATGACGCGAACCGAACACGGGTGGTCGATGCGCGAAGCGGCCTTCGCCTCGCGGAGGAAGCGCGCCACGTACGCCGGATCGCGCGAGAGATCGCGGTGCATGACCTTGATGGCCACGTCCTTGTCGAGGGCGAAATGCCTCGCGCGGTAGACGGCTCCCATGGCTCCGCCCCCGATGGCCGCATCGACGACGAACTTGCCGGCGATGGTGCGCCCAAGGAGGGCGGGATCGGGCTTTTGAGCCATAAGAGACGAAGGTTAGCCGAAGCGTTGCTCGCGATGAACCGGCGAATGGCGCGTGGATGGCGACGCGTCGTCTTGCGCGTCAGGAAATCGCGTAGCGCGAGAAGGCCTCGCGAGCGCGACGAAGCGCGTCGGCGTCGCCACCGCGCAGCTCCGAGACGCTCTTGGCGACGTCGAGGGGCCTCGCCCCTTCGAGGATCATGGCTCGCGCTTGCCCGTCACCGGTCAAGAGGTCGAAGGCCGGGATGTCGTCGACGAACTCGTAGCGCTCGGTACGAAACGCGAACCGCTCGGGCGCTTGCTCGGCGCACAAGGCAATGAGCGCCACGTAGGTCGCGACCGGGAGAAAGCGGCGCTCGTCGATGGGGTAGACCTCGACGCCGCCGCAGGTCTCGCCGGCGAACTTGTGGAACGTGGGGCGAAAGGTCAGCGGCCGGACGCGCACGCCCGGGAGGTCGAGCGCGTGAAACGCGTTCGCGAGCGCCGCACCGTCGATGAAGGGCGCGCCGAAGACTTGAAACGGCCTCGTCGTGCCGCGCCCCTCCGAGAGGTTGGTGCCCTCGAGCAAACACCCGCCCGGATAGACGAGCGCCGTCTCGCGCGTCGGCATGTTGGGCGACGGCATCACGAAAGGACGGTCCCAGGTGTCCGCGCCGCCACGCCCTGCGTCGCCGCGCACCGCGACGACTTGCACCTGCTCGGGCGACGCGCCGTGTTTCTCGGCTTCGGCGGCGACAATCTCACCGAGCGTGAGGCCATGCCGAACGGCGATAGGCTCAAGCCCAACAAAGGAGCGATAGGCCATGAGCTGGCTCCGCCCCTCCGCTTGCGAGAGATCGCCGCCGATGGGATTCGGGCGATCGAGGACGAGCACGCGCTTCTTCGCGTCGACGGCCGCGCGCATCGCCAGGACCGCGGTCCAAACGAACGTGTAGTAGCGCGAGCCAACGTCCTGAAGATCGACGACCAGGAGGTCGACGTCGGAGAGGTCCTCGGCCTGCGGGACGAGCTCGAGCAGGCTGTCACCGTAGAGGCTGCGGATGGGAATCCCGTGGCGCGTCTTGCCGTGCTGGACGCCCACCATGTCTTGCGCCTCGCCTCCGAAGCCGTGCTCCGGACCGAAGAAGACCTTGGGCCGAACGCCCAACACCTCGAAGACGTCGCCGGCGTGCGCGAGGTCGCGCGTCACGGACGCGGGGTGCGCCAAAACGCCCACCTTGGTGCCACGCAAGAGCCGCGAGAGGGGCGCCTCGGAAAGCAGCCGATCGAGTCCTGTCTCCATGGGCCCCGACCGTACCCGCTCCCCGCCTGCGAGGGCAGTACGCACCGTTTGCGCATTCGAAATGCTTCATTTCAAGCCCTCAGGGAATCCCATAGATTGGCTATGAAGGTTTTACGTACCGGCGTCGGCGCGACGCCGGTACCCAAGGAGCCCCCGTTGAAGCGCATCCTGGTGGTCGACGACGAAGAGAACATCCGGCTCGTCCTAAAGACGTTGCTGCGCAAGCACGGCTATGAAGTGGAGGTCGCCGACGGCGCTGAGCAGGCCTTGGCGTCCCTCGACGCCTTCGGTCCCGACGTCATCCTCACCGACGTCCGGATGCCCAAGATGGGCGGCCTCGATCTCCTGGCGACGCTGCGCGCCAAGAACGTGCACGCCACGGTCATCGTGATGAGCGCCTACGGCAACGTCGACCTAGCCCTCGAGGCCATCAAGGCCGGCGCGTACGACTACATCTCCAAGCCCTTCAAGCCCGACGAGGTTGTCCTGGCGCTCCGCAAGGCGGAGGAGCGCGAGCTTCTGCGTCGCGAGAACCGGGCCCTCAAGGAGCAAATCAAGAAGGAGCATCAGTTCGAGACGATCCTCGCGAAGAGCCCGCAAATGCAGGACGTCTTCAAGACCATCTCGAAGATCGCCGACTACAAAACGACGGTCCTCATCAGCGGCGAGAGCGGGGTCGGCAAGGAGCTCGTCGCGCGGGCGATCCACGCGAGGAGCGCGCGCAAGAGCGGCCCTTTCGTCGCCATCAACTGCGGCGCGATCCCCGAGTCACTGCTGGAGAGTGAGCTCTTCGGTCACAAGAAGGGCGCCTTCACGGACGCAAGCTCGGACCGGCGCGGCCTCTTCGAAGAGGCCCACGAAGGCACGCTCCTCTTGGACGAGATCGGTGAGCTGCCGCTGAACCTGCAGGTGAAGCTCCTCCGCGCGCTCCAAGAAGAGACCATTCGCCGCGTCGGCGACACCAAAGACATCAAGGTCGACGTGCGCATCCTCACGGCCACGCACCGCGACCTCGCCGCCGAGGCCAAGGCGGGCCGCTTCCGCGAGGACTTGTTCTATCGCATCAACGTCCTGCCCATCGCCATCGCGCCGCTGCGCGAACGACGCGACGACATTGGCCTCCTCATCGACCACTTCCTGTCGCGGAACAACACGCGCCTCGGCACGCAGGTCCGCGGCGTGTCACCGGAGGCGCGGCGCATGCTCCTCGAGTACGCGTGGCCCGGCAACGTGCGTGAGCTCGAGAACACCATCGAGCGTGCCATGGTCCTCGCCGAGAGCGACATGCTCGAGGTGTCGGACCTTCCGGAGCGCGTCCGTGAGGCGCTCGATCCGGTGGCGGTGCAGCTCGCGAGCGGCGAGCTCTCCATCAAGAAGACCGTCGCGGCCATCGAAGAGATCCTGATTCGCCGCGCCCTCGCCAAGACCAAGGGCAACCGAACGCGGGCCGCCGAGATCCTAGAAATCAGCCATCGGGCCCTGCTTTATAAGATTAAGGACTACGAGATTCTGGACCTGTGAGGGCCGAACCGGGGGCCTCTTTGCCCCACAAGAGCACGCGCGGAGGGCGGAGAGAGAGGCGTGCACGGGCACGTTCACGTTTACGGGGAGCGAGGGTCGCAAAGGCGCGAAATACACTCTAGAGTCGGTACGTGGGGTCATGAGCATGAACGACGAGTCACGAGAGAAGCTGCTCGAGACGGTGCGCAAGGCCGTGATCGGCGATCACACCATCATCGAGGGGCCCCTTCGGCGCCCGACGGCTCGTGTACGCGGACTACGCGGCGTCGGGACGGTGCCTCGAGTTCATCGAGGACTTCATGCGGGCGCGCGTCATGCCGCTCTACGCGAACACCCACAGTGAGGCATCGGGCACCGGCGAGCAGACGACCCGATTTCGTGAAGACGCGCGCGCCATCATCCACGAAGCGGTGGGCGGCGGCGACGGCGACGTCGTGCTCTTCGCAGGCTCCGGCGCCACGGGGGCCGTGCACCGACTCATCGAGTGCATGAACCTGCGGATTCCCGCCGACCTCGACGGAAAGTACAAGCTCACCGAGCGGATCCCGGAAGCCGAGCGGCCGGTCATTTTCATCGGGCCCTACGAGCACCACTCCAACGAGATCCCTTGGCGCGAGTCCATCGCCGACGTCATCGAGATCAGCGAAGACGAGCACGGCCACGTCAACATGCGTGAGCTCGAAGAAGGGCTCGTGCGTTACGCCAAGCGGCCGATTCGCATCGGAAGCTTCTCGGCCGCGTCCAACGTGACGGGCATCCTCACCGACACGGACGCCGTCGCGGCGCTCTTGCACAAGCACGGGGCCCTCGCCTTCTTCGACTACGCGGCGGCCGGGCCCTACGTGCCCATCGAGATGAATCCGCAAGCGCGAGGTGGGGCTCCTCTCGCCTACAAGGACGCGATCTTCCTCTCGCCTCACAAATTCATCGGGGGGCCCGGGAGCCCCGGGGTCTTGGTCGCGAAGAAGGACCTGTTCGTGAACCGCGTGCCGTCGGTGCCTGGCGGTGGCACCGTGGCCTACGTCAACCCGGAAGCTCATCGATACCTCGAGGACGTGGTGCACCGCGAGGAAGGTGGCACGCCTCCTATTCTCGAATCGATCCGCGCAGGCCTCGCCTTCCAACTGAAGAGCGCCATCGGCGCCGACCTCATCCTCGAGCGCGAGAAAGATTTCCGGCGCCGCGCCATTGAAGCCTGGAGCCGAAACCCGCGCATCCGGGTCCTCGGCAATCCCGCGGCCCCGGCCCTCTCAATCCTCTCCTTCGAGATCGTCCACGAGAACGAGCGACGCCTTCATCACGGATTCGTCGTGCGGCTCCTCAATGACCTCTTCGGCATCCAGGCCCGCGGCGGGTGCTCTTGCGCGGGACCCTACGGGCATCGCTTGCTCGCCATCGACCTCGATACGTCGCACGAATACGAGCGCGAAATCGTGAGCGGTCGCGTTGGCATGAAGCCCGGCTGGGTGCGCGTCAATTTCAACTACTTCATCGACGACGATGCCTTCTCCTTCGTCGTGCGCGCCATCGATTTGGTGGCGAGCCACGGGCACCGCCTCTTGCCCGAGTATCGCTTCGATCCCGTCAGCGGCGCTTGGCAACACCGGCGGCCCAGCCCGGCGCCGCTGTCGCTGCGGCAACTCTCGTACAGGACGGGCACCTTCGCGTGCCCCGAATCGGTGCGCCCTACGGCTGCCGCTTCGTACGAGGAGTGCTTGGCGGAGGCCACGCGCCTGTTCTTGTCGGGGCCGATGGCGGCGTGCTCCGAGCCACCGCCGCTGCCGGAGAGCGCCGAATCGCTGCGTTGGTTCATGCTCGGGAGCGAAGCCCTCGCGAACGACGCGCTCCCGAAGACCTGACGCGCGGCCGCACACGCACCAAAAAAATCACCCGAAACGAGGGCGAAAGAAGCCGATAGGGGCGACCAAGATGCCCCGGGCCCCTTCGAGCACGTTCCATTCGAGTGGCGGTTGCTCTACGGTCCCCGCCCATGAAGACGAAGCGCGCCGCCCAAAAGTCGAAGTCGTCACCAAAGACGACGAAGGCGGCCCCCAAAAAGCCTGGCAAAGCGGCCCCTTCGAAGGCGCGCGTGCCGGCCAAAGCGGCTCCCGCCAAGGCCAAGGTCCCCGCGCCCAAGCCCGCCAAGGCGGCACCCGCGCCCGCCATGAAGGCGCCTCCCAAGGGTGGCAAGGCCGCGGCCGCGGCGCCCACGGCCACCAAGGCCCCTCAGAAAGTCGCCGTACTTCCGAAGCCCAAGACGGCGTCGCCGGCCGACAAGGCGGCCGAGTCTTTGCGCGGCTACCTCAAGCGCATCGCGAACCACGCCTACGCCAACGCGTCCGAGGCCGGCATCCTCGACGAAGATCCCGACTGCGGGACCAGCGCGTGGGCCAACGAGGGCAAGTGGCTCTTCTTGACGGCCTACTACCTCTTGGACGACGCGCTTCGAGCCGACAAGACCATCAAGCGACTCGTCGGCGAGAGCGCCGATCTCTTCGATGACGATTTCGGCGACGCCCGGTTCAACGAAGACGCGCTCGACGACGACTACCTCGCGTCGGGGAAGATCTTTACGGGCACGGCGGTGGTCGCGGGCCCCACGGATTTCTCTAAAGCCGTCAAGCGGCGCGCCCTCGCCGACGAGCTCGACGATGGCCTCGTCGACGACGGCGACGACGAGGACGGCGAGGATGACGACGACGACGACGACGAGTGAGTAAGGCGGCCACCTGGCCCTCGAGGTGATCTCAAGTCGAGAAGCACGACCCCTCCCAAAAGTGCCTCGGAACGAATCCCGGACACTTGCGGCGCCAGGCGGCTTGGCCCCTGTGTTGCACACAGTGTCGGCATGAGACACTTCACCATCCGCGTTCTGTCGACCGTTGCCCTAACCCTCGCCGCCGCGTGCGGCGGCTCCAGTGACGAAGGCGAGCAGACAGCGTCGGAGGTGCGGACGGCCGCGGCGACGACCACCACGTTCCGGATGACGAGCGCCGACGTCGGCGAGTGGTTCTTCCGCCTCTCCGTCAAGGCCGGCAAGGTCGACGGCTATGGGCTCCAGCACAACGAACGGGGCATGCCCGGCTTTGCGCCGACCAAGGTGACGGGCACCGTCGACGCGGCGGGCGTGTACGAGCTCACGTGGCTGCTGGCGTTCAAGGGGGAGCACCCCGTGCTCCTGAAGCTCAAGCCCGAAGGCAACGATCTCGTCGGCACCGTCGGCGACGCGAGCGAAGACGTGAGCCGCCACTCCGCCGCGCGCCTATCGCCCCTCGCCGCGGGGACCATGGACAAGGATGGCCGCCCCATCGCGGTGACCTATCAAAAGGCCGGCGGCGACCCCTGCCAGGTTTCGGTGACGGGCGCCGAGGTGCTTGGTCTGGGCAACGTCAAGGTAGAGGACGCGATCAACGCGAAGCTCACGGCGGTCGTGCCGAAGGCCGAGAGCCTCTGCAAGGCGCCGGTGGAGTCGGTCCTCGGCGGCGCCGGCTTCGGCGTCTTGCGGCCCGACTTGCTCTCGTACTCAACCTACCTGTCGGCCAACTTGCCCAACGACGGCGTCAAGGACGAGCCGCGCCAGCGCGAGAACATCTACCTCGCCGACGGCTCCTCCGTGAAGCTCTGGGGTGAGGTGCTGACGCCGGGAAAGAGCGCGGAGATCTTGGTCGAGATCAACAAGATCATCGACTCCTTCGATGAGCGGCGCGACATGATGACGGCGGCCGACAAGGCCGAGCTCAAGGGCATCATGGCGGCGCGTGCGTCGGGCGACAAACTGAAGAGCGAGTTCTTGCTCACGGAGCGCGGTGTGTCGTTCGCGGCACCCGGCTTCTCCAACCTGCGCTACTCGAGCGTCCTCGTGCCCTACGCCGCGCTCGCGCCGCTCTTGGTCCAAGACGGCAAGGCGCGCTCGGCCTGGGCGCCCTGATACGAAGGCACCATCAACAGCCCTCGCGAGGCTTCTTCGCGGGGGCCGGCCGTTTGGGCGCCGGGCGCCCCGCAGCCGGCACGCCGGCTTCCGCGGGCGGCAGCGACGACGCCGACGGTACCGGGCCTTGCCCACTAGGAGCGCCGCTCGCCGGTGGCGCGGGGGCTTGCGGCGCGGAAGGCGGCGGCGCGGTGGCGCTGAGCCACTCCTCGTAACCACCGAGGAGAAACTTCACATTCGAAAATCCCCGCGCCCGGAGGAGGAACCACGCCTGCGAAGCGTGAATGCCGCCGCCCGAATACAAGACGAGCGCCGCGTCGCGAGGAGCCGAGAAATCTTTGAGCGCCGCGAGCGTGATGTTCTCGGCGCCGGGCACATGGCCCGCCTCAAACTCGGCCGGCGCGCGCAGATCGATGGCGCGCACCTTCTTGGCAAGGAGGAGCGCTTGAAGCTCGAGGGGCGCGACATGATCGGCGCCCCGGTCGACCTCCGACGCGAGCGCCTCGAGGTCGAGCGTCGCGCGCGTACGAGTCGGCGGATCGCGGAGCACGAGCGCGCCGGCGCCCAAGAGCGCCGCCACGATGGCGAGCGTGCGAGGCGCCGACGTGGTCATTCGGCGGGCGCGGGCGCCGCGGCGGTGGGCGAAGGCTTCGCGGCCTTCTCGCCGCGCCGTTCGACCCATTCAGCGAGCCGGAAGCACCCGAGCGCCATCGCCACGACCGCCGCGACGACCACACCATAGGGCAAGCCGAAGGCCTCCGGGAGCGTGAGCACGCCTTTCGGCGTGCTCTGGTAGAACGCGTCGATGAACGAGCTCCCCTCGCCGAAGGCGAAGATGCCGAGGGCCATGCCGCCGAGGTAGAAGAGCGCGTCGCGCCGGCCCGAGGCGATGCCCACGATGGAGGTGCCGGGACAATAGCCGCCGATGATGAAGCCGGCGCCGAGCACGAAGCCGCCGACTGTTTGCGGCAGGAGGTGCGTCGGCTCCACGTAGACCATGCCGAGATCGAGGACGCCGAAGGCAGCCAGGTAGTAGAGGCCGAGCATCGCCGTGACGATGGCTGTGAACATGACCTTGAAGACGGCGAGATCGGTCAAGTAGAACTGCGCGACGAGCTTCTTGGCGCTGCCAAAGCCGGCGCGCTCCAGCGCGAAGCCGAAGCCAAAGCCGATGAGGATTGCCAGCGCGAGCGAGACGCCTTCGCCGAAGAGACCGTACTTGAAGAGCGGCGCCATCAGTTCCACTGCCTCCGCATGAGAGAGGCGAAGGCATAGCCGCCGGCAAACACCGCCATCATGAAGGCCCAGCTGCCGGCGTTGAGCATGGCGCCGCCCGTGAGCGCTTGGCCGCTCGGACAGCCGCGGGCGAGCTTCGCCCCCACGCCGACGAGGGCGCCGCCGAAGGTGGCGAGCAGGAACCGCGTCCGGACCGAGACGTTGGGCCCCTTGTCGACGGTCGCGCGAGCGCGACCCGCGAGGCGCGCCGACACGTAGCCGCCGAGGGCGACACCGAGCACCTCGAGCACGAGCCAGTCTCGATGGAGGCCGGTCCCGAGGTAACGCGAGAAGGCGTCTACGTTCCGAGCATGCTCAGGTGAGACGGCGTTGACGCACGCCGCGACACACGACGCCACGGCGCCCGACGCACCGATGCCGCGTCCCATGAGGACGAAGGCGCCCAAGAGAACGAGCCCGAGCCCAACGCCGGCCACATAGGGATTGGCGAAGGGCTGAGGCGCGCGGTCTGAATGTTCCGCCATGCCCCACGAAGAATACGTGGTTCACGCCGGAGGGCGAGGATTTGGGACTGCGCGTGCGCTGACGCGTGCGACCTAAGCCTAGGTCCGCCGCGCGTGTGGGCGCGAACAAGCAGGCCGTGCGGCCTACTTCTCGACGGCCGTGTCTTCGCGGTTGCCCCACTCCTGGAAGGAGCCGTCGTAGAGCGAGACGTTGGTGTACCCGAGCTCACGAAGGACCAGCATGCTGTGCGAGGCGCGAGTGCCGGTCTGACAATAGAGGACGACCTTCTTGTCGGGCGTCACGCCTTTGCTCGTGAGCAGGGTACGTGCTTGCGCGGCGTTGACGGTCGTCTTGTCCTTGCCGAGGAGCTCCTCGTAGTTGACGTTGACGGCGCCCGGGATGTGACCCGCCTTCTTGTTGTCGCGCGGATCGGTGCCGGTAAACTCGCCGGCGCTTCGCGTGTCGAGAAGCACGGCGTCTTTCGCCGCTACGTGCTTCTTCACGTGGTCGAGCCCCACGATGAGGTTCGCAGGCGCCGATTTGTACGTGGCGGCGGCGAGCTTCTTTGCGTCTGTCGAGAGGGGCTGGCCCGCGGCCTTCCATTGGTCGAGGCCGACGCCGTCCAAGAACATCACGTCTTTGTGCCCGAGGGCCAAGAGCACCACCGCGGGAACCGAGCCGTCGGCCTTGCCGCTGTGGTTGCCATAGACGACCACCTTCGAGTCGTTCGCGATGCCCGCACCACCAAGGAGCGCGTCGTATTTCGCCGTGTCGATGGAACCGTCGGCCTTCGTGAACAGATCGTGGCTCGGCTTGCCGCCCTTCGCCGAGGGCGTTCGCCAAAGCTCGCCGTGCAAGTTGATGGCGCCGGGGATGTGCCCCTTGGCGTAGTCCTCAGGACTGCGCACATCGACAACGACCGTCTTCGCGTCGCCCATCATGGCCTTCACGCGGTCCGCGGTGACAATGACCGTGTACGGGCGCTCGGCAGAAGGCGTCGCCGCCGCGGGCGTTGCCGCCGGGGTCGCGCCGTGAGCCGGAGCCCCAGCCGCGGCCGGCGACGACGGCGTCGCGGGTTCTGCCGGAGCGCCACCGCATGCGCCGACGAGGACGAAGAGGGCTGCCAAACCAAGAGAGGGTGCCTTGCTCATGGGGCGCGAGCCTACCGCGCGCCGCGCGGCCGTGGGTTCGATTCGACAGCGCGGACTTCGGAAGGTGGGGGCGAGTGGTCTTGACGGTTGCCATGCGGACACCGAAGCTCTGGCGGTGCGCTCCACCCTGCGGACGTTGCGCCTGCCGACGTGGTCAGGAGGCATGTTGTCGAGCCTCTCGTTGAGCAACGGGCCCGGCGTCTCGCTGAGCGTGTGGCTCGCGTTGGTCTCGCCGAGCCTGCTCGCCGGATGCGGCGAGCGAAAGCCGCCACAAGTGGCGAGCGCGCCTAGGCCTCCCACGTGGAGTTATGAGATCAGACTGGCGAAGCACGGCATCCTCGAGGCGGAGGCCCACTTCTCGGAAGGGGCCATCGACGACGGGACCGAGCTCTCCGTGACGGAGGGCGCCGAGCCCTTCGTGTCCGACGTGCGAGCTTCGACGGGGAGCGTCGAGCTCCGCGGCACGTCCTGGTTCGTTCGAGGCTGCGCGACGGGATGCACGCTTCGCTACACGTTCGCGCTGCGCGAAGCGGCGCGAACGCTACGAGACGACGAGGTCGCAAACCGCGCCGGTGCAGCGCTCCAGGCGCCGCCCGGGACTTGGCTCCTCCGGCCGCTCGCGGCTCGCTCCGGCGATCGGTTTCGCGTCGCGGTATCGGTGCCGCGAGATCAGGCGTTCGTTACGGGTCTCACGGCGGACCGCGACGCCGACGCCAAAGGCGCCCCCCGACTCTTCTCGGGTGCAGCCATTAGCCTTGGGCGCGG